>JBFWJK010000006.1:0-41351 GCA_050253255.1 Desulfobacteraceae bacterium | reverse complement strand
GCTCTTCCGATCTCTCTTCCCTCACTTGAATTAAATTTTTCAACCGGGTATGCTCTCATCATAAAACACCTCTTGATTCTTTTTTATATTTACGGGAACCTGAATTTAGTATAAACCGGTTTTACTGCTTGTCAATTATTTTAAGACATGTTGTAAAAACTGAAAATTTATGATTTTTGCTTAAATGCACCCAAAAAACAAATTTTAATAAATATGAACCTTGAATTTGCAAAAAAAGATGATGCAATGTCAGTCTTTGCACTTTTAATCAGATGCAGAGACAGCCTTATTGAACAAGGCATATTTCAATGGGACAAAGATTACCCTGATCCGGATTGTGTAAATAATGATATAAACAATGGTTCATTGGCAAAACTTACTGACTCAGGCCGTCTGCTGGGTGTCATAAGCTTTGATAATTCTCAGGAGCCTGAATATAAAACTGTCAACTGGAAAATCAGCTGTGAATCGATTGCCGTAATACACCGTCTGGCAGTTGACCCGAAGTTTCAGGGGAAAGGATATGGGGTAAAATTGATGAATTTTGCTGAAAGTTCCATATCTGAATCCGGATTTAAAGCCATACGCCTTATCGCATTCAGCGGCAATAAAATGCTTGCGGTATTCTACAAAAAACTGGGATATAAATGGCTGGTGAAATATTTTTCCCCGGCATAGATATCCCTTTCATATGCATGGAAAAAGCAGTAAAAACAAATTAAATCAATCATATGAACTGAAACAGGTTCGCTCTGATCCGGGCGTCAGTACTTTTCCAGTAGTCTGATTTTGTCCAGATGCATCAGATGCAATTAAAAGGAGCTTTATTATGAGTAAAAAACCAGGATCATGTCTTTGCGGAGAAGTAACTTTTGAAATAGACGGAGATTTTGACAGTTTTTATCTCTGCCACTGCAGCCGGTGCAGAAAAGATACAGGCTCGGCCCACGGAGCCAACCTTTTTTCTTCTTCAGCCACACTGGAATGGTTATCAGGAAAGGACAAAGTAAGAAACTTCACACTTGGTTCAACTCAGCACAGCAGATCATTCTGCTCGGTTTGCGGGTCTGCACTGCCAAACATTCAAATGGAAGGAAAACTTCTGGTAGTCCCTGCAGGAAGTCTTGACTGTGATTTATCAATCAATCCGACAGCCCACATTTTTGTTTCAGGCAAGGCAAACTGGGATAACAATCTTCATAAAATCCCTATGATTGATACTTTGCCATCATAAACAAAAAAACATTCAATATCCGGCCGTAGTCAGGTGCACTCAAAAAGGACAGTCTGTTCATAACTTCAGAAACCTTTTTAAAACCAGTTCCTGACAGGGCCGGACTTTTCGGGATTCAGGTAAATTTTCAGTTATTATTCCACACATCTTCAAAAAAACTTCCGGGAATATTATTAAAGGCAATATATTTTATAATGCCTGCAGGCTGGTCATATATTTCCATGACAGGATTTTCCGGGTATTTATTTTCTTCAATATATGATGAAAGTTTCGGATATACTTTAAATACACCCAACAAAACTGATATTTTGCCGTTGTATGGAAAACTGACTGTTACAGCATTTGAAGCAGGGAGTTCAGCTGTTTTGTATTTTTCCTTTAAAAACCCAAAATCATTTATTTTTTCAGTTTCCACAATACACCCAGCGATACATCTCAGGCTGTTTCGGTCAACTTTTTCTGGATTGTCGTAATAGATTCCAAATCCCTTTGTTGTTTCAATATTATATTTATCCTTCAGGTCATAATAGACTCTGTCCATCAGACTGCCTGCAAGCTTATAGTCTCCGGTATTTTTTTCATAAACCAGAATAAAGGGACCCTGACTTTGTTCTTTGATATCTATGGAATGAAAAAGACCGTGTTGCGAAAGAAAAAGAACAATGACACCAGCCAAAACAACAAAAAAAACTGTAATTATTATAAAAATTTTCATAAAAAACTCCGTGAATTAATTCAAAAAACTATGATCTTACTGCAATCAGAGCGCCTGCGAAAATCATTATTCCTCCTGATGATCTGTTTAAATTTACAACCGCTTTTCTGCTTGTCACAAATTTTGCGGCTTTTGAGGCAAAGTATGCATAAGAGGCAAGAACAATTGACAAAACTAAAGATACAATAACTGCCATGGCTGTTACATCCTGTATCCCAAGTTCGGAAAGATCAGCAAATGCAGGAAGAAAACCGCAGTAAAATAAAATAACCTTCGGGTTTGAAAGCGTAATGAAAAGGCCTGTCAAAAAGCTTTTTGATTTTTCAGTATTACCCATATCAGACTGATCAGATTGATTTAAAACAGGCTTTGTCATGATAATTTTCACACCAAGCCATATAAGATAAGCAGATGCAGATATTTTGATTACAATAAAAAAATCTCCCATAATCGATGCGGCGGCTGAAAGCCCGAATACTGCAAACAGCAGATAAATAATGTCTCCAAGAACCATTCCTGAAATCAGATACAGAGACTTTTTAAATCCTGAAGAAAGCGCCGTTGAAATAACTGCAAATACACCCGGCCCAGGACTTGCAGCCAGAATAAAAATTGCGGCAAAAAGACCAGTTAAGGAAAAAAATGTCATATATTAATGTTTCCTGTAATTATTTTTGAACAATTGTAACCCATGAAAAAAAATACTGGGCAAAAACTCCTGCAATAACAGGAAGCAAAGCACTTGAAGCAAGTCTTACAAGAGTAAACTCAAGACCAAGAATTCCGATTTCAAGAGGAAGCCTCATTACAGCCCATATTGACCATGATGTTATAAAGGCAACCATTGTCCCTATACCTGCACCGGAATGAATAAACCCTGCTATAAGAGGAAGACAGACAAAAGGCCCGCCAGGTGTAACTGCCCCTGCAAGTGTGCCAAGAAAAATTCCCTTCATCCCTGCTTCAGGTCCAACCCAGGCAAGCAGTGCTTCACCTGAAACAAGAACCTGCATCATTCCGGCAATTATAAATGAAAAAAACATGAGCGGAAGAACCTGAACAGTCATGACAAAGGCATTGTTTAAACCTTTTATATGTGAACCTTTCTGATAACCGTAAAACAGGAGCACTGAGGCAATAACACCTAAAATAACTGTTGGAACAATCATAGGGTTTAATTTCTTTTTCATGTTTATCTGTTAATTATATTAAAAAAAAGATTCTAAACTCACAGTTAAACCTTTGTAAAGGAATAACGCTTAAGAAAGTTCAGAATCTGATGATTTAAAAACTGCTGCTGTACTGCTCTGAATTAATTTTACTGAAGCCAGTAAGAAACCGGGTTTTGAATTACTGAAAAGACTCGATTTCAGATCTCGCCGTAAAAGTTTTTCATTTCCGCACCTATGGTTGTAAGCCTGTATAAAAGGTTGTTTTTCATATATTCCCTTGTAATCATGTCTGCCTGCTTTGTCAGAACGGAATAGGCCTCTTCAATCATATCGCCGCTCATATATCCGCCGTGGGCTAGAAAAATATGCTCAGGTTTTAAATCATATATCATTTCAATACTTTTTTTCATAAGACGAGGAAAAGTTACAGGGATCGGAAGAAAAAACCTGTCCTTAACCTTTAATATGACATCAGCGGCATAAAGTATTTTTTCCTTTTCATTGAAAAAAACAACATCGTGAAGTGTATGGCCTTTTGCAGAATAAACTTTCCAGTCATCAAAAAAAGGGATGTTTTTTTTATTTTCCAGACCATAATCAAAATCAATTTTTCTTGGATAATACATCAGCCTGAAAGGAAGTTTTGTTGCAACTGCAACATAATGCCCAAGTGAGATGTCTATTTTATGCTGGATAAAACCGCCAAGGGAAGAATACCAGTCATTTATATTTTCCGGAGCAGCCATCGGAACATTGAGAAATTTTTTCAGATACCCTGCTCCCCCTGCATGATCGGGGTGAATATGAGAACCTATGACAAGCTTTACTTTCTTATTTCCGCCGGAAATCTTGTTAAGATAGGTTTTTATTGCAGGAGAATCGGATCTGCATCCTCCGTCCATGACTAAAATTTTATCGATGTATTCTATAATTGGAGTTTTCTGAATATATCCTTCAACAAGATGAATTTTAAAATCTTCAAACCTAAAAATTTCAGATTTTATTTTTTGCATTGAAATCTCCGTTTAAATATAAGACAAAACAAAAATTGAGAACCGTACCATAAACTTAAAGTAAGATATAAGTTTATACCACGCTTTTTTAAAAAATACACTAATAAGGATTAAAAAATGATAGAGGGGATCGATCATATAAATATTGTTGTTAAAGACCTTGATAAATCAGCAGATTTTTACATGAAATATTTTGGGTTTAAAACAGCGGGAAGAAAAAAGCTTGCCGGACAATGGATCGAAGAACTTACAGGACTTGAAAATGTTAAAGCAGAAGTTGTTTTTCTTGAACATGAAAAAACCGACATGAAAATCGAACTCCTGAAATATTTTTCTCCGGAAGGTGAATACATTGAAAAAAATCTCATCCCAAACACCTGCGGAATAAGACATCTGGCCTTTAAAACAAAGGACTTTGACGCTCTTTTGGAAAAGCTTGTAAAAGGGGGTGTAAAATTTACTGGCGGGCCGAAAAATATTCCTCAACCGACTGATAAATTTAAATCCAGAATATGCTATTTTCTCGATCCGGATAAAGTACTTCTTGAAATTACAGGATATTGACACTCAAACCTGCTTTTGCCCGGTTTCTCAGATTTAGTGATTTGACTTTTTTAAATCTATATGCAATTAAATATACCCAAACAATAAATTTTTAATTTTATGCAAATATTAAATTATTGAATTTTATAAATATTTTTTATGGAGGAAAGTATCGAAACTCACAGTCAGAAAATAAAAAACAACAAACCAGTCTTATCAAATAAAAACCACCTTATTCTTATCAGCATAGTAATAGACTTTTCGCCGCCTGAAATTTCCTGAGCTGAGCTTTATATCAGTTATATAAAGTTTACAGTCAGTTATATAATTTTTTTTGCTTACACAATTAATTTTGTATATCAATTAAAATACATTTTAATGTATTATAAAATACAATCTTAATTTACCCCAATAATTATAAATTACAGGAAAAAACAATGTCCAAAATACAGATTAAAGACGTGTACAAAATTTTTGGACCCAATCCGAAAAAAGCCATAAAGCTTTTAAAAGACGGAATGACAAAGGACGAACTTCTTGACAAGACAAAGCATGCAGTCGGAGTCGGCGGTGTAAGCTTTGATGTTAAGGAAGGCGAAATCCTTGTTGTAATGGGTCTTTCCGGAAGCGGAAAATCAACTCTTGTAAGATGCATCAACAGACTGATTGAGCCCTCGGACGGGCATATTATGATTGACGGAGTTGATATAGGAAAACTTGATGACGCTGAACTGAGAAAGATGAGACAGGAAAAGTTCGGGATGGTTTTTCAGCATTTCGCATTATTTCCCCATAGAACAGTTGCGCAAAATGCAGAGTACGGCCTTGAAATAAAAGGAGTTAATCCGGAGGAAAGAAGAAAAAGAGCAATTGAAGTTCTTGAGCAGGTAGGCCTTAAAGGCCATGAAGACAGCTACCCTTCACAGCTGAGCGGCGGAATGCAGCAGAGAGTCGGACTTGCAAGGGCTCTTGCACTCAACCCCGATATCCTATTAATGGACGAGGCATTTTCCGCACTCGACCCTCTCATAAGAAGCGATATGCAGGACGAACTGCTCGATCTTCAGGACAAGGTTCAGAAAACCATTGTTTTTATCAGCCATGACCTTGATGAAGCCCTCAAGCTTGGAGACAGGATTGTTCTCATGAAAGACGGCAAGGTTGTACAGATAGGAACTCCCGAAGACATATTAATGAATCCTGCATCCAGATATGTGGAAAAGTTTGTTGAAGATGTAAATATAACCAAAGTTCTGACAGCTCAGCATGTAATGAATAAAGTAAGAACAACAGCACACCTCAGAAACGACGGACCAAGAGCCGCCCTGAGAAAAATGAAGAACAACAACTTCTCAAAACTTTTCATAACAAGGCAGGACAATACGCTTGTAGGAATGGTTACAGCTGAAAAAGCCTCTGAAGCTTTAAACAGAGGAGACAAGGATCTGACAAAGATCATTGAAGAGGATATTATAACCGTAGCCCCTGAAACACCTGCATCAGAACTTTTCGAAATTTTGCACAATCTTCCATATCCTCTTGGGGTTGTTGATGAAAATAAAAAACTTAAGGGCGTTATAATAAGAGGTACTTTACTCGCTGCTCTTGCTGAAGGAGGAAACTGATATGGACTTTAACATTCCGAGAATCCCCCTTGGGGAGGGAATTGAAAAAAGCATCGACTTTCTTGACACCAATTTTTCATTCATCACAAAATCGATGTCCAGAGGAATTGAGTCGGTAATCGATCTCATGGTTGCAGGAATGACTTCTATACATCCTGTTTTATTCATAATAATTGTTACAGCTCTTTCATGGTATCTTACCAGAAAAAGAGGGGTTGCAATTTTATCTTTTGCAGGTCTGTCACTGATCCTCAATCTCGGTCTGTGGTACCCTACTCTTGATACTCTGGCCCTTGTAATTATTGCCACTCTATTTTCTATGCTCATAGGGCTGCCCCTTGGAATTCTGGCTGCCCTCAACCAGACCTCGTACAAAGTTACAATGCCGGTGCTTGACTTTATGCAGACTATGCCTGCCTTTGTTTACCTGATCCCGGCAATACCTTTTTTCGGGCTTGGAAAGGTTGCGGCAATATTTTCAACAGTTATATTTTCTGTTCCTCCGGTTATCAGACTCACCTGCCTTGGCATAAGACAGGTTCCAACCGAACTTGTGGAAGCGGCAGACGCATTCGGTTCCAATCCAAGACAGAAACTGTTTAAACTTCAGCTGCCAATGGCAACTCCTACAATAATGGCCGGAATAAACCAGACTGTAATGCTTGCACTTTCAATGGTTGTTATTGCAGCAATGATCGGAGCCAAAGGTCTTGGCGGTGAAGTGTGGAAAGCAATTCAGAGGCTTCAGAGCGGAAAAGGTTTTGAAGCTGGAATAGGTATAGTAATCATCGCAATTCTGCTCGACAGAATCCTCCAGCAGGTTGGAAAGCAGAAGCATGATGATGTAAATAAGGAACACTAAATCAAAAAATAAAGGAGAGAAACATGAAAAACCTTAAACTTTTTACGGCGTTAATGCTGAGTCTTTGCATGGTATTTCTTTTTTCCTCAAATTCTTTTGCAGGGAAAAAAGTAAAAATTGTCTATGTTGAATGGGCATGTGCAACAGCAAGTTCAAATGTAATGAAAGCTGTCATTGAAAAACATACTGATTATGATGTCGAGCTGACTTCTGTTTCGGCAGCAGCAATGTATGCATCTCTTGCTGACGGTGGCCAGGATGCTCTTACAACAGCATGGCTTCCGGTTACACACGGTCATTATGTAGAAAAGTATAAAAACGACATAGTTGATCTTGGGCCAAGCATGGAAGGCGCAAAAATAGGACTTGTTGTACCAGCATATGTAACAATCAATTCAATTGCACAACTTGACGGTTCAGCAGAAAAATTTGACGGTGAAATAATCGGAATCGATCCCGGAGCCGGAATAATGAGCAAGTCTGAAAAAGCAATAGAAGAATATAATATAAAAAACCTCGAGCTTAAGGATTCCAGCGGCCCGATAATGACTGCAATGCTTAAAAGCAGATATGATGACAAAAAATGGGTTGTTGTTACAGGATGGGTTCCTCACTGGAAGTTTGCAAAGTTTGACCTCAAGTTTCTTGAAGACCCCAAAAAAGTTTTCGGAGAATCCGAAACAATCAATACTTTTGTAAGAAAAGGGCTTAAAAAAGATATGCCTGAAGTTTATAAAATTCTTGATAATTTTCAGTGGGGCCCTTCAGAGATAGGCCAAGTCATGGCCATGAACATGGAAAACGGCGAAGCTGAAAAAAATGCAGTGATCTGGGTTGAAAAAAATCCTGAAATTGTAAGCAAGTGGATAAAATAGTCTGCTGATAAATATTTCAAAAACGGCCGGTAAGATTTGCATTTCTTACCGGCTTTTTTTATATGGCGACACTTAACTTCAGATTTTTTTAAGCCTTGCAGACGCTCTGCCTGCAATTAATATCTGAAAAAAAAGACATAAAAATGAATTTAAGAAGCTTGATTACAGCTTCTTGTTTTATATTTTTTAGAAAAAAATCAGCATTTTCTCATATTTCATCTCTTTTACTGAATTCAGAATATTCTTACTTATTATTCTTTAGTTAAAATTTTATTTCCTTTTAAAAAATAAGTATTGTAATGTCTTGTATTTATTTTAATAAGTTGTTTCCTTAAAAAAAAGAGCTTTTATGAAAAAAAATCCCGCTTACTCAAAATTAGAAAAAATTTATACTCCAGGCCTAAAGACAAAAATTATTCCTTTTTCTTCGGAATACGCTGAAGGGATTGCCCAGCTGACCTATGCAGTTTACAAGGAATCATACCCTGCCAGGTACTGGTATGATGAAAAACAGCTCATAAGCCTTCATGAAAAAGGTGATATACACAGTGTCATAGGAATTAATGAAAAAAGTGAAGTTATCGCCTGCATGGCCATGTTTAAAAGCAGCGCTCCATACCATGGGGTAAAAGAAGGCGGAATGATAATGACAGAATTTTCATACAGGGGAGCAAACCTTATTTCTGAAATTGTTTCAGCCTGCCTCGATTATTTCAAAAATGAAGGTTCAATTGAATCATTGTACGGCGAATCAGTGTGCAACCATACAATAACCCAGAAAATGTCTGAGGATTCTGGATTCCATGTCACAGCAGTTGAAGCTGCGCTTGTTCCGCCCTCAGACAGCATGGGGGAGGCAAACAGAACCAGTGAAAGAATCTCCTGTGTTTACTCCTGCTCCGTAAAAACAAACAAAGAGTCTGTAAAAGTCTATATTCCAGAAATTTATAAAAGTATTTTAACTGAAATTTACTCGGGCCTGAACATTAAAAGAGATTTCAGAACTGATCCTGCAATTAATCTTCCTGATAAAACGGTTTCAGACACAGAAGAATACCAGGGTCCCAAAGTTAAAAGAGTAAACGTGTCAAAACCCGGATGCGACTTTAGAAAATTTATTGAAGAAGAAATTGTTACAGGTGATTTTGAAGTAACTCAGGTTTTTATTTCACTTGCAGAGCCCGGAGTAAATAATTTCTGCCTGGAACTTAAAAAACACGGTTTTTATTTCGGAGGAATCATGCCCCTGTGGTTTGGTAAAGATGCAATACTTATGCAGAAAACCCCGCCGCATTTCAATGAAATTAAAATTTACTCCGATATGGCCAGAAAAATTCTGGACTTTTCAGTTTCCGATTACTTTGATTCCCAGAGGATTAAAAATGGATAAAATTCATAAAAACACTTTTTTCCCTTCCAGTGAAATGCTTGCACAGTCTCTTGGCTTTGTAGAAAAAGCATGCACTGATTCAGGATGCGGCAAAAAAACATCCCTCAAACTGAGGCTTTCCTGCGAGGAAGTTGTTTCAGCACTCGGCTCTCCAGAACAAAACACCGAACCTGTACAAATATCTGTTACTGACAAGGCTGACCGGGTTGTTCTTTCCATTGAAATTTTTCCTTCAAATCTGGACCTAGCAGCTTTTAATCTTCCTTTCAAACCTGATCCCTCAGACACCTTAAATCAAAGCGGACTCGGGCTTGCAATCGCTTCAAGATATGTTGATGATTTTCTGATGGAACAACTTCAGTTCGGCAAAATAAGGCTTAATTTTTCTGTAAATAAAAATTTTGAACATGACACAGAAAATATTGATCCTCCTGATGAAATTAATTTTTTCAGACTTGTACGACCTGATGAAAATCAGATAACAGAGTTCGCTGCTCTGCTGATTAAATTGTTTGGAGGTACAGACTATCATCCTTTGTTCTTTTCGCCTCAAAGGCTTAAAGCTCTTTTTAAATCAGGAGAACTTACTGCCGTAATATCTCTTGATGAAAAAAATACTGTAACAGGCGGAGCTCTGTGCATTGAAACAAGGCCGGAGCTTCTTGAGTTTTTCGGTCCCTTTGTTTTCAGCTCAAACCTCAAACAAGAAACAGCCGAGGACCTTGCATGCCATCTGCTTGAAAAAGTAGCCAGAAAAAACTACAAAGGCGTTTTCTGCACTTTTTATGAAAAATCGTATTTTCCACAAAAATATTTTATTCCTGCGGGCAGGCTCATTGATGAAAATGGTGAGAAAACTGCCTGGTTTTTCCCGCTTTCAGACGATCACGGAGGAGATATATACATTCATCCTGATATTAAAGATTATGTTTTAAATTCAATTCATGCTCAGGATCTTCCAAGAAAAATCTCCCTGGTTGAAAATCCTTCTGATTTTGAAAAACAGCCAAGCGTATTTGCTTCTAAAGTTTCAACCCAGACAAAAAAGGCCATGCTGAAAATTATGATGCCAGGAGACGATTTTGAAAAGAACCTTGATCTCCATATAAATTATTTCACAGATCTTGGGATTGAAAATCTTTCAGTTGATATTGATCTTTCGGAGCAGTCTCAGGTTAAAATATCGCCGATGCTTATCAGAAAAGGGTTTAAGCCTTCAATTTTTCTTCCTTTCGGAGCCGGGGGAGATCTTCTGGTCATGAGCAGAACTCTTTTCAGCAAAGGAGAAAAAAATTGAAAAGACATCCTTCAATGCTTGTTCCCGATTTTGTAAGAGAATTTGAACCATATATACCTTCAAAGCCTGACCATCTTCTCAAAAAATATTACAATGTTCCTGTTCTTCACAGACTTAACAACAATGAAAACCCTCTGGGCCCTCCAAAAGGTGCAGTTGAAGCTCTTAACAGACTTAAGCCAAAGGAAATGGCCGTCTATCCAAGCGGTGACGCCTATGATCTGAAAGAATTTATTGCAGAAAAATTAAATCTTCATCCTGACCAGATAATCTTTGGAAACGGTGCAAACGAAATAATTCAGTTTGTGATAAAGGCATACTGCAGCCAGGGAGACAATATAATAACAGGAGACAAGACTTTTGCCGTCTATGAATGGGTTGCCGAATTTTCAGGAGTTGAAGCAAGACTCACCCCTATGAAAAACAACGGGTTTGACCTTGATGCAATGCTTGCATTCATGGATGAACGGACAAAAATTATTTTTATCTGCAACCCTAACAATCCAACAGGAACTTATGTTGATGAAAAAACCCTGATAAACTTTATGGACAAAGTTGACGGAAGGGCAATTGTTGTTCTGGATGAAGCATACTGCGAGTTTGTGGACAAAAAAGATTTCCCTGACGGCACAAAGCTTATAGACAGATATGACAATCTTCTTGTATTCAGAACCTTTTCCAAAATGTACGGACTCGCAGGACTCAGAATAGGATACCTGATGGGAAGCCGGGAAGCGGTCTATGACGTATGCAGAACAAGAATTGTCTATTCAATCAACTCTGCCGCTCAGTCTGCCGCCATTGCTGCATTCGGAGACAGCGGACATATTGAGGACACTAAAAATCTTGTATCAGAGGGAAAATCTGTAATAATTCCAAAGCTTGAATCTCTTGGGCTCGATGTAATTCAGGGAGAAGGCAACTATGTAATCGCAGGACTTCTCTTCAATGACCAGCTGGCTTACAGAAAACTCATAAAAAAAGGCTTTATGGTTCGCACCATGACATCTTTCAGATTTCCAAACCACATCAGAATAACAATAAGAGAAAAGCATATAATGGAAGCGCTTGGACAGGCTGTGGAAGAAATGACCTTTGAAATGAAAAATTTTCTTTTTACAAACCAGTTTCAGACTGCGGGAAAAAATGAACAATAAATCAGAAAAAAATCTCAGAAGACTTACATTCTCTCTTTGTACCGGTCTTTTTCTTGCAGGAATAGACATGTCGGTCGTAAATGTAATGCTCCCTGTTCTTTCAAAAT
This sequence comes from Desulfobacteraceae bacterium, assembly GCA_050253255.1. Lineage (GTDB taxonomy): Bacteria > Desulfobacterota > Desulfobacteria > Desulfobacterales > JACKCP01 > JACKCP01. The sequence continues at coordinate 29,361 of JBFWJK010000006.1, read as the reverse complement.
CGTTTGAAGTCTCAATTGATGCCGCCGCAGTCATTATAACAGTTTATGTAGGGATAATGGCAGCAACTCAGCTTTTTTTCGGAAGATGTTCCGATATTTTTGAGGCAGAAGGACTTTTCTTTACCGGAATTTTCATTTTCACGCTGAGTTCATTTTTGTGCGGGATATCTTTTAAGTTTCACTGGCTCATAATTTCAAGAATTTTGCAGGGTCTTGGAGGTGCAATGGCTGCCGCCGCTTCAGGAGCTGTAATTTTGAGAAATTATCCATATGATAAAATTGGTTCCACTCTCGGACTCATGATGATGTCTGTTGGAATAGGGAATGCCTGCGGACCGCCGATAGGCGGAATAATTCTAATGCATTTTTCATGGCACTGGATATTTATAGGCCAGGTTCCTCTTGGAATAATAAGCTGTATTCTAATCGGATTCAGAGCTTTTAAAAGAATTGATCCTGAAAAAAGAGCAAAAACCGGATTTGACCTTGCGGGAACCTTTATCAGCATTGCTTTTCTTGTTCTTTTCCTTGGTTTTCTTTCTAAACTTTCAACCTTAAGGATCAAAGAGCCTGCAATATTTGTTCTTTTTTTCGGATTTACAGCCTGCGGATATATTTTTTACAGGCATGAAAAAAAATACTCCTTTCCGCTTGTGAGATTTTCGGCTTTTAAGGACAAAGTATTTAAAACAGCCTTTTTTTTAAAAATGTTTGTTTTAATGATAATGCAGGGGTGGGTAATTATTTTTCCATTTTTCATGGTAAGAGTCTGGAACCTTTCCACTGACAGAGTAGGAGCAGTTCTCATGGTGCTTTCTGCAGTAATGTTTCTTGCCACACCTGTTGCAGGAAAATTTGCAGACAGATCACTTGAATGGAAAACAATAAAAACAGGTTTTTTTCTTGTTTTTTCAGGAGTGGTCTTTTCTTTTTTTCTTGGTGAAAAGACATCGTATTTTCTTCTGATATTCCTGATGGCAGTTTTCGGACTTGGAATGTCATCCTATCTTGTTGCCACGTCTGCAGTAATTTTAAAATCTGCACCAAAAGGCGAAGAAGGAATGTTTTCTGCCTTCAACACACTGCTTATGCCTATAGGTTCCGCAGTAGGAAGCACTGTTTTTTCAGGTTTATATATTACAGGAACAGGTTTTGGAGACCAGTTTTCAGGGTTTCAGACCGCGCTTGGGGGGATGGTTTTAATTTCTGTAATTATTTTATTGCTCCTGATAAGAAACCCAGGGCACGGAAGCTGTCCTCAAAAAATGATGCAAGGTGATATAAAAAACTTCTGAATTTATTCAATATCAAGTTTTTTAAGTCTGTACCTGAAGGATCTGAAAGAGATATTTAAAAGTCTGGCTGCTTTTTTCTTTCCTCCTTCAGTAATCTCAAGAGCTTTTAAAAGATAGCTTTTTTCTGTTTCAGCAAGGATTTCATCCAGGTTTACACCTGACTCAACCGAATTAAGGTCAAGACAGAAATCGCTTGAAAAACCTGACGGCTTCCTTTCTGAAATTTCATATGTCTTTGACATTTCCCTTTTATGAAATGAAAGAGAAAGGCTTTCCGGTAAAATTATGTTGGTTGAAGAAAGGGCTACACTTCGTTCGATTATATTTTCAAGCTCCCTTACATTCCCCGGAAAATCATATTTCTGCAAAAGATCAAGTGCATAAGAGGACAGTTTGGAAATTTTTTTACCAGTTTCCTTTGCATATTTGTCCATAAAATGCTGTGCAAGGGTTTTTACATCGTCTTTTCTTTCTCTTAAAGGGGGAATTTTCAGCTCAATCACATTGAGACGGTAAAACAGATCTTCCCTGAACCTGCCCTCTATTACTTCTTTTTCAAGATTCCTGTTGGTGGCGCAGATAATTCTTACATCTATATTGAATTCTATATTTCCTCCCACAGGTTTAATTTTTCTTTCCTGAACAGCTCTTAAAAGTTTTACCTGAAGAGTTATTGGAAGTTCCGATATTTCATCCAGAAAAAGAGTTCCCTTGTGTGCCGCTGCAAAAAGACCTTTCTTATCACGTTCCGCCCCGGTGAATGCCCCTTTCACATAACCGAAAAACTCGCTTTCCATGAGGTTTTCGGGAATGCCGCCGCAGTTTATCACCACAAAAGGGAAATCCCTTCTTTCGCTCTGCTCGTGAACCGCTCTTGCTATAAGCTCCTTTCCGGTACCAGATTCACCGGTTATCATTATGTTTGTTTTTGTAGGAGCCGCTTTTTCTATTTTTTTGTAGATATCGACCATTTTAAGGCTTGAACCTACAATTCTGTTGAAATAAATGTTCTGCTTGAGAGTTTTTTCAATATCCTCCCTGTCCTTTTCAACAGACTTCATTTCAAGAGCTCTTGAAAGAGCATTAAGAAGATCATCATTGTCAAAAGGTTTGGGAAGATAGTCGTATGCCCCGTTGTTCATAGCTTCAACAGCATTTTCAGTAGTTGCATACGCAGACATCATTATCACCGTAATATCGGGATATTTTTTCCTTGCATGCTTTAAGACTTCAATCCCGCTTATATCCCCGAGCCTTATGTCGCACAGGATCAGATCAAAATAAAGATCGTCTATTGCAGAAACAGCGCTTTTGCCGCTGTCAGCAGTATATGTTTCATAGTTTTGCCTTGAAAGAATTATTTCAAGGAACTCTCTTATCCCCTCATCATCATCTGCAATAAGAATTTTTTTCGCTGTATCAGGCAAATCGATCAATTTGTTCTGCTCCAGATAATTTTTCCTTCTCTTATTGTATATTCACAAACACCTTTAACTTTTCTTCCGGTAAAAGGTGAATTTTTGCTTTTGGAAACAAAATCATCCCTTGTAACGGTCCATTCAAAATCCGGGTTTACTATTGTAAGGCTGGCATGATTTCCTTCAAAAATCCCATTGTTGATTCCAACGATCTTTCCCGGATTGATACTCATCTTCTCAGCAAGCTGTTCCATGGTAAGATCTCCTGAGTAAACAAGCTCAAGGCTCAGGGGAAGGGATGTTTCAAGCCCTGTTATTCCAAAGGCGGCAAGTTCGAAAGGAACAATTTTTTCCTCATCTGAGTGAGGGGCGTGATCTGTTGCAATAACGTCTATTGTGCCGTCTTTCAAAGCTTCGATAATCGCCTGCCTGTCTTTTTCAGTTCTCAGGGGAGGATTCATTTTTGCGTATGCGTCAAACTCATTGACAGCATCTTCTGTAAGCAGAAAATAATGGGGAGCTGTTTCTGCAGTCACCTTTATTTTTCTTTTTTTGGCATTTCTTATTATTTCAACTGTTTTTTCAGCACTGACATGGGCAATGTGAACAGGATAATCAACAAGAGATGCAATTTCAATATCACGCTTTACACCAAGACTTTCTGAAGTATCAGGAATCCCTGTGAGGCCTAGCCTTGTGGATACAATACCTTCATTCATCACTCCGTTTTTTGAAAGGGAAAGCTCCTCGCTGTGACATATAACCGGAAGATCAAAGGCCTTGGCATATTCAACTGCTCTTCTCATGACCCCTGAGTCGGTCACAGGCCTTCCGTCGTCAGAAAGTGCAACAGCTCCGGTTTCCTTAAGCTCTCCGTAATCACAGATCTCATCACCTTCAAGTGATTTTGTAAGCGAGGCAACAGGATGAACTTTTGAAAACCCCGCTTTCAGGGCTTTATTTATTATAAATGAAGTCACTTCAGGGCTGTCATTTACAGGGCTGGTGTTGGGCATGCAGCAGATATCAGTAAATCCGCCTTTTGCAGCTGCCCTTGAACCTGATTCAATGGTTTCCTTGTATTCATGTCCGGGTTCCCTGAGATGCACATGAATATCTATGAGTCCCGGAAAAACATACATCCCTTCTGCGTCGATAACTTTATCGGCATCTTTTACCGAGTCGGAAATTTCCCTGATTATTCCGTCTTCAATAAAAATATTTGTCTTTTTCTCACCTTTTTCAGAAAGAATACAGACTCCGTTTTTAATCAGTAGTTTCATTTTTCAAACCTCCGGATACAAGATAAAATAATGCCATTCTAAGTGCGACACCGTTTGAGACCTGCTCATTTATGACTGAAATTTCGCTGTCTGCAAGTTCGGGAGTTATTTCCACCCCTCTGTTTACAGGGCCCGGGTGCATTACTATCACATCTTTTCTTGCAGATTTTAAAACTTCACGGTTAAGACCGAAAAGTCTTGAATATTCCCGGTCGCTTGAAAAAAGATTTGCACCCTGTCTTTCCTTCTGGATTCTGAGCATTATCACTGCATCTGCATCTGATAGGGCATCTTTCATTGTCCTGCAGCATTCAACCCTGAATTCCTCCTCGATTCCAAAGGGAATCATTGAAGGCGGTCCAAAAACTCTTACATTGTTTCCAAGCTTTACAAGCCCTCTCATATTCGACCTTGCAACCCTTGAATTTGAAATGTCTCCTATGATTGCTATATTTAAACCACTGAGGCGCCCCTTTTTTTCTCTTATGGTCATCATGTCAAGCAGGGCCTGACTTGGATGAGCATGTCTTCCGTCTCCGGCATTGAGAATAGAGCATTTTAAAAACCTGGACAAATAATGGGGAGCTCCTGACATTGAATGCCTCATGACAAGGATATCAGGTTTCATGGCTTCAATTGTTCTTGCTGTGTCTAAGAGGGTTTCTCCTTTTTTCATTGAACTGGATGAAGCGGCGAGTGAAACCGAATCTGCACTGAGCCTTTTGGCGGCAAGCTCAAAGGAAAGCTTTGTTCTTGTGCTCGGTTCCTGAAAAAAAAGTACAATTGTTTTTCCCCTCAGAGCGGGAACTTTCTTGACAGGCCTTTCATTTATCTCTTTCATGGAATCTGCTGTGTCAAGAATAATTTTAATTTCTTCAGCTGACAGTGAATTGATATCAAGAATGCTTTTTTTTTTAAATTCCATCTAACGATGCTCTCAATAAGGTTAATTTTTTATTTTGCCTGAGAATAACGTTTCCGGCATAAAGACCCGGAAATGATAAAATCTCTATCTGAGAATTTTACCAAGCCTTGACCATCTCACGCCAAAACCGTCATTTTCCCAGGACCAGTATATTATAAAAGCTTCGCCTTTCAGCCTTTCATATTCAATGCTTCCAAGAAACCTGCTGTCTGTTGAGTTGTCTCTGTTGTCGCCCATCATAAAATATGAATTTTCCGGAACAGTGATTGGGCCGAAATTATCCCTTGGATTAAAAAAGCCCTTGTAGATTTTGGGGTCCTCGTATTTTGCGTACGGCTCATCCGTGTACCGTTTATCATTTATGTAAAGTTTTTTATTTCTTATCTCTATTTTATCTCCGGGAAGCCCGATCACTCTTTTTATGAAATCCTTGGGCGGGTCTACAGGGGCTTTAAAAACTACAATATCGCCTCTTTCAGGTTTGGAAACAGGAATAATCGTCTTGTTTGTAAAAGGCATTCTCACTCCGTAAATAAATTTATTTACTAGAATATGATCACCTATAAGAAGAGTATCAAGCATCGATCCTGAAGGAATCTTGTAGGCCTGAACAACAAAAGCCCTTATAATAAGGGCAAGTATCAGTGCAAAGATTATTGCTTCGACATTTTCACGCAAAACACCTTTTTTTTTCTTTTCTTTAATTTCTTCGTTCATCTGTGTGTCCCGGAATTAATAAAGTTTGTCTCCTGCAGGAAACTGAGGCTCACCGAGCAGGAATTTTCCATCGCTTATCTGTTTCTTCAAAATATCTGCAATTTCCCTTGCTTTTACCATACTGGAAAGTGGAACTGAAGGTATTTTTCTTCCGTCAATTTCAATTTGTCCGCTTTTAAGTTCGGCATAACTTACTTTTTTTATAATTTTTCCAGTTGCATTTGGATAATCATTTGAATAGTCCACAACCTGTGTATAGATATCCTCATCCCTTACTGAAGTAAATCTTGCCATTTCCTCATTGAGTACAGGGAGCGGGATTCCTATTCCGACTGCAAGGGAGCATCCGTAACCTCTTATGCTGACACCTCTGAGCCAGTCTCCCGACATCTCCTTGAGATCACCCATGACAAATATAGTTGCTGAAGGAACATCAGGAACTCCGTTATCCCTTCTGGAGGTTTCAATTTTGCACTGGGTTCCCTGCCAGGTTACATAGCCTGTTCCCCCACCGAGAAAAATTCTTGTTCCTATTCCTATTGTTCTAAGATAAGGGTCGTTCAGAAGAGGACTCAGCTGTCCTGCAGAACAGTAGTTGGCATTACCCATTCTTGGCTTCAGAGTACCCATGTAGGTATAAATAGTCTTGTTTGAAAGATTTACTGCACAGTTATAGTTCTGATAGGCATTTCTTGGATTACACAAAAGGGCATAGGGAAGATCAGCAAGGGTTATTTCCTTTGTAACGCTTTTATTCGGATAGCAGTCTGTACCGTAACCTGAGCAGCAGAGCCTGACCGGCTTGTTGTTAACCAGATCCTCAATTACATGACCGCCGCCGTAGCTGAAGCTTCCGGGCCACACTTTGTTCAGCGGATCTTCTTCAGAAGGTTCAGTGGCTCCAAGATAGCAGTCAACCGCAGCCAGCCCGCCGTAGGCAGGCACTTTATTGAAGCTTGCCTTTGAAAATTTGATAAGCGGCTTTGTCTGACCTGTATTCACCATAAGCCCTGATGAACACATAGGCGCAAAAGTACCTGTCGTTACAACATCGATCCTTTTTGCAGCCTCAACCTCGCCTTCCTTCTCGACAATGCCGATCATCTCCTCGGCAGTTACAACAACAGCTTCTCCTGCCTTAATCTTGTCGTTTATTTCCTTATAGGTTTTTCTTACTTTAAAATCTGTCATGATTACCTCGAAAATTATTTGGTCAAACTGCTCAAAAGCCGGTCTTCATAATGACTACTGATAGGTCAAAAGCAGATCCAGCTTAGATGTAATATTGTTTTTTATCCAGTTGGGATCGAGCCATTCTATCGGATCGATAAATCTTTTATTTATGAACATTCCGAAATGAAGATGATCTCCCACAGCCATACCTGTGGTTCCTGTTCTCCCGATAACCTGCCCTCTTTCAACAGTATCTCCTTTTTTGACGTCGGCCTGACTTAAATGGGAATAACAGCTGAAAAGCCCGAAACCATGATCTATGGTAACAGTAAGTCCGTAAATTCCTATTGTCTGAACGTCTGCCACTATTCCGCTGTTTGCCGCAGGAACCTGTGCATTGGAAACAGAAGCAAGATCAAGCCCCATATGATATGCGTCATCAATTTTCTTGTTCTTGTAATAATAAAATCTGTGGTCGGCAAATCCTGCACGTTTTGCGGAACCACCCATCTGTATAAAATAATTATCCCAGAGTTTTTTCTGTTCGCTGTTTTCAGAAACCTTTGTAAGCTCCCTTGAATTTTCCATTCTGTACTCATTGTTTATATAAAGAAATTTTTTTACAAGATCAGAAGGATCTTCCACCGGAACATTGAACTCAGGCATTTTCCATGCAAGAAAATTATCAGATATATTTATTCTGTCCTCTTTGAATGATGCATTTCTTATGTAATAAGGGAAACCAGCTTTTCTTTCGTTCCCTGCCCTGTCAACCGCAACAAGATAGAGCGGCTTGTTTTTATCAGGCCTGTGATCAAGGGCGAAAAAAGCAATCTTATAGTGAGGATCTTTTATAAAACCAGAATATCCCGGGAAAAACTCATCTCCAACCATTACACCGTCTTTTGAATCGAGTTCCGAAACCTTGTAGCACACAAGACCGGTTCCTCCCGGCGTAATATAATGCTGCCTGGAAAGAACTGAAATATCAGGAGGGGTAGTATCGATAATTACATCCTTTTGAAGATAAAGCTTGTTACCCTTGAAAAAAGATCTGAATGAAGAGTCTCTTACAAGAAGCCTCAGAGTTGCCATGCTGTCTGCAAGTCCGAGTTCTCTGGGATTGAATTTTAAAGATATTTCATAGGAATCGACTCCTGTTCCCTGCATAAAGCCTTTGGGCTCGAAAGTTTTCTGTTCAAGCAGAATCTCTCTGTCACCTGCGTTAAGATAAAGGGATACCTCGCTCAGTCCCCTGCCCTCATCTGTAACCGGAATTACAATCTGGGTATTATTCCCGATTGAAGTTGAGATTTCATCCAGAGAAGCTTTGGGAACTTTTCCTTCAAACCAGAAAATTCTTCCGAAAACAACAAGTCCTACCAATATTAAAGAAAGCAGAATAAGCCAGAGCTTCTTAAAACTGCCATTTGTATTTTTTCCTGTTTTTCTTCGTACCACAACAACCTCCGTTACAGATTTTTAAATTTTTTTATGAATATCAGCAAGGGTAACAGTTATCAAGTATAAATGGTAAAATATTATCGATTGGATCATCAGGCGCAGAACCTCAAAATATATTGACATTAAAGCAATAGGTTTTTATCTTTGACAAACTAACAGATGCGGAGACAATTTATAATGCTAAATATTTTTAAGGAAAAAAAACTGTTCATAATCGCAGGGCCCTGTGTGATCGAAAAAAGAGAAATCCTTTTTCAGATTGCTGAAAAACTTTGTGAAATAAAAGAACAGGAATAAATAGAAATAATATTCAAAGCCTCATATGACAAGGCTAACCGTACTTCCATATCCTCTTTCAGAGGCCCGGGAAAGTATGACGGACTTAAATATCTGGAAGAAATAAAAAACAGATTCGGACTTCCTGTAACTTCAGACATTCATCATCCTGAAGATGCAGATGCAGTTAAAGACGTTCTTGACATTATTCAGATACCTGCTTTTCTATGCAGGCAGACAGACCTTATTTTGAAGGCTTCGGAAACACAGCTGCCTGTAAACATAAAAAAAGGGCAGTTTCTTGCCCCCTGGGATGTCAAGAATATTATAGACAAGGCAAAAGCTACAGGAAACGATCAGATAATCATAACCGAAAGAGGTACAACTTTCGGTTACAACAATCTTGTAGTTGACTTCAGAGGAATTCCGATAATCAGAAACTTCGGAGTCCCGGTTGTTTTTGATGCAACCCACAGCATTCAGATACCTGGAGGGCTGGGATCTTCATCATCGGGTCAGAGAGAAATGGCTCCTGTTCTTGCAAAATCAGCTGTTGCAGCCGGAGTTGACGGAGTTTTCATGGAAATCCATCCCGACCCTGACAATGCTCTTTGCGACGGCCCGAACTCCCTGTTTCTTGACAAGGTTCACAGCCTTGTAAAAACTCTTATAAGAATTAAAGAGGCATCCTGTGAATAAGCCTTTGTTTATTTTTGAAAAGACCGAACTCCTTCTTCTCGATGTGGACGGAATTTTAACAGACGGAACAATAACCTACACTTCTTCCGGTGAAGAGCTGAAAAGCTTTTCAGTTAAAGACGGACTCGGCATAAGACTTCTTCAGAGTGCCGGGATAAAAACGGCTGTTGTCACTGCAAGAAAGTCTGAAATGGTATCAAGAAGATGCAGGGAACTCGGCATAAACCCGGTTTTTCAAAACATCAGTAAAAAAAATGAAGTAGTTGAGATAATTGAAAAAGAACTTGATATCAAAAGAGAAAACATCTGCTGCATGGGAGATGACCTTATAGATATCCCGGTAATGAAGCTCTGCGGAATTCCAGTAACAGTCCCGGGATCGTGTACAGAGGTAAAAAATGCTGCATCATATGTTACATCAGATTATGGCGGAAAAGGTGCTGTCAGGGAAGTCTGCGAGCTTATACTTAAATCAAAGGGGCTATGGGAAAAAACCATAGAAATTTTCACCACTCCGGAGAAAAGTAATTGAGTTTTAAAAATTTTTCTCTCTTTTTTTTCATTTTATCAGTGCTTTTCATTACTCCCGGACTGTCCTTCTGCGAAAATAATGGAACAGTAACCATCTCAAATCTTTCTCACAATATTTCTTCAAAAGGAGAGCTTTTATATAAAATAAAGGCTAAGTCAGGCACAATGGAAGACTTTTCCTCAAAATCATTAATGCTTGATTCTATAGAAGTTATTCTGATAAAGCAGGGACAGCCTGACATAAGAATATTTGCTGACAGAGGCAGACTCAGCACAACGGACAAAAACCTTGAACTTGATCAGAATATCAGAGCGTTTAATAACCAGTATAAAATCACATGCGACAAAGTTTTTTTCAAAAATGACAAAAAAATGATATACCTCAATGGAAGAGTCAGGATTGAGTCACAAACCTCTATTTTTATTTCTGACAGAGGCGAATTTGACATTGAAGCCGATACTCTGACACTTATCAGTAACGTTAAAGGGGTTTTAAATGAAATTTAAATCAATATTGCTGATTGCAGCTCTTATTTTCTTTACAGGATTTTCTTTTGTTCAGGCCCAGGCCGAAAAAAAAACCGAGCCCACCAACATAAAAGCAGACTCGATGAAAGTAATTCAGGATAAAAATATTACAGTTTTTTCAGGAAATGTTAATGTTGTTAACGGAAAAACAATAATCAACTGTGAAGAGCTTGTTGTCCATCACAAAAAATCTGATTCAGCAGGCACCTCCCCGGACAGAAACTCATTTGAATCAATAGAGGCAAAAGGGAATGTAAGAATCCGGATGGAAGAAAAAAGAGCAAGAGCAGAAAACGCTGTTTTTTATTCTGACAAGGAAATTCTAATACTCACCGGAGGACGGCCGGAAATAATGGATTCAGGGAATAAAATTTCAGGGGATTCCATCACCTACTTCATAAAAACAGGTGTAATGGAAGTTGAAAAAAAATCAGGATCCCAAGTGGAAGCAACCTTTACAAATGAATGATATGAAAACTCTGCACCTAAAAAATCTTGAAAAATCATACGGGAAAAGAAAAGTTGTTTCAGGAGTCAACATATCGATCAGCACCTCTACAATTACTGGGCTTCTCGGTCCCAACGGAGCCGGTAAAACAACAACTTTCAACATGGCCGTCGGGCTCATTACTCCTGACAGCGGCAGTGTTCTTCTCGATCATCTCGACATTACAGGCTATCAGATATATAAAAGAGGTAAAAAGGGGATAGGATATCTTCCACAGGAGGCATCTGTATTCAAGAAACTTTCAGTTTCAGACAACCTTAAAATTATACTTGAGCATACAGAACTTAAAAAAAATGAAATTGAATCAAAAATAGACTCTCTTTTAAGCGAGTTCAATATTGAAAGACTGAAAAATCAGAAGGCAGAAAGCCTTTCGGGCGGTGAAAGAAGACGGCTTGAAATATGCAGGGTTTTATCAACTGATCCTGATTTTGTTCTCCTGGATGAGCCCTTTGCAGGGGTCGACCCTATTGCAGTATCTGATCTTCAGGAAATAATATCCTATCTTTCACAAAAAAACATAGGAGTACTTATATCAGATCATAATGTAAGAGAAACACTTGGAGTCTGCGATACCGCATATATAATCAATAACGGAACAATAATAAAAAGCGGAACTCCTGAAGAAGTTGCAGAGGATGAAACAGTTAAAAAAACGTATCTTGGAAAAAACTTTAAAATGTAGATTTAATGATTAATTTCAGTTTAAAACAGATAAAGAAACTTAAAAATGGCCTTTGAACTAAGACAGGATCTAAAACTATCACAGCAGCTTGTAATGACTCCGCAGCTGCAGCAGGCAATAAAACTGCTTCAGCTGTCAAGACAGGAGCTCATTGAAACAATTCAGCAGGAGCTTATAGAAAATCCTGCTCTTGAAGAAAGAATTTCCGACGATGCCGCTTCCAGCGAAGAAAGCCCGAAGGAGGTTTCTTCGGAAGAGCGTACTGTAGAACTGAAGGAAGACAAATTCCCAAGTGAAACCGACTGGGAAAACTATATTGAAGAATATAATACTCCAGGAAGAATGAATTTTGATCCGGAAATAAAGGAAGGCCCTAAATACGAAGCATTTGTTTCCAAAAAAGACAGCCTTGAAGATCATCTGCTCTGGCAGTTCAAGATGCTTTCCCCTACTGAAGAGGAAGAACGGATTGCATCAGCTGTGATTGGGAATATTGACATGGACGGATATCTTAAAATAGATATCGATGAAATATCACAGATTGCACAGACAGATCCAGAAGATACTGAATATATCCTTGAAACAATGATTCAGACCCTTGACCCCCCGGGCGTGTGTGCAAGATCTCTTCAGGAATGCCTTTTGAACCAGCTGAAACTCCTGGGCATAAGTGACGAAAAACTTGAAACACTGATAAAGAATCATCTGCCTGATTTAGGAAACAATAAAATAAAAAACATTGCAAAGGCAATGAGCATTTCCACAGATCTTGTAATGGAATATGCAGAAATAATAAGATCACTTGAACCAAAGCCCGGAAGAGCTTTTTTTGATGAAACTGCAAATTATATCACTCCAGATATTTACATTTATAAAGAGAATGACGATTTTATAATTGTACTAAATGATGACGGGTTCCCCAATCTTCACATAAACCCTTATTATGAAAAGGCTGTGGAAAATTCAGCAGAAAAAATTGACAGGGATACAAAAAGTTATTTACGGGAAAGAATCCGGACCGCATCAGGGCTTATAAAAAGTATTTATCAGCGTCAGAGAACCATATACAGGGTTACTGACTCCATCCTGAAGCATCAGAGAGAGTTCTTTGAAAAAGGAATTGAATACCTGAAACCGATGGTCCTGAACGATATTGCTGAAGATCTTGAAATGCATGCTTCAACAATAAGCCGTGTCACCACCAATAAATATGTATATACTCCCCAGGGGGTATATGAACTCAAATTCTTTTTTAACAGCTCTATTTCAAAAAAAGGAGGAGATTCCATTGCATCTGTCAGCGTTCATGATAAAATAAAAAAAATAGTTGAAGAAGAGGATTCAAGAAAGCCTTTAAGTGATGACAAGATTGCCAAAATTCTTAAATCACAGGGAATCAATATTGCAAGAAGAACAGTGGCAAAGTACAGGGAGGCTTTAAGAATTCTCCCTTCAAGTAAACGTAAACAATACTAGGGAGGTGTATGTATGAACACTTCTGTGTCCTTCAAGAACCTTGAACCATCTGACGCATTGAGAGACTATGTTCAAAAGAAACTGGAGAAAATCGAAAAAAGACTGGACGCACCCGCAGAAGCTGAAGTTGTATTCACTGTTGAAAAAATAAGGCACATTACAGAAATAAGGCTCAGCAGCGACAAGCTTCATATAAATGCCAAAGAAGAGTCTGAAAACATGTACTCTTCAATTGACCTTGTTCTTGAAAAAGTAAAGAGACAGATTAAGAGAACAAAAGAAAAAATGCATGAAAAAAGACCTGTATCCAAAGACGGGATAAAAGGTGAAGATCTTCTCCCTGAAGAACCTGTAAGTGACATTGAATAAACCTGAAAAGACTTGATAAAGTCTTGACATAAAAGCCGTTTCCATAAAAGGAAACGGCTGATTTTTTTATTTCAGACTAAAACACTTTTTCCAGGGCTTTACTAAAAGGTTTACATCCTTGATAATAAAACCGATAAATGTTAGGGATTTCATTTAATTCATATTAAAGATGTTTTTATCTGAAACTGAATTTGAGCGATTTTAAGAACTCGAAAATTTGAACTTCTTAAAATTATTGAAATAAATTTTTATTAACCGAAAAAGTATTTTAATTCTTATGAAACTGAAAAACTACCTTCTCCCTGAATTCATTAACATGGATCTGGAATCAAGGGATAAAAAAGGCGTGCTTGAAGAACTGGCGGCTCCTCTTTCCAAACATTCAGGAATCAATAATGATGAACTTGTAAAAATCCTTCTTGAAAGAGAACGGCTTGGAAGTACAGGTATAGGGAACGGTATTGCCATTCCGCACGGAAAAGTCAAAGGTCTTGAAAAACTGATGATCGCCTTTGGCCTGAGCAAAAACGGGGTCAACTTTGAATCAATGGATGACAAACCTGCATATATATTTTTTGTAATTGTCACCCCGGAAGATTCAACAGGAGACCATTTAAGAGTTCTTGCAAAAATTTCAAAAATATTAAGGGATAATGCAGTAAAGGATCAAATAAAAAACGCTTCAAATTCTGAAGAAATTCTTGATATAATAAACGAAAACGAACCAAATGATTAAAACCGGAAAAATTCCATGAAAAACACTCCGATAATTATAATAACCGGAGAGTCAGGTTCAGGCAAATCAGTAGCTCTGAATGCTTTTGAGGACTGCGGGTTTTATTGTGTTGACAACATGCCCGCAGCGCTTCTTCCCAAATTTCTTGAGCTTCCGCTGAGCAAGGAACCAGAAGAGGTTGCAGGAATTGCTTTTGGAATGGATTTAAGAGAAAAAGGCTTTATAAAGGAATACCCCGAAGTATTTAATTTTCTGCGCGAAAACAACTATTTCCATAAAATTATTTTTCTCAAGGCTTCTGAAGAAACACTTATAAAACGATACAGCCAGACAAGAAGACATCATCCTGTTTCAAAGGATTCAAATCTTCTTGAAGGAATCAGGAGAGAAAAAGAACTTCTTTCTTCACTTGAGAAGGAATCAGATATTGTTATTGACACTTCATCCTACACAGTCCATGAACTTAAAGCTGAAATATCTTCCATAGCTTCGGGATACACAATTATAAAGGAAATGAGGATAGATTTCATATCCTTTGGATTCAAGTATGGAGTACCAAAGGATATTGATCTTCTGATAGACGTGAGATTTCTTCCAAACCCCTATTTTGTAAATGAACTCAGGGACAAAACAGGAGAAGATGAAGAAGTCAGAAACTTTGTTCTCGATAATCCGAGAGCAAAAAAATTTTTAAAAAAATTTACCGATCTTCTTGACTATTTGATACCTTTATATAAAAGAGAAGGCAAGGCGTATTTAACCCTCGGTGTTGGCTGCACAGGAGGCAGACACAGATCGGTCGCTGTTTCCAGGTATTTATTTGAATATATAAGCAGACATGCTGCCAAAGCCGGGATCTTACACAGAGATATAACCCGCCAGCAATAAAGAATGCGAGGCATTATGATAGGAATTATAGTAGTAACACACGGAAATCTTGGCAAAGCACTTGTTGAAACTGCCGAAATGATAACCGGAGCAAAAATTGAAAACTGCATCGACGTTTCAATTAATGTAAATGAAAATGCCGACGGTTTGCGGGACAAAATAAAAAAAGCAATAAAAAAGGTAGATAATGAGGAAGGAATAATTATCCTCACCGACATGTTCGGCGGAACGCCTTCAAATCTGAGCTATTCTTTTCTTGAAGAAGGCAGGACCGAAGTTTTGTCTGGCATCAACCTTCCCGTTCTTATCAGGGCATCAGAACTCAGAAAAAAACTGGCAATATCAGAAGTCGCCCAGAGAATCGAAACATTCGGGAAAAAAAGCATCTCACTCGCAAGCGGAATATTGAAGGGCAATCCAAGAAGTGCCTGAGACCCTTTTAATTGAAAATGCATGCCGGGACGATCTTAATTTTTTTTACCAGGAAGAGATCAGGCACTTTAAAAATCCCTGGTCATTAAAAAATTACGAGGATGAGTTTGCACACCCCGACAGCAGACTAAAAAAAGCAGTATTCAAAAGCCGCATTTGCGGCTTTGCAGTTTCAAGAACAATACTTGACGAACTGCATATACTCAGAATATGCACAGTAAATGAGTTTCAGAAAAACAGTATCGGCACAGCTCTTTTAAATTCTCTTATTGAAGACTTCAGGTCCTTAGTTACAATTTGTCTGCTGGAAGTAAGGGATGATAATATAAAGGCTTTGTCCTTTTACAAAAAAAACGGTTTTAAAATAACCGGAAAAAGAAAAAATTATTATGGACAGGGTATAGATGCCCTGAATATGACAAAAGATTTATCCGGAGGAAGTTAAATGACTGTCAGAATAGGAATTAACGGTTTTGGTAGAATCGGAAGATCGATGCTTCGGGCCGCTCTTCAGAAAAATGATGTTGAAATTGCAGGAATTAACGATCCTGCCCCTGTTGAGACAATGGCCCACCTCATAAAATATGATTCTGTTCACGGCATTCTTGATGCTGAGGTAGAATCCGACAAGAATTCGCTTGTAATCAACGGGAAAAAAATTCCATACTCATCACACAAAGACCCTGCCCTTCTTCCGTGGAAAGAACTCGGCATAGATGTGGCCGCTGAATGCACAGGAATTTTCAAGGAAAGAAAGGATGCATCAAAGCACATAGAAGCCGGCGCAAAAAAAGTGATCATCTCAGCCCCGTCAAACGATCCTGACGTAACAATCGTACTCGGAGTAAATGAAGGGATTTACGATAAAAAAAAGCATTCTATAATTTCCAATGCTTCCTGCACAACAAACTGTCTTGCTCCTGTGGCAAAAGTACTCAG
This sequence comes from Desulfobacteraceae bacterium, assembly GCA_050253255.1. Lineage (GTDB taxonomy): Bacteria > Desulfobacterota > Desulfobacteria > Desulfobacterales > JACKCP01 > JACKCP01. The sequence continues at coordinate 13,019 of JBFWJK010000006.1, read as the reverse complement.
GGACAACTTCGGAATAAAACACGGATTCATGACAACTGTTCACTCATATACAGGAGCTCAGAATATTCTCGATGCTCCCCACAAAGATCTCAGAAGAGCAAGAACAGCCGGAGTTTCAATGGTCCCTACAACAACCGGAGCGGCAAAGGCGGTAGGAATAGTAATTCCGGAGCTTGAAGGAAAACTTAACGGTCTTTCAATGAGAGTTCCGACACCAAATGTTTCAATTATTGATTTTGTCATAAATACAGAAAAAAAAGGACTTTCCAGAAACGATATAAACAGCGCCCTGAAAGAAGCTTCACAAACAAAAATGAAGGGAATTCTTGGTTACTGTGAAGAACCTCTGGTCTCAATTGATTTTAACGGTTCAAGACTGTCATCTATTGTGGACGCTCTTTCAACCGATATAATCGATGACATGGTAAAAGTACTTTCGTGGTATGACAATGAAACCGGCTATTCAACCAGAATGGTTGAACTTGCAGCTTATATTGGCAGAGATATGTAAAAAACGGAGAAAGAAATGAAAAACAGAAAATGCCTGATTGCAGGCAACTGGAAAATGCACAAAACTCCGGAGGAGTCTGTAGGAGAAGTACTAAAACTTGCTTCAATGCTTGATGAAAAAGATTTTGAAAAAACAGAGGTAATGATAGCACCGGCCTTTACTTCTCTATATCCGGTATCTGAGGCCCTTAAAGGTAAAAACATAGCTCTTGGTGCACAAAATATCTATTTTGAGAGCCACGGGGCTTATACAGGGGAAATTTCGGCTGAAATGATCAAAGCCTGCGGCTGCGGGTACGTCATACTCGGACACTCCGAAAGAAGGCAAATTTTTCAGGAAACTGACGATTTTATAAATAAAAAGATTTCTTCTGCAATATCAGCAGGTTTAATCCCTGTTTTCTGCATAGGAGAAACAAAATCTGAAAGAAATTCAAATAAAACTTTAAATGTTCTTGACAAACAGGTGCAAAACGGATTAAAAGCCATTTCCGTAAGCACGGGTAACGAGCTTGTCATTGCATACGAACCTGTCTGGGCAATTGGTACTGGTGAAACAGCCTCACCCGAACAGGTAGAAGAAGCTCACTTTAACATCCGTAAGCTCATTGAAAAAATTTATAATAAAAATGTTGCTGATAATATAAAAATACTGTATGGTGGCAGCGTTAAATCGGGGAATGCAAGAGAATTGCTTTCACTTGAAAATGTTGACGGAGCCCTTGTAGGCGGAGCAAGTCTCAAGGCTGAAGATTTTACTGGAATAATTAAAGCTTAATGGTATAATTTTATGACTATCTTTCTTGTTACCATACATATAATAGCCTCAATCATGATAATCATTATGGTTCTGCTTCAGGCAGGCAAAGGATCAAGCCTGGGTGCAGCTCTCGGAGGCGGCAGTAATCAGACTTTGTTCGGACCTTCAGGTTCTGGCAATATTCTGACAAAAATAACAACCGGTCTTGCAATTGTTTTTATGGTTACATCAATTTCTCTGGCATATATGTCAGGAAAGTCCACTTCGACTTCAGTAGTGGATAAAGTTAAACAGGAAGCACCCTTAAAGACCGATTCAGCCTCTGATGCAGATCAGGCTGATAAAACCGAGGCAGCAAACTAGCCGCCGAAGTGGTGGAATTGGTAGACACGCAGTGTTGAGGGCGCTGTGGGAGACTCCCGTGCCGGTTCGATTCCGGCCTTCGGCACCAGGCAGCACAATATAAATATAGTTCTTTAAAATAGTTTCAATGGTGGGGTTCCCGAGTGGTCAAAGGGATCAGACTGTAAATCTGACGGCTCAGCCTTCGAAGGTTCAAATCCTTCCCCCACCACCACATAAAAGGGTCATTAACTCAGTCGGTAGAGTATCTGCCTTTTAAGCAGAGAGTCGTTGGTTCGAGTCCAACATGACCCACCATGCGTCCCCATCGTCTAGCCCGGTCCAGGACACCGGCCTTTCACGCCGGCGACAGGGGTTCAAATCCCCTTGGGGACGCCACCAGACAATAAGAGTCACTGATTTTAAAATCGTGGCTCTTTTTTTTTATCCTTTTTTTTTGTATCCTGATAAAAATTTCATAATGATTTACAGTTGCAGCGCAAATCCGGTATCTGATTTTCTGCTGCTGAAAATATCTGACTTTCAGAAGAACAAAAATAAATACAAGGAGCCTCACATGAAATCTATCGGAATAATTTTATCCGGCTGCGGAGTAAACGACGGAACGGAAATTCACGAAGCTGTTATAACAATGCTCTGTCTTGACAGAATAAAGGCAGAGATTTCATATTTTGCCCCCGATATCAGCCAGTCAAGTGTCATAGATCATACAAATCAGGTGGCAATGCCTGAATCAAGAAATGTCAGAATCGAATCAGCAAGGATTTCCAGGGGACGGATAACTGATATAAAAGATGCACAGCCTGAAAAACTTGATGCAGTAATTCTTCCCGGAGGTGCAGGAGCCATAAAAAATCTTTCAAAAATATTCCAGAATCCGAAAAACCCTGAAATAAACAAGGATCTTTCAAGGCTTCTTACAGATATGCATTCGAGAAAAAAACCGATCGGTTCCATCTGTATCTCCCCTCTTCTAGTTGCTGCTGTTCTGGGAAAATTCAAACCTGTCCTGACAATAGGAAACGATATAAATACAGCACAGATGATTGAAAATTTCGGTGGAATCCACAAAAACTGCGCATATGATTCAATAGTCACAGATGAAAAAAATCTTCTTGTATCTACACCTGCGTATATGGTTTCCAGCGGTCCTGCCCAGGTTTATGAAGGAATAAGTAAACTGGTTGATAAAATATCAGAATTGTGCAAAAAAGGTTGAAAATCTGTTTTAATAAATTTAAAAACCAGGGTTTGAAATGAGTAAAACAAAAGTTGTAAAATACAAAGGATGTTCAAACATCGAAATAGCAAAGGCATTGTCAGATCTGTCATCCGGCCTCATAAAAGCATGCGGAAAAAACGATGAGCTTGTAAGGCTTGTAATGTCACTTTCAGTAGCAGGATGGAATCTGTCTCTTTTTGAAGACAGCGATGAAAACTACCTCAAAAAAATTGAAAAAAAACTTCCGGATCATTTAAGTGAAGAATACAGACTTGTTTTCAAGAATTTTCTTCTAAAGCTGATAAAAGAAAAAAAGGAAAAATATCCTGATTATCTGAAAGGAATCACCTCTTTTAACCTTAAAAACAATCAGGGAAGGCTCACTTTTTCTGTGAAAGCTCTTCCCGTTAAACCTGTTTAAAATTAAAAAGCCGCTGAACTTTCAGCGGCTTTTTAATCCTTCTATTTCTGATCTGAAACAATGACACAGTCCGGTGACCTCATTTCAAAAGACCGGCAGTCTGCCCATTTCCCGAAGCAGCTCGTCTTTACAATACATTTCAATGTATTTGATTCAAAAATCACTACATAATCCCTGTATTTCCACATATCTCCCCTCATCTGGACAGGAAGTCCTGTAAGAGATCTGACGTCTGAGCGGCTAAGACCAGGTTTGAGTCCGTCCGGAAGTTTTACCTCCGCCATGCACAAACCCGGTCCTGTACCGGCTGAAATCAGAAAAATAAACAATAAAACTAATTTTTTCATATCACTGCTAATTTTTTAAATATTTAATCCAGTCTGTATTCTGAAACCACTTGCTGTAAATTTCATCGTAGGTGCCATCGGATTGAATCTGCTGATTGTAGTTATTCACCCAGTTAAGAAGATGGTAGTCTTCTTTGTTAACTGCAATACCTATTGGCTCAAATGTAATTGGTTCATCAATGAAATAAAAATTTCTGCCCCCGTCCTTTGCCATCATTGTAGAACAAAAAGGCATATCTGCAATAACTGCGTCGGCTTCTCCATTAACAATTGTATCAGTCAATACATCGGCTGAATCCACACCGAAAAACCTGCTGTCAGGCATGAACTTTTTAATGGAATTTTCGGAGCTGTTTCCTTTTACATAGGCGACTTTATACTGAGTTGAGTTAAGATCCCTGTAAGAAAAGACTTCATCTTCATATTTTTTTGCAACAAGAACAGCCTGCCCTGTGACAATATAGGGCTGAGAAAACATTACATCCATATTTCTTTTCGGTGTTATGGTAAATGTGGCTATACCAAGATCTATCTCTCCTTTCTCCAGAGCCGGAATTATTTCATCAAATTTAACCTGCTCAATCTTTAAATTTACACCCATTTTTTTTGCAATGTCATAACACATGTCTATATCAAAACCAACAAATCCGCCCGGACTTTTTATTGCAAAAGGAGGATAATCACTTGCGTCTATTGCGATTTTGATCTCTTTTTGTTCTTTTATTTTTGCCAGTCCTGATGTTTTTTTCTCTCCACCGGAAGTATTACACCCGACAGCAACAGCAAAGACAACTAAAGGCAAAAAAACTTTAGATACAATCCTCAACATCTTAAACTCATGAATTTAAAGGTAATCCAATTAAACAAAAAAATAGAAATTTGAGTATACTAAATAATTTTAGCTCTGTCAAAAACCGGCTCTAAGATTATACACTGCCCAACTTCAAGCTCTTTTTTAATTCAGTATCTGTACTTCATTCCGGTAAATAATCAGTTCAAAACATACATAAATTTTTCTCAAACCCATGCACCAAGCTTGAAAAACCCTGAGATTAAGTATATTTTAGCATTAATAAGGGCTTAAAGCTAAACTATGCCATGGTCATTTAAGAGGAAGAATTCAATGGAGTGGAAAGCTGATAAAAATAAAGTCCCGATTTATTCATGGTGCACAAATCTGGAAAAAGAGGCCCTTCTTCAGGCACAGAATGTCGCAGATCTTCCGTTTGCTTTTCATCACACTGCCCTGATGCCTGACTGTCACATGGGATTTGGAATGCCTATAGGATGCGTAGCCGCTTTCAGGGATTTTGTTGTTCCAAATGCTGTTGGAGTTGATATAGGCTGCGGAATGGGAGCTGTAAAAACCGACCTTTTAATTAAAGATTTATCTTCTGAAACAGTTGAAAAAATATTTAAACAACTTGAACAAAAAATCCCACTTGGTTTTTCAACCCACGGCTCAAAGCAGAACTGGAAAGGCTTTGATGACTTTTTGAAAAATTTTTCTTCAGGAAGACCGGGCTGGTATTCAGATCAGATATTTGAACGGGCACAAAAAAGTCTCGGCACCCTTGGAGGAGGCAACCATTTCATAGAGCTGCAAAAAGATGATGAAGGATTTGTCTGGCTTATGCTTCACTCAGGCTCAAGAAATCTTGGAAAAACAATTGCTGAACATTATCATCAGAAAGCCCTGAAATTTTCCACTAAAAATAAAATAAAACTTCCCACTCCGGAACTTGCCGGACTTGAATCTGATTCTTCAGACGGTAAAGCCTATTTAAGAGATATGAAGTTTGCACTCGATTTTGCAGCTGAAAACAGAAAAAAAATGATGGATAACTTCAAATCGATTATTTCAGACCTGACAAAATGTTCTTTTACAGAAGAAATAAATATCCACCATAATTATGCTGCCCTTGAAAGGCATTTTAATACAGATGTTTTTGTTCACAGAAAAGGTGCAACTTCAGCAAAAATAAATGAAAAAGGAATAATTCCGGGATCAATGGGAACCCCATCATTCATAGTAAAAGGCCTTGGCAATGAAGATTCTTTCATGTCATGCTCCCACGGAGCAGGAAGAACAATGGGAAGAAATGAAGCCTGCAGAACTCTTGACATACGTGCCTGCGAAAAAGATATGAAAGGAATTTATCACAGATCATTTCAAAAAATTTCAAGGGGAAGGCTGAAGGGTAAATTTGATTTAAGCGAAGCACCGGGAGCATACAAGAATATTGATGAAGTAATAAAACTTCAGAAAGATCTTGTAACTGTTTTGTACAGACTTTATCCAGCAGGCTCTTTAAAAGGATAAAATGTGAATCCAAGCAAAAAAATGTTTATTACTGACTTTGACGGTACTTTTTTGAAAACAGACTCAAGTCTTTGTAATAATGATATAACAGAAATAAAAAAACTTAAAGAACAGGGGATAATTACAGCCGTTGCAACAGGAAGGTCCCTGTACTCCTTTGATCTTGCCTTTGCCAGACTCAAACTGGAGCCGGATTTTCTTGATTATCTTATTTTTTCAACAGGTGCAGGAATTTTGTCCTACCCTGACAAGAGAATAATAAAGTCATCCGGCCTTGAAAAAAAGCATGTTATTGATATAAGCAGATTTCTGGAAAAGGAAAAAATTGACCACATGATTCATAATGAAATTCCTTATACAAGAGAATTTGTCTACAAAAAATTTTCTGATAAAAATCATGATTTCAATGCCAGAATTGAATTATACAAGAACTTCTGCTCACCTTTTTCATCAGATTCTGAGATTAAAAGATCAACCCAGGTAATTGCAGTTCTTCCTCCGGGTCACGATATAAAAATTCAGAGCAGAATTTTTAATGGTTTATCTTCATTCAATATTGTAAAAACCACATCTCCGCTTGACAATAAATCGATATGGATGGAAATATTTCCAGAAAATGTTTCCAAAAGTACGGCCGCATCATGGCTCGCACAAAAAACAGGAGTAAAAAGAAAAGATATTCTTTCCCTTGGAAACGATTATAATGACGAAGATTTATTATCATGGTCAGGAAGCTCTTTTATTGCAGAAAATGCTCCCGATGACCTGAAAATAAAATTTAAAAATGTTCCTTCAAATGATTGCGGAGCTGTAAAAACTGCAATAAAAAACTGGGAAAACAATTTTTTTGCCCATGAAACGGAGTCCTGAAAATGAAAAAAGTGATTATTATTCCTGCAAGATACGGTTCTACAAGACTTGGAGGCAAACCGCTGATAAAAATTCTCGGGAAGCCTGTAATTGAGCATGTATTCCAAAGATGCAGAAAATGTGAAAACATAGATGAAATATATGTTGCAACAGATGATGAAAGAATTGCGGATTTCTGCAGATCAATAAATGCTCCATCGATAATGACCTCAGGTGAACACAAATCAGGAACGGACAGAGTCTGTGAAGCAGCTGAAATTTTAAATCTCCATGATGACGACATTATAATAAATGTCCAGGGAGATCAGCCCCTTGTTCATGCAGTTTCGATTGACGAGGCTGTAACTCCTTTTCTGAAGGGATCACCCTTAATGTCAACACTTGCCTACAAAATCAAAAATAAAAATGAAATAACAGATCCTAAAGATGTAAAGGTTGTTTTTTCCAAGACCGGCAAGGCTCTTTACTTCTCCAGAGCATCGATTCCGTTTCCAAGGGAAGGTGAAACCGATTATTATTACAAGCATCTGGGTATTTATGTGTATAAAAAATCTTTTTTAAAGACATTTACATCACTTCCAAAATCAGATCTCGAGGAAATAGAGAAACTTGAACAGCTCAGAGCGCTTGAGTACGGCTATGATATTGAAATAGTAATTACAGAATATGATTCTCCTGAGGTCGATCTTGAGTCTGATATATCAAAAATTGAAAACTTGCTTGAAAACAATAATTTTGATAACTAAAGTTATTTTTCATATCCCTAAAAATTTATCGGAGATAAATTATGAAAGTAATGATAACCGGCGCTGCCGGATTCATAGGATCAACCCTTGCAAAAAAACTTCTTGAAAAAAACTATGAAGTTACAGGTGTTGACAATTTAAATGATTATTATGATGTAAATCTTAAAAAAGACAGATTAAAACTTCTTGAAGAAAATAAAAATTTCAGGTTTGAGCTTCTTGATATTTCAGACAGGGAACAGATGAAAGAGCTGTTTGAAAAAAACAGTTTTGATTATGTGGTAAACCTTGCTGCACAGGCCGGAGTGAGATACAGCATTGAAAATCCCCAGTCATATGTCGACACAAACCTTGTGGGTTTTGGCAACATTCTTGAAGGCTGCCGTCACTCAAAGGTAAAACATCTTGTTTACGCATCAAGCAGTTCTGTATACGGACTTAATGAGAACATGCCCTTTTCAGTTCATGACAACGTTGACCACCCCATAAGCCTTTATGCCGCTTCAAAAAAAGCAAACGAACTTATGGCCCATACTTACAGCTATCTTTACGATCTTCCTACAACAGGGCTCAGATTTTTCACTGTTTACGGCCCGTGGGGAAGGCCTGACATGGCATTGTTTCTTTTTACAAAAGCTATTCTGGAAAACAAGCCTATAAAAGTTTTCAATAACGGAGAAATGAAGCGGGATTTTACCTACATAGATGATATAGTGGAAGGTGTTTCAAGGGTAATGGAAAAAATCCCAAAACCTGACCCGGACTGGTCGCCAAAAAATCCTGATCCATCATGTGGAAAAGTCCCCTATAAAATTTACAATATTGGAAACAATAATACCGTAGGTCTCATGGAATTTATTGAGGCAATAGAAGATGAACTTAAAATCAAGGCAAAAAAAGATTTTCTTCCTCTTCAGCCCGGAGATGTTCCTGCTACCTGGGCAGATGTAGATGACCTTATCAGAGACACAGGATTCAAACCCAATACAAATGTAAAGGACGGGGTAAGAAATTTTATAAACTGGTACAGGGATTATTATAAAGTATAAGGATTTAACCCATGCATATTACAGTTATCGGAACAGGTTATGTTGGACTTGTAACAGGAACATGTTTTGCCCAGATGGGTAATTTTGTCAACTGCGTTGATGTTGACACAAAAAAAATTGAAAACCTGAACAAAGGAATCCTTCCAATTTATGAGCCAGGTCTTGATGATCTTGTGGAAAGTTCTGTAAAACAGGGATTTTTGAAATTTACAACCTCTCTTTCAGATGCAATGAAAGAATCAGATATTTATTTTATAGCAGTTGGAACACCGCCCGGAGAAGACGGCTCGGCAGATCTTCAGTATGTTCTTGGAGTTGCCGAAGAAATTGGCGAAAATCTTGAAAAATACGCTGTAATAGTTGATAAATCAACTGTTCCTGTTGGAACCGCAGACAAGGTAAAACAAGCCGTTCAAAAAAAGCTTGAAAAAAGAAATCTCAAAATTGAATTTGATGTTGTAAGCAATCCCGAGTTTTTAAAGGAAGGGGCTGCAATTGATGATTTCATGAAGCCTGACCGGGTCATAATAGGAGCAGAGTCTGATAAAGCTGCAAATATCATGCAAAAACTCTATGCTCCCTTTTCAAGAAGCAAGGATAAAATAATTACAATGGGAATAAGGGATGCAGAACTCACCAAATATGCTGCAAACTCAATTCTTGCCACAAAAATTTCTTTTATGAATGAAATTGCAAATCTTTGTGAAATTCTTGGAGCTGATGTTGAAAACGTGAGAAAAGGAATAGGCTCAGACCAGAGAATCGGTTATCACTTTATTTATCCGGGCTGCGGATACGGGGGTTCATGTTTTCCAAAGGATGTTAAGGCTCTTGTGAACATGGCAAAAAAAAGCGGATTTGAGCCTCTTGTTCTTGAAGCAGTTGAAAAAAGAAATGATCTCCAGAAAAAAAGACTTTTTGAAAAAATTACAGAAAGGTTTGGAAAAAATCTTTCAGGAAAGACTTTTGGAATCTGGGGGCTTTCATTCAAGCCCGGAACAGACGATATGAGGGAAGCCTCTTCAATTGTTCTGATAAATTCACTTATTGGAGCAGGAGCAGAAATCAAAGCCTATGATCCTGTTGCAATGGAAGAAGCAAAACATATATTCCCGAAAAATTATTTTAATGAAAAACTTCTTGTACTCTGCGACCATCAGTATGATGCTGCAAAAGATTCTGACGCACTTGTTCTTGTTACAGAATGGAAACCTTTCAGGCAGCCTGATTTTATTGCCCTGAAAAAGATGCTTAAAAATCCGTGTATTTTTGACGGAAGAAATCTTTATGAGCCTGAAGAACTTAAAAGCATGGGATTTTATTATTCAGGAATAGGTCGTTAACAATATTTTACTTGACTAACTTTTTTCCTGTATTAATCTTTTATTTAAAGAAAATAATTTTCTTTAAAGGAGGATTTTTAAAATGAAAAAAGAAAACAAAAAAGAACTTAAAAATATAAAACAGCTTCCTGTATGCGAAAAAACAGAAACAGCAGAACATTCAAGACTCTGGGACAATGACGAACCATGTGACTGTGCAATCGGGAAAAAATAATTAAATATTTATAATTTAAAAAAAACTCCCCTTAATTTTATTTGGGGGAGTTTTTTTGTTTTGTAAATCTACTTAGTGACTGGCCTAAAACGAGAATTTTTTTTCAGCTACTGGAAAATCATTTGAAGCTGGCTCTTAAATCAGTAATTGTTAAAAACAATTTATTTTGGGTATCCTTGAATTGAGTGAAGCCATATTTTTCATAAAATAATTTTGCTCCTTCTTTGGCATCAACAACTATAAAAGGAAAACCAACAATCTCGCTGGCAAAAAGCAATTTCTTGAGAGCATCTACTAACAGCCACTCACCAAATCCTTTTCCTTTATATTTCTCATTGACTGCCAAACGTGCAATTAAGCCGGCTGAAGTTGAAAATTTGTGTCTTTGCTTTAATTTTTCAGGTAAACCCTGAATATCAACAGCTGTCATTGTTAAAGTATAAAACCCGACAATAATTGAGTTATCGAACTCATCTTCAAGAACAAAAGTCCGATTATTGTCTTTTTTAGCCTGTTGATTTGCCATTAGCTTTAAATAATTATTCAATGATTCTATCCCACAATTAAAACTTTTTCTGTCATGTTTTAATTTATCTAAATGAACCGTTTTCATAATTACTTTTTACTTTCATAACGCTCAAGTGCTGCTTTAAGCTTTAAATTTACTTCAGCAGGCCTATCCAGTGCATCCATAAGAAGATTTGCATCATTTTCAGAAATTTTTAAAATTTGACTCTGCTCTATAATCTGCCTTGCTTTTTCAACCGCAGCACTGAGCACAAAGTTATTAATACTCGACATTCCTGCCAGTGCAGTTGCTTTGTTTAATAAATTTTGGGTATCTGCATCTACCCTGGCAGTTATTCTTGGTAATGAAGTCATGATTGCTCCTTTTGTTTTGTGACAAAATGGCACATATATTTAACTATCTAATTTCAGTGCATAAATGTCAATATTAATTCTAAAGGAAAAATCTATTTGGTATCTTCGCATTTCAAACTAGTTGCACAACTCAAAACTTATAAATCTACAAAAAAAGTTCCCAAGTAAAACTTGGGAACCAGTCCTTAGGCAGTTTTCGTTGAGCAACTACTTAATATTACAGACTTACTCTGTACTCGTTAGAAAGCTCAGGCTTTGTAACGCCAGACAGTCCTTAACAAACTTTAACTTAAAAATCAGATTTAAAACCTTGTCTGCTTCTTATACTCCCCTGCCCTCTTACCAATAATTTCAGCAAGATTTTTTTTATCAGAATTTTCTTCAATAAGTGATTCAAATGCACTTCCAATTACAACACCGTCTGCAAAATCTGCAATATTTCTTACATCTTCTTCTGTTTTAATCCCAAAACCAATACATACAGGAGTGTCAGTGTATTTTCTTATTCTTGCAAAATCTTTTTTTGTAAGTTCAGGGTCAAGTCCGGAAGATCCTGTTATACCTGTTTTTGAAACAAGATAAATAAAACCGCTGGAATTTTTTGAAATTTTTTCAAGTCTTTCATCACTTGTTGTTGGAGCTGCAAGATTTATTTTTGGAAATTTCTCTGGATCAAAATCTGAAATTAAAGATTTTTCCTCAAAGGGAAGATCAACTATCAATACTCCGTTTGCTCCGCACTCAAGGCTTTTTTCGCAAAATTTTTTTTCACCAAATCTTAAAACAGGATTGTAATATGTAAAAAGAACTATTGGAACATTGGTTTTTTGTCTGATTTTTTTTGTCATTTCAAAAACTTTTTCAAGATTTGTCCCTGCTTTTATTGCCCTTTCAGATGATTTCTGAATTACAGGACCGTCAGCTGTAGGATCTGAAAAAGGGATTCCAAGCTCAATTATATCAACTCCGTTTTCTGCCATGGCAAGAACTATATCAATTGATATTTCAGGATCTGGATCACCTGCTGTAACAAAACCAACTAAAGCTTTTTCATTATTTTTCTTTAAGTATTCAAACTTATTTTTAAGACTGATCATTTTTTTACCCCCGCTCCTGAAACTGAACTCTTTATGTTTTCCATTGCATTACCAAGGTCTTTGTCACCGCGTCCTGAAAGGTTTACAACAATCACATCATCCTTTTTATAATCTGATGCAACTTTTAAAGCACCTGCAACAGCATGGGAACTTTCAAGAGCCGGTATTATTCCTTCAAGTTTTGCAAGAAGCTGAAAAGCCTCAAGAGCTTCATCATCTGTAACTGAAATATAATCTGCCCTTTTTGTTTCCATTAAATAAGAATGTTCAGGTCCAACTCCCGGATAATCAAGACCTGCTGAAACTGAATATGCTTCCTGAACCTGTCCAAAATCATCTTGTAAAAGATATGATTTACTTCCGTGCAAAACCCCTATACTTCCCTTCCCAAGGGTTGCTGCATGCTCATGTGTGTCAACACCTTTTCCTGCAGCCTCAACTCCAAGAAGCTTTGAGTCAGTTTCAATAAAATCATAAAAAAGACCCATTGCATTGCTTCCTCCGCCAACACAGGCAATTAAAAGGTCTGGAAGTTTTCCTGTTTGTTTTAAAACCTGCTCTTTTGTTTCAATTCCAATTATTTTCTGAAATTCCCTTACTATAAAAGGATATGGATGAGGACCGGCAACAGAACCAATTATATAAAAAGTGTCTTCAACAGCACCAGTCCAGTATCTTAAAGCAGCATTCATGGCATCCTTCAAAGTTCCCCTTCCCTCATCAACAGGAATAACTTCAGCTCCCAGAAGATTCATTCTCTGAACATTTGGAGCCTGCCTTCTTATATCTTCTATTCCCATGAAAACCTTGCACTCAAGCCCGAGAAGTGCTGCTGCGGTTGCAGTTGCAACTCCGTGCTGCCCTGCTCCGGT
>JBFWJK010000005.1:0-43242 GCA_050253255.1 Desulfobacteraceae bacterium | reverse complement strand
TTTAATTTCTTATAAATAAATTTCAAGTCAATTTTACCATCACAGGCATCGCAACCCCCTTAAAACAGAAAATATTTCTGACATCTGTTTAACTTCAAAACCTCTATAAAACCTATAAAAACAACAAAATGAAGTAAAATAAGATCATATGTTTTTTTCTGAACAAGGTTTACTTCCTGTTTAAATTAATATATCTTAATTTAAAAAAACATTATTACTTAAACAGAACCTGTAAGCACAAATAAACATTGTACTCAAACAGCAACCTTTTACACTGAAAAAGGAAAAGCTTTGAATTGATTTAAATATATTATAACCTCAAATCTGAATCGGGCACCCAATTGTTTTAACAGCAGCCTGCAGACAATGACTTTACAAATCCAGCGGCCTTCCTGATCCTGTTGTATCTGCTGAGACAATTTTATTCATAACAGAAAACCGGTTGAGATCCGGTGAAAACGACATTTTAATATTTCAACAGGAAGAGAGATAATGAAAAAAACGGCCCTACTCTTTTTTATTATTATTTTCCCATTTCATATTTCTGCAGAAAAGCAGACTGTATACTGGCTTAAGGGAGATTTCCCTCCTTTCTGCATATCAGAAGGGCCCCATAAAGAAAATGGTTCTCTAGACAGTCTGATAGACATATACATAAAAAATCTTCCTGACTTTGATCACAAATTTATTTCATGCAGTACAGCAAGGGCTGTCGAACTTTTAAAAAGCGGAAAAAATGTATGCCATCCAGGTTTTCACATGACAGAGGAAAGAAAAAAATATGCTTATTTTTCTGTCCCCAGTTCAATTGTAAGTTCATGTGTAATCGCCTCTGCCGATTTAAAAATTCGTGAAGTTTTAAAATCTTCTTCAGCCATTGAATTTACAGCTTCAAAAAAACACAGAGGCGGACTTATTGCAGGAAGAAGCTATGGTCCGGTATTTGATTCAATAATAGAAAAGAACCGGAACAGTTTTTACTTTGTTCAGGGCAATGCCAGTCTGAAAAATATTCTTGTCATGATAAACGCGGGACGAATCGACTACACTTTCGGGTATCCGTGCGAGATTGAATTTTTTAAAAATCAGGATAAAAAATTTGAAAACATCATAACCGTTTTTCCTGAAGAGACAGAGAATATGAGCTGGATAAAAGGATACGCATCTGCTCCGAGAACAAAATGGGGAAAATTTTTCATTGAAAAACTTAACAAAGTAATTGAAACTGAAAAATATAAGGAAGAATATATTGAAGCTCAAATCAGATGGCTCCCTGAAGAAATGAAAAATGATGCGGTCAGAGCCTTTAACCAAAAAATTCTGTCACACAAATAAAAAAAGGCTGTGTGAAATGATTCAATTTCTACGATCAAATCTCAGCTTTAAATTCGCACTGATAATGGTCTTAAATTCTGCGGCAATTATTTTTATATTCACCGCAGTAATCTCCTTAAAAGAAATATACACGGCAAACAAAGAGATAGAAAACCAGCTTGAAAAAATTATGACCGTTGCCAAAACAGGCCTTTCAACTGCTCTCTGGCAATTAAATTCACAATATACAAATGATTTTGCCCAGTCACTGCTTTTGTCTGACCAGATCATTTATCTAAAAGTTTCATTCAACGGGAAGCCTCTTTCCGAAAAATCGAGCAGCAGATACGGCTCAAAAGACTTTTCATACTTTAAGTCATCTCCGAATTTTATTACAAGAGAAGATAAAATATTTCACGGAGACTTTGAAGTAGGAGAGATTCAGATTGCCCTTGCCCGGCAGACAATTCACTCCTCACTGTTAAACAACCTCAAATCTACAATTCTGATGATCACTCTTGTAAGTGCTGCAATTTTGATGTCTTCATTATTTCTCACAAAAAAATATCTTTTAAGCAGGATAATACGTATTGAAAAACTTATGGAAAAAGCTTCCTCAGGAGATCTTGATGTAAAATTTTTTTCCGGAAAAAATGATCAGCTTGCAAGGCTTTCCAGAAATATTGACAGAATGCTTGAGAACTTAAAAAAAATTACTGCATCAAGAGATGAGCTGAACTATCAGATCGAAGAAAGAAAAAAGATTGAGCAGGCATTACGAGAAAGCGAGGAAAGATTCAGGGAATTTGTTGAAAACACTGACAATCTTGTACTCAGGATTGACAGCAAAGGACGGTTTATTTATGCAAACCCTGTAGCTGAAAAAGTATACGGAAAATCCCCTGCCGAACTTTACGGCCTGAGAATAATAGATTTTACCCATAGTGACGACGTGAAATATGCACGGGAATGGTTTTCCCAGGCAATAAACCTTAAAATCCCCAAGTCATATGTAGAAACAAGACAAATAAATGTTTTAACAAATGAAACAACTGACTGGCTCTGGTCTGTAAGATTCCTGTATAATAAAGGAATTTTTTCAGGAATGAACTGCATAGGCCATGACATGACAAAACTCAATTTCGCTGAAAAAGAGAGAGCATTTCTTGAAGCCAAACTTTTCCAGGCACAGAAAATTGAATCCATAGGCACTCTTGCAGGAGGAATTGCTCATGATTTCAATAACATTCTGGGAATAATAATGGGCAATTCAGAACTTGCTCTGGAATATATAAAAACAGACACAAGAGCAGGAGACAAAATAAAGGAAATAATTACTGCTGCAAACAGGGCAAAGGAAGTTGTTGCACAGCTTTTAAGCTTCAGCAGAAAAACTGAACTTAAAAAAATAGTTTTAAGTCCCGAACTTCTTGTAAGAGAATCAGCTAAACTTTTAAGAGCCTCAATTGAATCTGCCATTGAAATTGAAATAAAAACAGCACCGTTTATAAACTCGATAACTGCCGAACCAACCCAGATTCATCAGATAATAATAAACTTATGCACAAATGCCGCCCATGCCATGGCAGATAAAAAAGGAAAAATTCTTATTGAACTCAGAAATATAGATATTAAAAATTCTCTGAAATATCCAGATCTTCCCGAAGGCAAATATGTTGAGCTTCAGGTGAAGGATGCAGGCCACGGAATTCCCGAAAAACTTATGGACAAAATTTTTGACCCCTATTTTACAACAAAACCTTTCGGCAAAGGTTCGGGGCTTGGCCTTTCAGTTATTCACGGGATAGTAAAAAGTCATAACGGCGGAATTCACATTAAAAGTGAAGAAAATAAGGGAACAACAGTTTCGGTTGCTTTCCCGGCCTGTGAGACAGAGCCTGAAGAAATAAACCCGGACAGCAGCTCTCTTCCAACCGGTTACGGAACAATCCTTCTTGTAGATGATGAAAAAGCTCTTGCTCTTATCACTGCAGAATTTCTTAAAAATATCGGGTATGAAGTTGTTTTTTTCACAACTCCGGGTGAGGCTGTTTCCTACTTTGAAAAATTCTTCGATGAAATTGATCTTGTAATAACTGATATGACAATGCCGGGAATGTACGGAACTGAGTTTGCCAGAAAAGTAAACGAAATAAAGAAAAATACTCCGGTTATTCTATGCACGGGATTCAGCGATAAAATTCAAAGCAAAAAAACAAAAGAGCCTTTTGTTTCAGCCTGTCTTGAAAAGCCTGTGGACAACAGGCAGTTTGCCGCACTTATAAAAAAGCTTTTAGATCAAAAAGAACTTTAAAGTTATACTCATCAGGATCAGACAAAAATAAACCGGCCTCGAAATAAAATAAGGCCGGAATACATTAAAAACCGATTAAAAGTTAAACTCTGAACTGATCAACAAGCTCTTTAAGGCTTTCCGAGAGTTCCTTCAAACTTTCCGAACTCTTTAAAACATCCATGCTGTTTTCCGAAATATCCTTTGAACTTCTGTTGACACCTTCAACCTCTTTTGCAATTTCCTCAGAAACTCCGGCAACTTCAGATATATTTCTGTTCAGATCGTTTAAACCTTCGGAAACATCTGCAATATTTGAAGAAATTTCACTTGTAGTTGCAGACTGCTGCTCAACTGCCGCGGCAATACTTGAAACAATTTCATTAACTGAATCAATTATTTCAGAAAGTTTTTCAATCCCGGAAACAGTAATCTCTGTGGTTTTCTGAATACTCTCAACCCTTGATTTTATGTCTTCGGTGGCCCTGTTGGTCTGCCCTGCAAGCTCCTTGATTTCATTTGCCACAACGGCAAAACCTTTGCCGGATTCACCGGCCCTTGCCGCTTCAATTGTGGCATTAAGGGCAAGAAGATTTGTCTGTTCAGATATATCAGTTATTGTTTCAACAACTTTTGCAATGTCAACTGCAGCCTTTCCAAGCTCTGCCATCTGCGCGGAGGAGCTGCTGCTCACACTTACCGCTTCCCTTGTAATTCTGCTGGCATTTTCGGAGTTTGATGCAATTTCTGTTATTGTCGAGCTCATTTCCTCAGTTGCCGCCGCAACCTGACTGATATTCTGGGAAGCCGACTCCACACCCTTTGCCATATTTTTTATGTTGGTGCTCATCTCTTCAGCCGCCGCTGCAACATTTTCAGAATTAAGGGATGAATCCCTTGAATTATCGGCAAGCTTTGTCGATATTCCTGCAAGCTCATCCGAGGACTCTTTGACATGCACTGTATTTTCAGCAACGCTTTTTATCATCTGCTGAAGTTTTTCCACAAACTTATTGAAACTGAGGGATAAAAGACCGGCTTCATCCCTTGAATTGACTTCTATCCTTTTTGTAAGGTCTCCCTCTCCTTCGGAAATATCCTCAAGTGTTTTTACTGTTGCCTTTACAGGCCTTAAAATGACATTCATCACGATATTCAGGATAATAACGAGAATAACAATGAAAACTGCAAGCATCACATAACTTGCCATTGTTATTTTCCCAAGTCCTTTTCCAAGCTCTTTCTTGGGTGCCTCAATTACAATTTTCCAGCCTGAAGATTCTACCCGGGAAAATACAGCAATTTTTTCAGTTTTGTTTTTATCCACATATTCAAGTGCTCCTGAATCTTCGTTCAAAAGCTTTTGCAAGGCTGTTTTACGGAAATTTTCATCATCAATATTTTTTATATTTTTAATATCACTGATATACTTTTTATCAGGATGGGCTTTAATTTCACCGTCTTTTCCTATCAGATAGGCAATTGAAGAACTGCTCAGCCTGAACTCTGACAGCTGTCTGGACAGTTCGTTCAGATTTATTCCTGCACCAGCAACTCCAAAAGGACTATCTGGGCTTCCCATTATTACATTTATAAAAGCAGTCAGATCTCCGGTCTGTTCATTTGGCTCAATATTAATAGAGACCTTTTGTCCTGATTCAACAGAATTGAAATACCATGAATCCCTTTCAACAGATCTGCTCACTTTTTTAAAAAAGCCCTGATCTGTGTAATAACCTCCGGTTTTGTCAGAAACCAGAAAAACAAAGGAAAGTCCTTCTTCCTTAACTTTTGCCAGATATGAAATAACTGTATTTTCAGCGTTTTCAGGCTCACCGTTTTTTATCCAGTCCAAAATAAAAGGGTTATCTGCTATTATTTTTGCAAGGCTGATGGTCTTGTCAATTTTTTTGTCAAATTCGGCAGCCAGATGATTTGCGCTTGCAGGAGCTTCTTTCTCCATTATTCTGCTGAAAATAATGTCAAAGGAAATTTTTGTACTTACAAATGAAGAAATCCCCATAAGTACAATAAAAATTAATGAAGCCAGAATCATTATTTTAGTTTTGATCTTTAAATTTGCGAGCATATTTTTCTCCGGGAATTTTATTTAAAAAAGATTAAAACTCTGATACGCACAACTAAACAGTGTTTACATTCTGACAAAAAAAAATACCCATGGAAAGAAAAAACTTAATTTAGGTTCAAGGAAGATGGAAAATTTAACCTTCAGGATACACTGAGTATTTTGATGATTAAATTCTGAATCTGATTTAAGAATGGACAAAAAAGGCCGTTTTCGTTCAGCAACTGATTTAAATAAAAAATCATCTGATTCTGAGCAGACCGTACATTGCTCCGATAAAACCGCCTGAAATATGTGAGAACTGAGAGACATTATCCGACTTTAAAAGATCAAGAACCTCCCCTCCAAGAAAGAAAACAGCAACAAGGATTGCCGTAAGAGGAATTTTACCCGACCTGAAATTGGCAAATGAGCTTAAAAGAATAAGCATGAATACTATTCCGCTCCCTCCGAGAATAACCGCTGAAAAAACAAAATAGTTTATGACTCCAATAATAAATGCAGTGACTGCAAACATTTCAAAGGTCTTGAAAGAACCGTATTTTTCCTCCAGCAGCGGCCCTGTAAGAAGCATGAGTGTAAGGTTTCCCATAAGATGACTCCACCCTGAATGCCCCAGACAGTGAGTAAAAAGCCTTAAAAAAGAAACAGGATCTGAAAGGCTTCCTGAAGGTGAAACAAAATACTTTGATACAGCCGAAGAATTTGTAAGATCAGTAATGAGTACAATTGATGCTGCAATCATGGCGTATGTAAGAATTACCGGAGAATTGTAGCCTATCTTCATCTGACTCCCTAAAAATTTTTATTTTTTAATATCCGTACAGCTCAGGTCATGCTAAAAAAATCTGAAAAGATTTCTTTCTATTTTTTCATATTTCATGACAGCTTCTTTATCCACCGGATCGTTAATCATGGACAGTATCTTAAATGAGACAGGCTTTTTTGAAGTTTCTGCAAAACCTGTCATTTTAAGCTTTTTCACTTCATATACCTTTTTTCTCTCTGCAAAAATCCTTTTTCCGCCTTTAAGCTTCACTTCCCTGAAAAAATTATAATAAGAAATTGAAGGGAGAGCATAACAGTCATAATATTCCAGATTTATTTCAAGCCCCGGTTCAGTAAAAAGAGGGAAAAAATTGAATCTGAAATAAATCCTGTTTCCTTTTCTTTCAAAACCGTCTTTCCCAAGAATTGCCTTTAGATTATTTTCCTTTTCATCACAAAAAGCCTGATCACCTTCAGCATAGACCCTTCTCAAATAACCGTTTTCAGTTATATCATCATATTTTTCCCTTATGAGCTTTGCAGCCTTTTTTCTTGCAGCTGCACCCTGAAATCTGTTTTTGTATGCATAGGAGCAATAATTGACTGAAATATCGATATTTTTTTCAAGACAGTAATTAATTGTCTCAAGAGCTGAAATTTCCGATTCAGCAACAAGCGCTTTTTTACCGTGGGTAAAAGTATAGTTTCTTTTGGAAAGATTTTTAAAATTATACGGAGTAAGCCTCAGCTGATGCAGATTCAGGTATTTTACCTTAAGGGCTTCCATTTCAGGCAGCTTGATCTTTAAAAGATCGAGATCCTCGGGCACAGATGGAATTTCTATTGTAAGATTTTCAAAAAACTCCGAAGCCTTCCCTACAGATTCCAGACTGTATGCAGTTGCGCCTATATCAAACCGTATCTCATCAAGTCCTGCTTCTTTTAAAGCCCTGAACTTTTCTCTTGTTCCAAGAATTCCGTTTGTGTAAAGCCACATATGAAAATTTTTACCGAATCTTTTCCTCAGCTCAGAGATATACTCAAGACACTTATCAAATTTTATCAGGGGCTCTCCCCCGCTCAATCCCACACCTTTAAATCCGAGTTTTTCAACATAGTCTGCGTAATCAGAAGCAGAACCAAAAAAAATATTCTGCGATACAGGTTCCAGGTCTACATTCTGAGGAGCATGACAATAAAAGCATGTTCCGTTACATATTCCGGAAATAAAAAGACATGACCACTGTCCTCCTGCACATATCCTGCATCCCGGTGCAAGCCTGTTTGAGTATATTTTTGTGTTTTTCCCACAGAACTTGATGTCAATATTTTTTAAAAGGACTTCCCTTTTTTCTTCAAAAACTAAAGCCTGTTCAGGCGTGATCCACTTGAGCAGATCATAATCCACGCCATATTCCTGTCTGATGTTTTTCCTGTATTCCTCGTATTCCCTGCTTCCCTCAAAAATATCCATTTGTTACCTCAAAAATCAGTTTAGTCAAAATCGATAGAGCTGCTGTTCAGATACCTGTAAAGAGTAGCTCTTCCAACACCTAAAATTTTTGCGGCGTTTGTTTTGTTTCCACCTGATTTCTCAAGAGCATACATTACAGCCGCCCTGTTAAGTTTCCCCCTTGAACTGCCTGATTTAAGGGTCTTATCTTCAATTTTTGCAGCCTCCTGAATTTCTTCAGGAAGATTTTCAAGGTCAATAATACTCCCCGAAGCATGAATTATTGAATATTCAATAACATTTTCAAGCTCTCTGACATTCCCCGGCCAGTCATAATCCATAAGGGCTACAAGAGCTCTTTTTGAAATATCGAGCTGGTTCTGCTTATGCCTTTCAGCTGTTTTTTTCAGAAAATGGGAACACAGAACAGGAATGTCGTTTTTTCTTTCCTTTAATGAAGGCAGATAAATCGGAACAACATTAAGACGGTAATATAAGTCGTCCCGGAATTCACCTTTTTTTACACCCTGCTTCAGATCTTTATTGGTAGCGCTTATAATTCTTACATCAACCCTGATAGTCGATTCCCCTCCAACCTTTTCAAAGGTTCCTTCCTGCAGAACCCTTAAAAGCTTAACCTGAACATCCTTTGGAAGATCTCCTATTTCGTCAAGAAAAATGGTTCCCTTGTCCGCAAGTTCAAATCTCCCCTTCTTATCCCTCAGAGCGCCTGAAAAAGATCCTTTTACATGACCGAAAAGCTCACTTTCAATAAGCCCTTCCGGAAGAGCTCCGCAGTTTATTGGAACAAAGGGCATTGTATTTCTTGTGCTTTCATTGTGAATTGCTCTTGCAACAAGTTCTTTTCCTGTTCCTGTATCACCATGGATATGAACAGGAGTATCATAAAGCCCAAGATCCTTTATCTGCTGAAAAACCTTGAGCATCGCAGGATCCTTGCCGATTATTCCGTTAAAATTCTGTTCTTTTAAAATCTGTTCCTTTGCAAGATTAAGTTCGGTAAGATCCTTGATCGAAGCAGTTACTCCCCTTAAAATTCCATATGAGTCCCTCATTGGAACTACATTAACCTTAAGCTCTTTTCTTGTGCCGGATTTATCATGAAAAATTGTTTTGTAGGATTTACCTGAAAAGTTCTGATCAGGTTTCAAACCTTCGCAGAATGAGCAGTTGCTTCCGCATATCGGGGTGGGGAAAACATCGTGACAGTCACTTCCAAGGACTTCTTCCTGCCTGTATCCTGTAATCTGTTCCGCAGTTTTGTTGAAGTAATAGATTTTTCTGTTCAGGTCATGGGCTATTACAGCATCCCCAAGGCTGTTTATTATAAGATCCATGTTGTACTTATAATTTTTTATGCCTGCAAAATAGCCGGATTCAAAAAAACATTCCATTTCTCTTTCTAAAAGCTCTGAAAGTTCATCTTCATTTTTCACCGATAGAGAGGAAAATTTATCTGACCAGTCCACAATTACTGGAAATCCGGCAAACTGTCTGAATTTTTCTGATTTTGTACTGCAAAGAGAAATAATTATATCAAAGGATTTTCCTCTGATCTTTGAGGGGGGATTGAGATTGAAATCCTTATTTTTTTCATCATATATATTTTTTTCAGGCATCCCTGTAAAGCAGCCGCTGAAGGCCGCATGTTCCCCGTATTTAGCAACGGCTGTCCTGACAGCAGTTTTAAGGGTCTTCAGGTCATTTTCACATACAAACAATATATCAGGTTTCTTCATCACAATCAGTTCCCTGCCATTTTTTAATTAAAAGTATAAAACCAAAAAAATTTTAATAAATCAACAAAGATAATGAAGAAACCTTATATTACATGAACTGTGCATTTTAATATCTTTAAACCTGAGAAAATAAAGTCTGTCAGGTTTTTCAGGCTTGCCTTGATATGATGACAATCTGAAAACAGCCCGGTTCAGGTTTTTATTTTAAATTCTTTTTTCTTCAACTCCGTGACAGGCAACAAAGGATTCTCCGTTGTCATATGACAACGGTTTCGGAATTTCCTGCCTGCATCTTTCATCTGCATAAAGGCATCTTGTATGAAACACACATCCTGTTGGAAGCACTATGGGAGTAGGGACTTCTCCTTTAAGCTTTATATGTTCCTTTTTCTTAACACCCGGCTTTGGGATTGCGCTTAAAAGAGCCTGGGTATAGGGATGAAGAGGATTTGAAAAAATATTTTTTACAGGCGCAATTTCACACACCGTACCAAGATACATTACACATACCCTTGTGCTTATATGCTCAACAACTGAAAGATCGTGGGTGATAAGCATGTACGTAAGACCGAAGTTATCCCTTGCATCCATCAAAAGATTTAAAATCTGAGCCTGAATTGAAACATCAAGTGCTGAAATAGGTTCATCTGCAACAATAAATTCAGGATCAACCATGAGAGCTCTTGCAATGCTTACCCTCTGCCTCTGCCCGCCTGAGAACTCGTGGGGATATCTGTTGGCCCAGTTCGGATTGACACCCACCTGCTCCATTACATACATGACCTTTTCTTCAATTTCTGAATCTGAGATTGAAGGCTCGTGAAATCTCAGCGGTTCTTCAAGGGTTTTCTTTACCGTCATTCTCGGATTCAATGAAGCGTAGGGATCCTGAAAAATCATCTGCATTTTTTTTCTGTAGGAAAGCATGGAAGCGTTATCAAGATTGTCTATTCTTTTGTCCTTGTAAAATATTTCTCCGGACCATGGGCTGTAAAGCCCCATTACTACCCTTGCAAGTGTTGACTTGCCGCAGCCGCTTTCACCAACGACAGATAAAATTTCACCTTTATTTACAGTAAAGCTCACGTCATTCACTGCATGAACAAAAGTCTTTTTTCTTACAAGCTTTTTATTTTCAAATTTAAGCTGATCCAGGAATCCGCCTGAAATATCAAATTTTTTAACCAGCTTGTTTATGGTTACAAGTCTGTTTTCCCTGTGCATAAAATTAATTACCTTTATCTTGATAAGACAAATAAACTGCCCTTATATATTAAACCTTGTGACAGGCTGCAAGACGCCTGAAATTTCCCCTTTTCATCAGTTCCGGAACTGTTGTAAAACATTCCCCTTCAGCAAGTTCACATCTTGGATGAAAAGCACAGCCTTCGGGCATTTCAGTAAGATTTGGCATTGAACCGGGGATCTGGTAAAGTTTTTCACCTGTTCCCCTGGATCCGGGGAGCGCTTTTATTAAGCCCCGAGTATAAGGATGTAAAGGGTTTGCAACAATATTTTCTGTAGAACCTATTTCAACAATTCTTCCTGCATACATTACTGCAATTTTTTCTGTGACCTGGGAAACAACTCCAAGGTCATGGGTAATCAGAATAAGTCCTGTTTCGTTTTTTTCACAGAGCTCTAACAGAAGCTCCATTATTTCCGCCTGAATTGTAACATCGAGCGCTGTTGTGGGTTCATCTGCAATTATGATTGCAGGATCAAGCAGCAGTGCAATTGCAATTACTATTCTCTGCCTCATCCCGCCTGAAAATTCATGGGGATACTGGTTAAGCCTTGTTTCAGGGGAAGGAATGTGTACCTGTCTCAGTTTTTCAACTGAAATTTCAAGAGCATCTTTTCTTGATATGTTCTTGTGGGCTAAAATGGTTTCAGCCATCTGCTCGCCTATGGTAAACACAGGATTCAGGGTCATCATCGGGTCCTGAAAAATCATGCTTATCCTGTTCCCTCTTATATGCCTTAAAACATCTTCTGAAACACGGGTGAGGTCTTTTCCCTCAAAAATTATTTCTCCGCTCGAAATATAACCGGGCCTGCTTATAAGATTTATTATTGAAAAACCTGTAACAGACTTGCCGGCACCGCTTTCTCCGACTATTCCTAGCCGCTCGCCCTTATCAAGGGTAAACCCGACCTTGTCTATGGCGGTAAGCTCGCCTGTTCTTAGTTTGAATTTCACTTCAAGATTATTTACTTCTAGCAAATGCTCCATGATAATCATCCTTTATAGAGCTTGGGATTTAAAACATCTCTTAACCAGTCACCCAGAAGGTTAACAACCAGAACCAGTACGATCAGCAGAATTCCGGGGAAAATAGTTATCCACCACGAACCGCTGAAAATATATTCAAATCCTGCATTGATAAGTGAACCAAGCGACGGTTTTGTAACAGGCATGCCAAGACCCAGAAAAGAAAGGGCCGCTTCACTCATAACGGCATTTGCCACCTGAATTGTAGATATGACAAAGACAGGGGATAAAGTGTTCGGCAGAATATGACGGAACATTATCCATTTTGATCCGAAACCTATTACCTTTGCAGCCTCTACATACTCCTTTTCCTTTTCTCCGAGAACCGAAGCCCTTACTGTTCTTGCATACTGAGGCCATTCTGCAAGGCCGATTATAAGAACCAGAAGAGGGACTGCGTATTCAGAATATTTTCCCACCCCGAATGCAGTCTGAAATATAGCACTTATAAAAATTGCAACCATAAGCGTGGAAAAAGAAAGCTGTATATCTGCAAGCCTCATGAAAAAAGCATCGACACGACCGCCGAGATATCCTGACAAAAGTCCGATCACAACTCCAAGAAACGCCTGAAGAGCAACTGCGCCTATTCCGATTATAATCGAGACTCTCATCCCATACATCATGGTTGAAAGCATGTCTCTTCCCTGGGAGTCAGTCCCGAGAAAAAAATTCTCGTCGCCTCCATCGAGCCACACAGGAGGAATTTCAGAATCCATTATGCTTATAGTGGTTGTATCATAAGGATCATGAGGAGCGGTCAGAGGAGCAGAAAAGCTTGCAAAGACCAGAAACAGAAAAACAACAACACTTATGATCGCAACAGGGTCTCTCAAGAAAGAGTATAAAAAATATGATTCTTTAAATTTTTTCCATTTATCCATTATTTTGTACCTGAAATTCTTACTTTAGGATTTATTAAACCGTAAATTATATCAACAATAGTATTTACACCAACAAACAAAACTCCCACAAACATGAGATATGCAACAAGAAGAGAGGTGTCTGATCTTTCAACAGCCTCTAAAAACATAAAGCCCATTCCCTGCCACTGAAAAACCGTTTCTGTAAGAATTGTGTAGGCTATCATAATTCCAAGCTGAACACCGCCCACTGTAATTACAGGAAGAAGAGTATTTTTGAAGGCATGTACAAACCATATTCTTTTTTTGGAAAGCCCTTTTGCAAAAGCAAACTTTATATATTCTGTCTGCATTACCTCCATCATTTCAGCCCTTATAAGTCTTATAAAAAGCGGAAGCATAATTGACGAAAGTGCAATTACCGGAAGGATCAGATGCTTGAGCCCGTCTATGGTAAGAAAGCCTGTATCCCACATTCCCCATAAAATGGGTACTGTCTCCCCTCTTCCGTATGAAGGCAGGATATGAAGATTGACCGAGAACAGAAAGATAAGCATGATTGCTGTAAGAAACACAGGTATTGAAACGCCTACAATACTCATTCCCATTATAAGTCTTGATAAAATGCTTTTAGGCTTTATGGCGCAATAAGTGCCAAGAGGTATGGATAAAAGAATAATAATGATCGAGCTTCCGAATACAAGCTCTAAGGTAGCCGGAGCCTTTTCCAGAATAACTTCTGTTGCCGGCTTTTTAAAAAAATAGGAAATTCCGAAATCACCTTTTACGGCATTTTTTAAAAAATTTTTATATTGAACAAAAAAAGGATCATTCAGTCCAAGCTGCTCCCGCAGAGCTTCCCTCTCGCTTTCCTTAACGGAAATTCCTACGAGCTCCCTTACGGGATCGCCCACATGATGCTTGATTGTAAAACCTATAAAACTGATTATAAGCATTACAACCACAGCCTGAATTATCCTTCTTGTAATGAATGCAAACATTTTATTTCCCAGATTATATTTAAAAACAGATTTTATATTTGTAAAAATCAAACTTTTAACAGCATAAAGACCGGGTTGCCCCGGTCTTTAAAATCTGCATGAAAAACTTCCAGTCAAAGCCTGTTATTTTTTATTTGGCAACAAGCTCTCCAAAGTAAGGGAAGTTCATTATATTGACAATCGGCTCGATATCGAGATTGTCCTTTCCTGCCCATGAAAGGTTCTGCCAGTGAAGAGGAATAAATGCTGCATCATTGTACAAAATTGTTTCAATTTCTTTAAGCATTGCATTTCTTACATCAGGATCTGTTTCTGTCTGGCATGCAAGAACAAGCTCATCAACTCTTTTGTTGCTGTAGTTTCCGCTGTTGTACTGTCCGTACCCGGTTTCCTTTGAAGGAGTCATTATAAGATATTCTGAATAGTTTGCAGAGTCTTCTGTATCAGGATGCCAGCCGATCATCTGGATATCTGCTTCCTGAGCGTCAAAAGAATTCCAGTACTGGGCTTTGGGCATTGTCTTGAGATTGACCTTGATATTTATTTTTGAAAGCATTGCGGCAACCGCTTCAGCAATCTTTTCGTCATTTACATAACGGTTATTCGGAGCAATCATTGTACATTCAAAACCTTTTTCATAGCCGGCTTTTTTCATGAATTCCTTTGCTTTTTTAAGATCATATCTCGGCTTCAGTTCCTCAACATAACCTCCAAACCCTTTGGGACCCTGCTGTCCTGCTGCAACAGCCTCGCCTTTCATTATTTTCTGAACTATCCCCTCATTGTTTACTGCATGGACAATAGCTCTTCTTACATCAGCATTCTGGAATTCAGGTCTTCTCTTCTGATTAAGCTGGAAGGTAATTATTCTTGAACCGCCCATGGTTACAAGCTTTACGCCTTTTCTGTTCTGAACCATTGCATAATCCTGCGGAGCCACAGGATAAATAAAATCTACGTCACCAGAAAGAAGTGAGGCAACTCGTGTTGCATCTTTTTTAATAGGATTCATTATTATTTCATCAATATTTCCGGGACAGTCCTTGTCCCAGTAATCGGCAAATCTTTTAAAAACAGTTTTTACACCCTGCTCGCGGTAAGTAACATAAAAAGGTCCGGTTCCTGACTGATGGGTATTTGCAAAAGTTGCTGCAACTTTTTCTATTGCGTCTTTAGGTTTTCCGTTCTCATCTGTTCCTGTGTAAAATTCACTGTCCATGGGGAAAAGATAGGTCATCATATTGAGGAAAAGACCGTACGGCTTCTTTGTTTTTATGTCGACTGTATATTCATCAACAGGAACTGCCTTTTCAAAAATTTCGAAAAGCCCTTTAAAGTCCTGGCTTTTTTTAAGTCTTTCAAGTGTCCATACAACGTCTTTTGCAGTAAATGTATTGCCGCTGTGGAATTTTACACCTTTGCGCAGATGAAACCGCATTGTCAGATCATCAAGTCTTTCCCATTTTTCTGCAAGACGTGGTTCAAAGCCCATATCCTTGGTCCATCTCACAAGAGGATCAAAGGACATGTGAGAGTATGCAAGCATTTCTCCTGAAAGCTGAACATGGATATCAAGGGCAACAGGATCTGCCGCTACACCTAAAGTAATGGTTTTTGCCTGTACAGAAGCTGACATGATAACCACTGCAGTACAGATTAAACAAAAAATTTTTTTCATTTTTCCCTCTCAGAGTTTTTGGTTCACAATAAATCAACGCGGATCTTCATGAAATTTTTCACCTGAAAAACAGACTCAATATGAAAACCCCGATTAAACAAGTTTCTTATTAAATTCAAACTTTAATCTTATAATAGATAAAAGAAAACATGGTCAAGGATTTAATGGTAAAACCTGAATCCGGATAATCTGATTTTTGATAACCCGGATTACATGAAATCAAAACCTTGGTAAAGTTCTATATCAAAGATATAACCTGCTTAATTATTTAAGTAATATCATTGACTAAAAACAAGCTGAAAACCTGTTTCCCGAAAAAAATCATAAAAGTTCTTTAAAGCATCATCTGTAGTAAAGATGAATACATGCTGTTTTTTCAGTTTAACTGATTAAAAAAAAAGGCCGTCCCGAAAGACGGCCTTTAAGTAGTCAAAGACTAAAGAATGATATTTGGAAGAAATTCATAGCAGACAAGCATAACTGCTGTAGGGAAAAGAGCACTTATCAGAAGATAGAGAGGGTTGATCCCGCCGTCTTCAAACTGAGTGTTCAGTATCCCGTATCCTGCAGGGTTTGGAGCGTTTGCGATAACTGTAAGACCGCCGCCTGTAACAGCACCAGCAACAAGATAGTATTTTGCAGATTCACTCAATCCTTCCACAAGTGAACCAAGATAGGTCAGAGCGGCGTTGTCAGTGACACCGGTAAGGGCTGTAGCGCCGTAGAACAGAGCCAGATCAGGAAGCTTGGCCAGAAGATCCTGCAGCCACCATCCCTGCATTCCTCCAAGAGTTACAAGACCAGCAAGAAAAAAACCGACAAGCAGCGATTCCTTCAGTTTAAGCTTTTCCTGATATTCATGGGTTATATGTGCCATTCCAAGAAAGAATATAAAAAGTCCAAGAAAAAACTTTGGATGATGAGCTGTCACAACGACAAGAGCTATGAAAACCATATGTGCAGCAACCAGCCAGAAAGGAGTTTTATCATCATCTCCATCTCCGCGGTCCGGAAGTTTGCCCTGAAGTTCTTTTCTGAATACTAGAGCTGTTGTAAGTGTAACCACAACAACCCCGATAGCTGCCTTATAACCGAAATGCGTCATCATATAAGACATTCCCCATCCCCATTTTCCTGCAACCATAAGAACAGGAGGGGCTGCAAAATGGGTAAGCGTACCTCCGACAGATATATTTACAAACAATGCTCCTATTGTTGCATATTTGAACTTTTTGCTCATTCCTGCTGAATAGTAGAATTTGAGAAGAAGAAGAGCTGTAACTGTCATTGCAGCAGGCTCTGTTATAAAAGAACCAAGAAGAGGCCCGAAAATAAGAGCTGAAATATAAAAGGACATTTTTTCGTTTGCAGGAATAAGCTTTGCAATAAATTTTATGACATTTTCTGCAAAACTTAAAATCGGCTTTGTGCCTGCCATACACATAATTACAAAAACAAAAGCCGGCTCCGTATAATTTACACTGTCAATATAATGAATTACCCCGCCTATGACATGATGGGCATCGTCTAAAACCATAAAGCCCTCTATCCATGCATAAAGAACAATAAATATTATTGACCATATTCCAAAAACTGCCTCAACCTCCCCCAGAAAATGAAGAAGACGGTTTGCCATTGAGCCTTCTTTAAATTTATGGGAATAGGCTACAATTGGATTAACCATAAAAGTATGAAGAACAGCTATACAAAAAATTGCTGTTCCTATTACCTGAATCGATGTGGGGCTCATTATTCCTCCTGTAATATACTTGTATATACCTGAACCAAATAATTTAAATCTTCAAACTAATGCCTTTGACCAGCGCATTTAATTCAAACAACACAAAATAAATAGTAATTAAAAGATTTCTCTGTCAATACAATTCGAAAACAGCTTTTATGCTCCTGTCTGATTTTTTGTATTTAGCTTGACAAAATTCTACACCGTGTCATATTTTTTATTTCGATAATTTTACTTTTTTCTTGCAATCACCAATAAATAAAAATTATTTTTATTCTGATATAAAAAAATCATTTTGCTTAACTTTTGGAGGATGAATGAAAATTTCTGAATTTATGACAACTGATGTGATCAGCTGCAGTGCGGATAAAAAACTGAAAGAAGCCGCCCAGATTATGATAGAAAAAGGGTTGAGCGTTCTTCCTGTTGTTGACTCGGACAACAAACTCATAGGAATTATTACTGAGTCGGATTTTGTAGGAAAAGAAGTCGAGGTCCCCCATGCAATGGCTACTGTTAAAATGCTTTTCGGTCAGGCTCACTACCACGGAAATATAGAAGAAGTATATAAAAAAGCCAAAGACCAGCCTCTTGAAAAAGTTATGACAAGACATCCTGTTACAATTTCACCCGATGAATCATTGACCGGACTTGTTGAGCTTATGAGCTCAAGAGATCTCAAAAGAGTGCCTGTTGTAAAAGACAAAAAACTTGTCGGAATAGTTACAAGAAAAGACCTTATAAAAGCTTTTTCTATGGTCGAATAAAAATTACTGCTTATAAATTTAAAAGTTATTTTTCTTTAAATAACCTGCAAGTTAAAGTATTATTGAAAAACAAGTCGGCTTAAAAACTCCGGATTCCCTTAATATCGGGAATCCGGCAGTGTCATACTATAAAATCAGATTTTAAAATTTTATTCACAGCTTAACTGATAAATACTCAGAAAAAGGGCGAAATTTATGAATAAAACCAATGAATATCTGCCTGCCTACATAATTACATTTCTCATGACCTTTGCTGTATGGATTGTTTTTTCAGGATATCTTGACCTTTATCACTTAACTCTTGGTGCTGTTTCAGCCGGATTTGTAAGTTTTTTGTCCGCTAAAATTATTTTCCCCGACCCTATCAAAAAAGGCCTTGGACTTGTATGGATAAAGTTTCTGCTCTATTTCCCATGGCTTATTTATCAAATATTTTTATCATCATTTCATATGCTTAAAATTGTTTTTTCTCCATCTGTCAAAAACCAGATTGACCCCCATATTTTTGAATTTAAAAGCAGAATAAAAAATACAACAGGACTTGTTACTTTCGCCAACTCAATAACTCTCACACCAGGAACAATGACTGTAAAAGTTACTCCAACAGGTAAATTCACAGTACATGCAATAGATAAAACAACAGCTTCAGGACTTCCCGGCGAAATGGAAAAAAAAACCGCTAAAATTTTTGGTGAAAAAATAAATGGATAATATTTTTTATTACTCGTCAGTTTTTATTGCACTGATTATGTTTGTTTCACTTTACAGAGCAGTTGCAGGACCTACAATTCTTGACAGAATAATAGGTGTAAATGCAATTGGAAGCAAAACAGTCCCCCTTCTTATATTAATTGGTCTTATGTATGGAAGGGTTGAAATGTTTGTTGATATTGCACTTGCCTATGCAATGCTCAATTTTGTTGCTGTTCTTGCAGCATCACGTTATTTCCAGAAACGAAAAGGCCTTGATAGGGAATAAATTTATGATTTATTTTATAAGTTTTCTTATTTTTTTAAGTCTTTTATTCATGTTTGGAGCAGCCGTAGGGCTTTTAAGGCTTCCTGACTTTTACTCAAGACTTCATGCCTCAGGCATGCTTGACACCACAGGACTGCTTCTTTTTGTTATAGCAGTATCAACTTTCTGTCTCTGGCAGAACTTCTCAGTAAACACTGTTTTTCTTGTAATGAAATTAATATTTATTGCAGTATTTATTTTTATCACAAGCCCGACTGCAACCCATGCAATTGTTGATGCAGGAATAAGGGCTGGAATGAAACCCTGGAAAAAAAACAAAATGGAGGAATAAATGTCTCCGATTCTAGATTTTATAATTTTATCCATGACTGTTATCTGTGCAATCGGGGCTCTTTCTGTAAAGGACCTTCTGGGCGCTTCAATTGTTCTTGGAGCCTACAGTTTTCTTTTATGTCTTGCATGGGCAATAATGGGTGCTGTTGATGTTGCATTTACTGAAGCGGCAGTTGGAGCAGGAGTAAGCACTGTTTTTTTTGTTGCAGCGGTTTTTCACACCACAAGGGAGACAAAGGATTGAAAACATTTGCCAAAATAACAATAATTTTTTGTCTTGGAATTTTTTTATGGCAGTCATGGGATCTTCCTGACTGGGGAGATAAAAACTCTCCTGCATCAGGTCATCTTTCACCATATTTTGCAAAAAACACAATGAAAGACTCCCATGTACCAAATATTGTTTCAGCAATTCTTGCAGACTACAGGGGTTTTGACACAATGTTTGAAACAGCTGTTGTTTTTTCTGCAGGACTTGCATGTTTTTTTCTTTTAAGAAGAAAGCCTCCAAAAACAAAATCAAAATATTACAGACATCTCCCAACAGGAATAACAGTTAAAATTACCGGCGAAGGTAAAGAGCCTTCAAAAGATTCAAAAGTTTTCAGACAAATTGATTCACTCTGGACTCCATATGACCTGATAATCAGAAAAACAACCCAGTACATAATTCCCTTTGTTCAGATTTTTGCCTTGTATGTTGTTGCCCATGGACACTACAGCCCCGGAGGAGGTTTTCAGGGAGGAGTTATTCTTGCTGCAACAATCATTCTTTTTGCAGTTTCAAGAAACCTTGTTGCAGGACTCAGATGGGTATCTGAAAAAGCAGCTTCAGTTTCTGCCGCAATCGGAGTTTTTATTTATGCAGGAGCAGGTGCCATGTGTATTGTTCTTGGAAAAGTATTTTTAAATTATGAAGCTCTTATGGAGGTTTTTGGAACAGACAGTGTAATGGCAAGATATTATGGAATTTTTGTTGTGGAAATAGGAGTTGCCCTGGCTGTAACAACAGTAATGATCTGGCTTTATTACAATCTTTCCTCATCAGGAAAACATGACGAGGGCCTTTAATCATGGAAATTTATGAGATAATCTTAAAAAACTATAATTACTGGATTTTCATAATTTTAATGTTTACAGGACTTTACGGAGTCATTGCAAAAAACAACATAATAAAAAAACTTATTGGAATGAATATTTTCCAGACTTCAATAATTTTGTTTTATGTTTCACTTTCAGCAAAACTTGATGCAACAATTCCAATTATTACAGAATCTGACAAGCATAAACCAGACACTTTAATTGATGCGGCAAATTACATGAACCCGCTTCCCCATGTATTGATGCTTACTGCAATTGTTGTTTCAGTTGCAACAATAGGGGTTGCACTTGCTCTTGCAATAAAGGTTTACAGAACATACGAAACCCTTGAAGAAGATGAGATAAGAAGAAAAATTGCTTCAGGTTATACAGGAGAAAATTAGATTTAAACATTAACCCTACGGATTAAACAACATGATACACCAGCTTCCAGGATTAATAGTAATTGTTCCTCTCTTAGCCTCACTTGCTGCGGCAGCCTCAGGATGGGTAAACAGAAAATATCCGTTTATAATTGCTTTTCTTGCACTTTCATTTACAGCTTATGCCTCTGTTTCAATGCTTATTTATACAGCAGGAGGAAATGTCCTTACCTATCATATGTCCGGCTGGGCTCCGCCTGTTGGGATTTCATATAAAATTGACGCCTTAAATGCTCTTGTTCTTACAGCAATTCAGATTATTGCATTAATTAATCTTCCAGTGTCAAATTCTTATGTAAAATACGGATTTGAAAAAAAAGAAGCTCCCTTTTACGGACTTTATCTTTTATTTATCACAGGACTTACAGGAATAACTGCAACTGAAGACGCATTCAACCTTTATGTTCTTTTAGAGGTTTCATCACTTACAGGTTATGCACTTATAGGAATGGGAAACACAAGAAGCCCTTTTGCAGCACTAAATTATCTTATAATAGGAACCATTGGAGCATCTCTTTATCTTTTGGGAGTCGGATACATATATATAAAAACCGGCACACTTAACATGACAGAAATGAGTTTAATGCTCCCTTTATTAAAGGACAGCTCAACAATAATTATGGCTTTTTGTCTTTGTGTTGCAGGAATTCTTACAAAGGCCGCACTTTTTCCTATGCACGGATGGCTTCCGGGAGCATATTCAAACGGCCCCAATGCTTCCATGGGAATAATTGCCCCCCTTACAACAAAAGTAATGATTTATGTGCTGATAAGACTTGGAATCTCAATTTTTGGAGTTGAACTTTTTATTGAAAGCTTCAGTCTTTCAAATTTTATGGTCAATTTCTGTGCAATTGCAATTATTGCAGCAGCTTTAAAAGCCCTTTATCACACAAAACTTAAAAAAATACTTTCATACATTATTATAATGGAAGTCGGATATATGGCCGGAGGATTTTTTCTTGGGAACTCAGACGGAACAACAGGTGCAATAATTCATATCATAAATGATGCTGCAATGACTTTCTGCCTTTTTATTGCAGCAGGTGCAATTACTTCAAAGTTTCTTGAAGAAGACATAAGAAACATCAGGGGAATTTTTGAAAAAATGCCCTTTACATCACTTGCCTTTGCAGGGGGAGCACTTGCAGTAATAGGAATCCCTCCGACATGCGGATTTTTCAGCAAATGGTATTTGATTAAAGGCGGATTTGGTGCAGGACAATACCTTTTTGCGGGAGCTCTTATTTTCAGCAGCTTTATTAATGCAGTTATTTTTTTCCGGATTTTTGAAAAAAGCTTTTTTTCAGACAAAGACCATTTTAAAGCACCTGAAAATCCAAAGACTCAAAATATCAATATAAAAGGTCCACAAATATCAGAAGCTCCGCTAAGTGTTGTTGTACCTCTTGTTTCAAGCCTTGGGCTGATAATTTTTTTAGGACTTATGACAGGAAAAATTGTTGAAAATTATATAATACATTTAATTTAATGATTGGCAAAAAAACAGAATTTTTTGTTCAGCCACTAATTTAGAGGATTTTAAAACCATATGAGTCTTATTTTAAGCATAAAACCTCTTTTTGCAGTTCTTGCCTCTGCACTTGCAGTTCCAGGGATTATATCTTCCGGGAAAAGCCAAAACTTCAGGGAATCGTGGACTTTTACAGGTGCAATAATAAAATTTCTTATTATTGCCTCAATGGTTCCTGCAATTATTTCAGGAAAAGAAATCTATTATTCAATTGCAGAAATTCTTCCAGGAATTCCCTTTGCCTTTAAGGTTGATTCATTTGGAATATTCTTTGCTCTTGTTGCAGGTTTTTTGTGGATAATTACAAGTGCATACTCAATTGGATACATGAGAACCTTGAAAGAACATTCCCAGACAAGATATTTTGCTTTTTTTGCTCTTTCACTTTTTGCAACAATTGGAGCAGCTTTTGCCGCAAATCTTTTAACACTTTATATTTTCTATGAAATTTTATCTCTTTCAACATATCCTCTTGTTGCACATCATCAGGATGAAAAATCAAAAATTTCTTCAAGAAAATACCTTGGATATCTTCTTTTCGGTTCAGTAGGACTTGCACTTCCTGCAATGATATGGATTCAGATGAAAACAGGAACCCTTGATTTTTCAACAAACGGAATTCTTACGGGGGATTTTTCCAAAGCAGAAATAATAATTCTTTTATTAATGCTTGTTTTCGGATTTGCAAAGGCAGGGATTATGCCTCTTCATTCATGGCTTCCTGCCGCAATGGTTGCACCAACACCAGTTTCAGCACTTTTGCATGCTGTTGCTGTTGTAAAAGTCGGGGTTTTTTGTGTTGTAAAAGTAATTACAGGAGTTTTTGGGGTAAAGCTTCTTGCTCACCTTGATATTGGAATAATAATTGCCTGGATTGCATCATTTACAATAATAACATCTTCACTTATTGCACTAACCCAGGACGAACTTAAAAGAAGGCTTGCATTTTCAACAATAGGACAGCTTTCATATATTGTTCTTGGAATTGCACTTTTAAGCCCTTACGGAATAAAAGGCGGAGTTTTGCACATAGCAATGCACGCATTTGGAAAAATCACACTTTTTTTCTGTGCAGGAGCAATTTTTGTTAAAACAGGAAAAAAATACATACGTCAGATAAAAGGGATAGGACGCCAGATGCCTTTTACAATGGGAGCTTTTTTTATAGGCTCTCTTTCAGTAATCGGACTTCCTCCATGCGGAGGTTTTTTGAGCAAATGGTCTCTTCTTCTTGGAACAATTCAGTCAGGCCAGATTGCGTTTTTAATTGTTCTTCTTGTAAGCTCAATTTTAAATGCAGCCTATTTTCTTCCTATTGTTTACAATGCCTTTTTCTATAAGGAAAAATCCGATTTCAAGGATGAAATTGACGAAGCTCCCATGTTTTGCGTTGTACCTCTTGTAATTACAGCAGTAATTTCAGTATTTTTATTTTTTTATCCAGGTGTCTTTAATACACTTGCAGATATGTTTGTAAACTCCATATACGGAGGCAGTTAATGGAAACAAAAAAATCAAAAAAAATCTGGATAGCTTTTCAGGGAAAAATAATGGCTCTTTTTTATCTAAGCCTTATTG
The DNA here is from genome assembly GCA_050253255.1 of Desulfobacteraceae bacterium. Classification (GTDB taxonomy): domain Bacteria; phylum Desulfobacterota; class Desulfobacteria; order Desulfobacterales; family JACKCP01; genus JACKCP01. The sequence continues at coordinate 19,296 of JBFWJK010000005.1, read as the reverse complement.
GACTTATAGTTTCAGATTTTTTCATTCAAAGACATCATCATTTCAAAACAGGTGAAATCTATTTATTTGAAGCATTTGCAGGAATTGCCTTTATTGTGATTCTTGCATTTCTTTCAATTATTTTTAAACTGCTTTTTTATAAAACCTGAATTTTTGTTAACCAACTAAAAATGGTAATTCTATGAGCTTATACAACGCACTTTTTGGAAACGGAATACCGCCTGCAATAATCCTGATTTTTTCAGGATTAATTGCACCTTTTTTTGAAAAAAATATCAAAAAAACCATTTATTTTACAGGTGCTGTTTTTTGTTTAATAACTGTTTTTTTAACTCCAAACATGACTGGCTGGATTTTTGAAAACAGTTTTAACGGCCACATGATTTTTGGACAAATTGACAGCCTTTCAAGAGTATTTGCAATAATTTTTTCAATCATAACCTTTGCAGGACTTTTATTTTCAATTCATTCACAAAGCTCACTTAAAATTTCATCAGGACTTGTCTATGCCGGAGGAGGTCTTGGGGTTGTACTTGCAGGAGATTATTTCACACTTTATATTTTCTGGGAAATAATGGCTCTTGCCTCTACCTTTTTAATTTTAGACGGCAAAACAAAAAAATCAGCTGATTCAGCAACAATATATATTTTTATTCATATTTTAGGAGGTCTTTTTCTTCTTGGCGGCATAATAATTCAGGTCATAAAATCAGGCTCATACCAGATTGCTCCAATGACTCTTTCAAATATTGAAGGTAGCCTCATGTTTATTGGAATTGCAGTCAATGCTGCTGTTTTTCCTGTTCATGCATGGCTTAAGGATTCTTATCCTGAAGCAAGTCCCGAAGGTGCTGTTTTTTTAAGTGCATTTACAACAAAAAGTGCAGTTTATCTTTTTGCAAGAACATTTGCAGGAACTGAGCTTTTAATTTATGCAGGACTTATCATGGCAACCCTTCCGCTTGTTTACGCACTTATTGAAAATGACATAAGACGGAGTCTTTCATATTGTCTGATCAATCAGGTGGGGTTCATGCTTGTTGCAATTGGAATTGGAACAGAGTTTTCCATAAACGGTGCAGCTGCCCATGCTTTTTCACATATTTTATACAAGGCACTTCTTTTCATGACAGCAGGTGCTGTAATTTACAACACAGGTAAAAGAACTTTTTCAGAACTTGGAGGTCTTTACAGATACATGCCATGCACTGCTCTTTTTGCAATAATTGCAGCCTTAAGTGTATCATTTCCTTTTTTCTGCGGTTATGCATCAAAGTCCATAATTATAAAAGCTGTTGAAAATGAACACATGAAAACAGCCTGGATTTTACTTGAATTTGGTTCTGCCGGAGTTTTTATTGCTGCAGGTGCAAGATTTGTATATGGTGTCTTTTTTGGTGAGACAAAGGTTGAAAAATGCAGTGAAGCACCCTCAAACATGATTCTTGCCATGTTTGTTGTTTCTGCTGTTTCAATTATTGTGGGTACAAGTCCTGAGCTTTTATATTCAATTCTTCCATACCAAATGGAAAGTCAGACTCTTTTTGCTCCATATATTATGATTCCAAAACTTGAACTTCTAATGTCTGCACTTTTTACTTATTATATTTTTGTAAAATTTTCCCTTCTTCCAAAAGATACAAAGGGAGAACTTCTTGATACAGATTCAATTTATGTAAATGCAGGGTTTTATTTTTACAGATTTTTTGATCTGTTTTTAAATACAGCCAATGCAGCTGCAGATAAAATATTTATTAAAACAGCAGTTCCTTTTGTTTCAAAAATTGCTCAAAATATAAGTGTAGGTATAAACAGGTTTATTTTATTCTTTGTTCCAGGAAATTCCCCCGGAAAACTTGAAGCACTCCAGAACATGGACGAATATGAAAAAAAATCTGTTTATCCTTTGGGACTTAATGCAGCTGCATCAATTATTTTTCTTGTAATAATATTTTTAATTGCTTCAAACTGAAAACCACAGGGTTAATAAAATGATTTCACCAAACAATCTTAAAATTTTTTCAATTTTTAACGAACTTGATGAAAATCAGCTCTCTCAGATTGCTGACAATGCCAGAAGCCTTGAATTTGAAGCTGACTCCGTAGTGTTCAGGGAAGGAGAAGTTGCAGAACAGATATATCTTCTATCTTCGGGAAAAATACTTCTTGAACAAAAAATAGCGGCAAATATGATAGTTACTGTAGATACTTTAAAACCCGGAGAAATTTTCGGCACGGCCTCGATCATGGGAATCGACACCTACACCCTTGATGCTGTGTCGGCAGAAAAATCAGACGTAATAACAATAAATTCCCATGTATTTACAGAACTGCTTTCAAAAAATCCTTCCATGGGTTACAGTGTATTAAAGAATCTCTGCATTTCAATGAAAAAACAGCTTACTGAAAGAACAGACCTTTTTATCCGCTCTATTTCAAATCATCCCGATTTCAGCGAACTTAAGCCCTGAGTATGGGATTAAAGCCTTTTTTTGTATTTGCCGAAGTTAATACAAACAGATTAAGGAGGCTTGCCATGAAAAACTATGGATACATCGAATGGACAGACACAAAAGAAACATTTGTTATGTCAGATGGAATTGTAACCTTTAACTCTGAAACAAGATCAGACTTTTTTCAGCTGAGCCCCGTTATCAAAGTTGTACCTGATGTAATCAACTGGGAAGCCTTTAAAATTTATCCAGAGATCAGTTCAGAATATGCTCTGATACAGTAACAAGGATTGAGCGAATATATTCTCGCACTCAATAATTTTAACAGTTAAAACCCCTTTCCATATGGACTGGGGTTTTTTAAATTTTGTATGAAGGCACATGATATACTCAGATTCCCCCCCCAGCATACTATAACTTATGCTCGTTCCCAAGCACCTGCCTTGAAATGTAATCATCTGATATAAAATAAAATTTTAATAAAGTAGAGATTCCCAAGCAAGAGCCCGTGAACCAGTAAAAATAAAAACATAAAACGCTCAATTAAGATAATAAAAAGCTATTCCTCAAACAAAATATCATTAACTTCCCTTTTTTCGCTGTCAAATGATATGCCGCATAAAATGGTTCTTATATTTTGATTTTTCCATTTTTTATCATATCCTTTTTCTTTGATCTGATTTATAGCGGCATGAGCAGAAGATTTGCACTTGAATTCAACAACATAAACCTTGTCAGGAAAAATCAGTGCAAGATCAAGCCTTCCTCTTGAGTTTAAAAGCTCTGATTTTGTGTTATATCCAATTAAAGATAGACTCATATAAATTATTGTATGAAAATAGTTTTCATCTGCATTTTTAAAATGAGGGTAGGGGATTTCATTAAAAATTGCATTTATGAAAAATTTTGCTTCTTCAAAGTCTTCATTTTTAAAGGCAAGTCCAAGTTCATTTGCATAGGCTGCAGAATCAAATTTATTTGTAATATTTTGCAAAAGAATTTCATTGAAGCTTTTTTTGACTTCTTCATTTGGATATGAAAGAGAAACAAGAGTTCCGTCATGGTCTTTTATGGTAAGGTAGCCTGTTTGAAAAAGCATTGGAATTATCTGCAGATTTTCTATATCAAAATTTTCAAGCATTCCAGATCCTGCTCTGACATTTTCAAGATTTGGAATGTAATAATTGTTTTCTTTTATAAGCTCAACAAGAAATGACGGAGTTGCGGTTGAAAACCAGTAGTTTTTAAATTCTTTGTCTTTAAGGCAGTTCATAAGAGAAATGGGATTAAAAACCTTTATATCTTTTTTGGAAAAACGATATCCATTGTAATAATATTTAAGCTTGTCAATGCATTCTTCAATGCTGATTCCCATTTCTTCGCAAAACTCATACAAATATTCATCAAAATATTCTTTAATTTCATCTTCGCTGTATCCAAGAAAATCTGAATATTCACCAGACATTGTAATATCAGTAAGATTATTCCATTTGGAAAAAATGGAAACCTTTGAAAATCTTGAAACTCCTGTGACAAATATAAACTTAAGCTTGTCTACAACATTTGCACCTTTTAACGTCCCAAAAAAGGATTCAAGTATTTCCCTGTTTTGTTTAGCAATTTTTATTTCATCTTTTGCAAGGTGGTCTATTATTGGTTTGTCGTATTCGTCTACTAAAATCACAAGATTTTCATTATATTTTTCATATAAGGCTGTAAGTAAATTTAAAAAAATATCTTTTAGCAGATCGTTCTTATCTAGTTTTAACTCATGAAATTTAGCAAAATTAAATAATTTAACTTTTAGAGAATCTTTAAGATTCTCAGGATTTGAAGTGTCTATTTCATTAAAATCAAAAACTAAAACAGGATAAGAATCAAATTCCCATTTATTCTCAATATAAAGACCTTTAAATAATTTTTTATTCCCTGAAAAAAGTTCATTAAGAGTTGAAACAGTAAGTGACTTTCCAAATCTTCTTGGTCTTGATAAAAAATATGCCTCACCATTATCCAAAAGCCTTGATATCCATTTTGTCTTATCCACATATATTAAATTACCGGTTCTTAATTTTTCAAAGGATGATGTATTAAGTGCCAGTTTTTTCATGATATTTTTTCCTTTATTAAAAGGTCATGTTTCTTATTTGCCTGAAGACCAAATTTTTTACTGATGTGAGTATAAAAATCAGGTATTAAAAAGTCAATACAGTCAAATTTTGGTTTGTATACATTTAATTTTGAAATTTATGTTTTGCTGACTTAAAAACAGTCACCTGGAAAGCAGAGTTTTTATTTCTGCAGCTGAAAGCCCTGCCCGGCATCCTGCAGGAAAAGCTGCTCTGCGTGTCTTTCATGCTCGCTGCTCATTCCCAAGCTCCTGCTTGGAAATGTAACCCTCTGATATAAAAGAATTTTTTACAAAACAAAAATTCTCAATCAGGTGCCTGGGAACCAGTAAAAGAAACAGCCCCTCTGTGTGTATGTTATGGATAAAGGCAAACACAAAAGCTCTCCACTGCGGCATTAACCTCGATTTTACAAATAAATCAATATAAGATTGCCAAACTTAAGAGCAACAAAGCCTCTAAAACCTAAAATAAATTCTATAAACATTGTTTATGAGATAATATTTTTTAAAGTAAACAGTGTTTTTATGATAAAAATCAGCAACTTAAAATAAGAGTTAAAAATTTATTGAAAACTTGTGTTTTTTTTTGTTGACAATAAAACCTGTTTTGTGAGAACCTCCAAAACATGAAGTAAACATTGTTCTTTTTAATTTTAAATGTTTCCGGGTTTAAATAAAAATCACCATAATAACCTTCCGCCAAAAAGAGTTATGATGATAAAGGGATTGACCCTTAAGTTTAGCCTGAGAAACAAAATTAAAAGAAATTGCCAGGAAAAAGCCACACCTCAGGTAACTGAGGGCCGGAAAGCCAAGCGGGTCCTTAATAAACAAACCCCTAAAAAGTTTTAAGGATGGCCGGGTTGCCTCTGGCAGGTTGGAACAAAATTTTTTAACTAACCTGTCTAGGAGGACAAATTTATGAAACGTTTTATCGTATCTTTAGCAGCAGCAGCAATCCTTTCAATGCCAATGGCAGCATCAGCACTTGAAAAAATGGACAACTCACAGCTTAGATCTGCAACAGGTCAGGCTGGTGTATCTATTGCAATTGATGACATTGTAATTTATCAGAAGAGTCTTGCAGATACAACTTACTGGGATATTGATGGAATAGGCGACGGCGGTAGTGCAGGCGGTATCATGATCGACCATGCAGATGATATGCAGAAGCTTATAACAATAGATGCAATACTTGATGGAACTGAATATGGTGTTACAGCTCTTCAGACAATATTTGGTAATACAGATGCAATAGGTATTCTTGATGATGCAGCTGCAGTTGGAGTAGCACTTGCAGCAGGTGAGCTAGACCCAACAAATGGTAATATGGCTGGAATGACAACTGGTATTTCTCCACTAACAATTGATGTTGGAACATGTCAGGCTCTTACAGCTGGATGGGTATACAACACAGCTAACCGTGGTGCAGATCTTGGTGGAGCAGAGGCTCTTAACGTAGGTGGTGTTGTTATCGGTCTTCCAACAGTTGAAATCACAACTTATACAACAAGCAATTTCAAATCAATCAAACTTGTAAGCGGTAGCGACAATGGTGACGGAACTGTTACTACTCTAACTCCTGCAACTGGAGCATCATACTTCAACACAGATCATGAATTCATCACAATTGAAAAATCAGGCGACTCTACAATGGCTATCCTTGGCGGACGTCTGGAAATAGCACCTCACTAATTAATAAGTCATAAATTAAACCCCGCCTTTAATAAAAGGCGGGGTTTTTTTAAACTTAAAATCAGGGAGAAAAAAGAATGAAAAAAATAATTGCGGCAGCCGGTATTTTTTCCATCCTTTCCTTTCCCTGCTCAGCCACAGAACAGCTGGACCACAAAGACCTTAGAAAAATAACAGGACAGGCCGGTATAGTGTTTGAACTTGGCGAAATAATAGTCAATGTAAAATACGGTAATATTACTTATACAGACACTGACGGATACGGCTCGATTACAAGAGCAGGAATTAAGGTTATTTCAGACACCGAAGGTTCAACACTTTATTTCAAACCGATAGATGACTTCGAAAAATACTCCAACGCAAACCTCAAAAAAGAATTCGGAAACCAGATAGGAAACCTGGGGTTAAAAGAAAGTACAGTCCAAAATTATAACGCTGAATTAAACAGAAAAGACAGAGAAGAAAAAGATAAAGACAAGTCAACCAAGGAAAAAGGGGTTACATTTTCTCCTCTTGTTATTGAAACAACAAACTATTGCTCTCTTCTTACCTCAATAGGTCTTTTCAACTCTGGTATCATAGGAATTACAGCGGCAAAGGCAGCGCAGATGAATTTAAACACAGGAGGAATTATTGCAAAACTTCCTTCTGTTGAAGCTACAATAGGAGGTTCAACAAAAACCATAGTGGTTTTCACTGACGATCCGGCTGTAAAAGCAATGAATAACAACAAACCTCTTCTGACAATAGAAAAAGGGTCTGCAACCCAGCTTATTTTTGGAGGCACGATTGAAGTAAGTCCAATCAAAAGCAGTAATTAGGGATTATTTATGTTTTTCAAAAGACTTTTTACAATTTTTTTATTCATTTTATTCATTAATGGAAATGCTTTCGCTATTTCAGAAATGAGCGAAAATGAAATGAAGTCCAAAACTGCCCAGGCAGGCATTTCTGTGGGAATAGACAATGCTGTTTTCTACAATCATGAATCGTCTGTGAAATTCATTGATGCTGACGAAACTAACCCCGGATACCTTGCATTTAAAAACATCAAAAGTCTTACAACTTACAATACCGGTAATGTTGATCTCGACAATGACGGCTACATGGGTCAGATACTTATAGACATAGCAAGCCCCTCAGAAACAGACTCAGGCTACAAAAATCAATATGTTTCACTTGAATGTGAAGATTTTGAAGTTCAGTCTTTTATAAAAATTGAAGAAATAGATTTTAATGGTAAAAACATTGGAAGCCTTGATCTTACAGGTACAGGCTTTCCAAAATGGAATTTATATTTCGGTGCCCATGATGCAGGAATAGATTTTGAAGCTGGTTTTCAGTTCAAAATAGATTCTCTTAAATTTAATTATGGCCCTGAAGCTCAGGGCAGCTGGCTAGGGTTCCAGAATATGTTCATGGCTGATTCCTTTACAGGCAGGCAAGAGGATCCTTCTACCTGGGAACCTTCAGGAAAATTTAAAATCGGTAATTTTGGAGCAGACTCCCCTGCAACCTTTGATATAGGTACAAGAGATTTCAACGGCGTCACTGAACCAGTCATTTACATTTCCGCACCAATGACAGGTTCAGCAAGAATCGAAAATATACATATTGGAGATAAAGACTTCGGACCTGCAGCAATTGACGGAATAAATGTCCACAGACTGACAATTGAAATCCCCGGAAGGGATCTGGGGAATATATGATGAAATCCAAATTGTTAAATATTTTAATAATTTTAGCTCTTATCTGTTTATTCACAGATTCCTCTTTTGCCCTTGAAGCTCTTTCAAAAGAAAAAATGAAAGAAACCATAGGACAGCGTGCTCTTACTGACTTTTCAACAACGGATACAACAACACGTTTGTTTTTAAACACCCATATCGAGACTTTTACTGAGATTGAATCGATAAAACTCGGATATTTTGAAAGAAACGGACTTAACGGCTGGGACCAGGACTGGACAAATATGAGTTTTGGCACTCAGCAGACAAACCTGACTATTGACGGTCTTATAATTAAAGCTGATTTTGATGATTTAAATTCAAGTGAGCCTGTGCTTAAAAGATTCATAATCGGATCAAATATGCTTAACGGAACTGTTTCCGGCAATTTCAATTCTTTTACCGGAACATACAATCCTGTTCTCGAGGGAGGAAATGCCTCGGATGCACAGGAATATACAAGGGCAAACCTTGGAAACAAAACATTTACCTTTGATTCAACCTCTGAAGGCCAGGGTTTCTTTCTTATCCTGAATCCTGAAGCTGCAAGTCAGGGAATTCACACAATCATGGGGTTCAGTGAAGGCAATATTCAGGCTGCATTCGGTGCAGATCACTGGTGGGATGCACCCTGATATTTATATACAGAGCTTTAATTTTGTGTTAGAAGTTTAAGTCATATTTTTTTTGTCCGAAAAACGAATCATGTTTAGAATATAAAAACATAAAAACCTTATAAAAAAAGAGATTAAAATAAAAAATGCACTTTGCTTTAGCTTTTGCAATTTTAATTACTCTGCTTCCAAATTTTTTCCCTGAAGCCGGTACAGATAAAAAAACAGCTGTGTTTTCTTCCGGATATAAAGGTGAAATAAGGATAAGAGAAGACATTGCCCCTTTTACTGAAGAAAAATACAGGAACATAATTAAGCAGGAACACGATTTCAGCTGCGGGTCTGCTGCCCTTGCCACTCTTTTAAATTTTTTTCTCAACGAAAATTTAAGCGAAAAACAGGTTATAAGAGGCTTAATGGAATTTGGAGACAAGGAACAGATAAAAAAGCTCCGGGCCTTTTCCCTGTGGGATATGCAGCAGTTTCTTGATGCAATAGGATATAAAAGCGGGGGTTACAAGGCTACAATTGAAGATCTCAACAACAAGGAATACTGGCCGTGTATTGTTTTAACAAATGTTTATAACTATAAGCATTTTGTTGTTTTAAAGGGAATATACAAAGATCATGTTTTTGTAGCAGACCCCTTTATTGGCAACACAAGCTATTCAATCGATAAGTTCAAAAAAATATGGGATGACGGTGTAATGTTCATTGTCTGGGCGGATCAGGAAAAAACAGTACCAAAACTTAAGCTTACAAGAAAAGATTTAAGATATATTGACAAGGAACTCCAGGAAACCCTGATGGCTCCTGTAATGGATCCAACAAATGAAATTGAACAATACAGACTTGATGATACAGGCTCATGGAAGATTTACAAAAAATGATTAAACAGTACAGCCCAATTAAAATTTTATTCCTGTTTTTTTTAATTTTTTTTATTTTCACCCTGAATATTTGCTCTGCAGAAGATAAAATTTCAGCAGAAGACCTTGATAAACAAATTCAGGAACTTGAAAAACGTGCTGAAGAACTGGATAAAAAAACCATTCCGGAAAAAGAAAAAAAAGAACTTATTTCTCAAGAAGAGGAATATTCAAAACTTATAACTGCCGCCGGCCGTAAATATTCTTTAAGACCTCCGGGTGTAATAGGAGTGGATTACAGTCTTTCCTATTACGGGAAAACCTACGATCAGATAAGTTCTGCAGAAGAATCAGGTACTTCCTTTGAACGAGAGGCAACCCACAGACTGGTGAATACTGTTTCCATAGAATATCCGCTTAAGGAAAATCTTTCGTTTGTCATGGATCTTCCTTTTGTTTCAATTTATGACGACAAGCAGGGACAGACATCTGATATGGATGATTTCGGAGATCCGTATATGGGAATTTTGTTCCAGCCATTTAAAAAAAATGAAGGCAGGCCTTTATTAACAATAAGTTCCGGCTTTACTTTCCCCATGGGCAGAAGTCCTTATGAAATCAACCCACAGACAGAATTCCCGACAGGAGAAGGAGTAATAACCTACAACCTCGGCCTTGGCCTGAGTAAAAAAATTTCCCCTACCCTGCTCTATGGAAGCATTTTTTATTCATATAAATTCAAAGACCCTAATACAAATTTTAAGAACTCACTTTATCTCGGCGAAGCAGGTGAGTTCTTAAAAAAAGTAAAACCCGGAGATGAAACAGGATTTGATGCGGGCATGGGCTATGTTATTTCAGAAAATGTCTCAGTCAGCTTTGGATGCAGGTTTATCTATCAATTCCCGACTGATTATTACTGGAGAGGAAGAGGAAAACTGTCGTCATCTTCAACAATAAGCTCCCTTGCTTTGATTGGTTCAACTTGGCAGGTTACAGAAAAAAGAAAAATATACGTGGAACTCGGCATTGGCCTCACAAACAATGACGAAGATTTCAATTTTAAAGTCAGAATACCTTTTAACTTTATTCTTTGATTGGAAAGCAAAGACTTATGGCGCAAAAAATTAAATTACCACTCAAAAAGTTTCTTTCCTTTTTTATTATGATTCTTTTGTTTGTATTTTTATTATTTGACTCTAAAATTCATGCGCAGGACATAGACCCTGAGGATTCCCCTGCTATAAGGCAAAGGCTTGAAAAACTGGAAAAACTTTTACTTGAAATTGAGAAAAAACAAAAAGCTCAGGAAGTAATGAGTGAGCTGCAGCAGACGGAAGAGGAAAAAAAACAGAAAGATGAAGAAATACTTGATGCCGCAGGCCGGGAATACACTCTTGCAACTCCGGGTATTTTGAATATTTCCTGGTCAATAAGCTATACAGGAGATACCTACGATCAATTAAAATCTGTTGAGGATGAAAACGGTAAAAAAAGTACGCAGGTTAGACATATAAATTCTCACACACTTTCAAACTCACTTTCATTTAAAGTTCCTCTTTTAAAAAATCTTACATTTTCATCGTCAATCCCATTCAGCTATAAATACACAGATTCTCAGGACAGCTCAAAAACCGGAATAGGAATGGGAGACCCAAATTTCAACATCCAGTATCAGCCTTTCAGACCTAAAGAAGGTATACCAACCACCATTCTCAATGCAGGCATAATTGTTCCTCTTGGAGACAACCCTTACCAAATGGATGACGATGACGAGGTTGCAATAGGAAATGGCTACTATTCAATATTTGCAGGAGCAAACTTCAGTAAATCTATTGATCCGGTTATTACTTTCGGAGGGATTTCATATTATAAAAACCTGGATGTGGATGATGCAAAATATAACTCCGATATAGAACAGAAGGCTAAGGGAATTTATATTTCCAAAGTAAGTCCCGGCGATCAGATAAGTGCAAACATAGGTATGGGCTACTCTCTTTCATATCTTGTATCAATAAGCGTGGGGTTCCAGTACTCATACAGCTATCCCACAGAGTATTACTGGGAAACAATTGGGACAAATGAATCATCGGCTTCTTATTCATCATCTCTTTCAATTGGTACAAACTGGAAAATATCACACAAGCGCTCAGTCAATACAAATCTGAATATAGGACTTTTCAACAGCAATTCGGATGTAAGTTTCAGTTTAAGTATGCCCTTTGATTTTAAACTCTAATTTAAAAAGAATTTAAATGAAATTACTTAGCCCAAAAATCAAAAAAATGAGAATAAAAAATTATCTGATCACATTTTTTCTTGTTTTATTTTTATCAGAAGAAACATTTGCAACCTTCAATGAAAACCCGGCTGTTGATGCAAAGGCCATAGGACTTGCCAATGCATGCACTGCAGACCCGCCTCCTCACATGTCCGCACACTTCAATCCTGCAGGTCTTTCAAAAATTGACGAAGGAGCAATGTTTTCAAACGGTTTTGGAATTCCTATAATCAAGAGAAAAGGAAGATTTACTGAAGACAAGGATTTTGAAGGATTTATGGACGGGAAATGGGGACCTAATGCTCCATACAACCCCGAAGACCCCAATGCTGACCACGGAGGCCCAGACCCATTAAGAGATACCGAGGGAGAAAATTCATCAACAAGAATGTACATCCCTTTTGTTGGTCCTATCGACTTTCTTGCAGCTGCAAGCCTTGGTCTGTCTTACAGAAAACCGGAATCAAAGTGGACTTTTGCATATACAAACTATGCTCCCTACGGAGGAGGCATGTCCCATAAGGATGCAGGAGACCCTCTTCGTTTCGGCTGTAAGTCACTTTATCTTCAGCATCTCCTGTATGCTGCTCCTACTGTCAGCTACAAGGCTTCTGACAAACTTTCGCTTGGACTTTCCGTAGGACTCGGCCAGACTGCAATGGGAATAGCACTTGATCAGAGAACACCAAACGAGCTTGTAGCACTTACAAGAGTTATTGGTGATGCAACAAAAGATCTTGAAATACCCGTTGTTTCAGAGCAGACTCTTCCGCCTCCATGGCTTGGCGGAGGACTTGGCCCTTATGAGCACAACACAAGCATGGAAATGGATTTGAGAGATGACTATACCCCTTCTTTCAATCTGGGTCTTTTATGGGAACCGACTCACTGGTTCGGATTCGGACTTTCATATCAAAGCCAGGCAAAGGCAAAACTTTCCGGTGATTACAAGTTTTACTACAGCGAACAATGGATGAAACATGTAGACTGGAACGGGAGTACGGAATACACAATGACAACAGCTGGTATGCTTGACATTCCATACAGAGCTGTCCCCTACCAGGCCGGAAAGGTTACTGCAACCCAGACTTTCCCAAGAAGAGTTGATATGGGAATCAAACTCAAACCTTTTTCAAAAATTCAGATCACAGCTGATCTCCACTGGTCAAACTGGTCTGCTGTAAAAGAAGATAAGTTTACCTTTGACCAGAGGATACAGCTCTTCAGGGTAGCCAAACTGCTTGGATATACCGGAGGGGACAACAACCTTGTTGTAAAAAGAAATATGGAGGATACATGGCACTGGGGAGTGGGACTTGAATTTTATCCTACAGAAAAGCTCACATTACGATGCGGCTATGAATTCAGGCCTGCATCTCTTCCAAAAGACAAGTTTGATGCACTTTATTTCATGCCTGACATGACCTTTTACGCTGCCGGATTTTCGCTCAAGCTTCCAAAAGATGTTACAATAGATGTAGGCCTTGGCTATCTTTTCAATGAATCATACAAAATTCCAAACAACTCGAGCACAAACTTCAACTCCACAGATTTCACAAAAATAGTCTACAACCCGTATACAGGTCTTGATTATGAACAGGAAACATATCTTTATGTAGCACTATTCGGGATAACTATGCCTTTATCAGTGCAGATGGAAATGCTCCACCATCAGCAGGAAATGATTCACCATGCAGTGGATAAAGTAAAAACTTTATTTAAAAAGCTTAATCCATTCAAAAAGAATGAAAAAAAAGAAAAGGATTTAAAAAAACATGAGAATTAGTTTTGCCATCACAAGCATTATTTTTGTTTCTTTATTTATTTGCACACCCTTTATAAATGCGGATTCATTAAAAATTGAAGAAAAAATAATTACGATATGTACACCTCCCGATCAGACAAGAATACTTGATATATCCTCAAATTTTCCGGATTACGACAAAATAGGTCTGGCTCTTTTAAAAGACAAAAAAATGTCAGCCCAGATAAATTCCAGAGTTTACGGGCCCTACCCCGGTCTTGGTAAAGGAACTCCATTTTTTGCACCTGAATCAGGTATTCCAGTTTTCACAGTTTTTTCAGATTACAAGGATTTTGCTGTAATTGACGGCAAAGAACAAAAAAAATATGACGGTTTAGGGAAAATAATTGTAAGCAGTGACGGAAAAAATTTTGCCTACAGAGCCCAGACCGGGAACAAACAATTTGTTGTCATAAACGGAAAAGAAGAAAAAAGTTTTGACGGAATTAAAAATGACCCGGTATTCAGTCCGGATGGTAAAAAAACAGCCTATATAGCATTTGAGGACAAGGAAAACGGATTTTTAATCTGCGGTGACACAAAATACGGGCCTTTTAGAAATATCAATGAAGTTATTTTCAGCCCTGACTCCTCAAAGCTTGGCTTTATAGCATTCAAAGATAAGGGCTGGCACGTATTTATAAATGGTAAAGAATCAAAAACTTATAAAAATGCCATGCTTTTAAAATTTTCCAAGTCAGGAAATTTTGCCTGCGTAGTTCAAAATGATGAAGACAAGCTCCTTCTTCTGGAAGATTTTAAAGAACATGAGGCTTATAAAACAATTGGAGAACCTTTTTACAATCCTGAGGGCACAATCCTTTCCTACCCTGCAAATACAGGTAAACACTGGCAGATGGTTGTAAACGGTGAAAAACAGTACAAATTTGACACTCTCGGCCCTGTAACATATTCCGATTCCGGCGACTCCTACGGATATACCGGAGTAAAAAACGAAAAACCTACAATTATTATAAACGGCAAAAAAGAAAAAGAATATGACTCTTCCGGGCTTATTAAATTTTCAACTGACGGCAGACACTACGCTTACAGAGCTTTTTCCAAGAAAAAAGGGTGGTTTGTTGTATGGGATAAAAAAGAAGGCAATTCATATTTTGATGTAAAACAGCCTATATTCAGCCCTGTAAAAAATGAAATCGCCTATATGGCATTCAAAGGTAAAAGTGTTGTAATGGTAAAAAATCATATTGAAGATAAAGAGTACAAGACTATTGGAGGCCTTCCTAAATTCAGCCCAGACGGTAAACATCTGGCCTATTATGCCAGCCATGATGACAAAAAATGGATAATGAACATTGACGGCACTGAGACAAACACTTCAGTTGACAATTTTATGTCAAAATTCCCGATAGTCTTTGAATCTGAGAACAAACTTCACGCTCTTGGTGTAAGCGGTTTTGATCTTGTGAGATATGAATGTATAATCAAATAAAATCAAAATTTTAAACATAATATTCTAACCTTTGAAAAGGAAAAATATTTACTGTCTGCAAGAAGATAACACAGCTCTTTGAAAAAAAACTGCCATGCAGATTTTTTTATATAAATAAAAAGATCTGCATGGAGGCAAAAAAAGCTTAAGGGTGATTTCTGAAACCAAAGGATGCCAGGCCAAACCGGGAGTAATCCCGGGACGGAAAGCTGCGGGACCTTGAATATCAAGGTTGGCCGGGCCGCCTGATATACTTTGAAAAAGCCAAACCGGAAGTAATTCCGGGACGGAAAGCTGCGGGGCCTGAACAGTTCAGGTCAGCCGGGCCGCCAAAAGGATCAGATAATAACTAGCCAAACCATTGGGTAACCATGGGACGGAAAGCCACGGGGCCGACATTTGCGGTCAGCCGGGCCGCCCTCCTTCTGCCAAACCGGGAGTAATCCCGGGACGGAAAGCTGCGGGGCCTGAACAGTTCAGGTCAGCCGGGTTGCCTGTGAGATTTGATCTTACAGACAGGAGGTCAGCTATGACCAGATTATCATACATAGCAACAATAATGGTATCAATAATCCTTATCACAGGACAAGCCTTAGCTCTTACGCCGGTTTCTCCTGAAAAAATGAAGGCCTTGACAGGTCAGGCAGGGATCTCAGTTGATGCCCGGGATGTCATCGGAATCGACTGGACTGCAGAAAAAGTAGTTTTCAGGGATGAAGACGGCACCGATGGAAACCCTGCTCATTTAGCCCTTAACGGGGTTGAGTATGCAGGAACAGTCTTCCTCAATAATCCGGTTTCCGTGAATCCGGCCAGTTTAATCGATCCTTTCACCGGTAAAATGACCAGTGGAATCAACATAGAAATGGACAAAGCCTTGGTTCAGATTGACAGATACCACATTGAATCAATTACTATTGAGGGGGAAAACGGTGTCAGGTTCATGAATGAAGGCAAAAGCTTCGGCAGCATCACTGTGGAGGGATTTAAAGCCGAAATTTCAGGCAAAATAAGAATATCGCCTTTAATGCGTTAATATTTTTTGCCTCCAAACAAATTTTATATTAAGGAGGTTAATTTTTTGAAAAAAATATGCTTGCTCATTTATATGTTATTATATACATTAAATCCTGATTTAAGTTTCTCTGCTCCTGTTTCAGGAATCGGATCTTTTTCATACAGCGAAACAGGAAACAAAAATTTTTTATCAGGATTTCAGTTTGTTTTAAGATCGGATCATCAAAAAAACGATTTTCCGGAACAGATAAAACAATTTTTATACAAAGACCCCGGTTCTGAAGAAGATTTCAGGCATTACTCTAAAACCAGAAGCTCAAAAAATTCCTGCGACACAACTGAGCTTGAAGCAGGTATTCTGTTTTTTGAAAATATTTTTTTTTACGGTAAGGCAGGATTCGGACGATTCAAGTCGGATCTGATGATTCTCGACGAAAGTATATCAGGACTATATACCCAACCGGATCTTGTCCGTATAACAGATGACTCCATGTTTACCTTTGGTGGAGGTCTGTCTTTTAAACTGTTCCAGAAGGAAGTCAAATCGGTTTTCAGGTACTTGAATGCAAATCTTGATCTGCAGTACAGAAGGTTATCCATAGATTCGGGTAATCGGGGAGTAAAACAAATCAGCTATGAAGCAGATCTTGATGAAATTCAGGCTTCAGTCGTACTGAGCGGAACAACAGATAATACAAAATTTTTTCTCGGGCCAAGAGTTTCAAGTATTACAGGGAATGAAAAGCTTTGTATAAAACAGGAAAACTTTTTGTATGATGAAAAAATTAAAACAACTAAAAATATCGGCTGGGTCTTTGGAGTAAGCTTTTTTAATAATGATAAGTATTCAGTAACTATGCAAAAGCGTACTGGTGATGAAGAGGGGGTAAGCTTTGAAGCTCAGATCAATTTTTAACAAAATCTTTTTAATAATTCTGCTGGTCGGCTCATCTTCTTTTTCTGCAAGTGCATTCACAATCCAGAAGATGTCTGAGTGGCCTAACCTCCCTGACGATGCAGTATCTGCGGACGACAATTATGTTTTCCACGGACTTGGCACTACCTTGAGAATTTTTGACAAAAATCTGAATTCAGAAAAAAATTTTGACATAAATTCATTATATGCCATTCAGGATGTTCTTGCTGACAACCAGAACAAGATTTTATATGTTGCGGCAGGTAAATCCGGCGTATTCATTTACAACTACAGTGATATTAACAATATAGAATATTACGGAGTTATTGAAAATATTGCAGATGACCCAGGCTTTCTTATAGGCGAGCAAAGATCTTCAATAGATGCCGCATCACTGGCCCTGGACGAAAACTATCTTTATATAGCAGACAACGGGTACGGATTCAGGATAATTAATGTTTCAAATCCACAGGCACCAGCCTACGAAGGCGGATACAGACAGGACGGTCAGTCTGAAGAACTTACTACAGGCGGATATTTCGACGTTGAGTTTTTTTCATTTGACAGCAAAGATTACATAGCAGTTCTTGATCTTTATTATGGACTGAAGATTTTTGATGTCACAGACCCGGCAAGCTATGACAACCCGGTTGCAGTAAAAAATGCTCTTGTAAGCCCAGATTCTCTGATAGTCAACCCTCCTCCTGATACTCAGGAAGAAATAGACGCAGTAATGGAAAGTGAAAATGACCCTGAACCTGTATCTAAAAGAGATCTGAGAACAGCTTATTACAACACGATCACTCTTGCAAGAGACCTGAAAGTAAAAGAGATTAATTCAAATATTTATATTTTTATCACAAGCAGATCCGAAACAGAAGAAAAGGCAGCTGTCGCAAAACTCCAAGTTTTCGATGACTCAGGCAGTTTTATAAAAGATCCTGATGATCCCCAGGAAAACAGGCCCAGAAATATTGGAAGAAATGATGAGCTCCTGAAGGGAAATTCTGTTGAAACAAACGGTTATCATGCTTTTATTGCAGATGGTAAAGAAGGACTCCAGATAGTTGATATTACAAACAAAACCGGAGAAACGAGCACCGGAGTAGAAATTTACGGCACAAAATACTCTTTAAAAACAGGATACACAAACTCGTATTCTTTAAAACTCCAGGACAATTCCATATTCATGTCCGATCTTACCAAAGGTCTCTCTAAAATTGATGTAACAGATGAGTCTAACCCTTCTGAAAGCTCTTCTACAGGCTCATTTTATTCTTTCACAGACATGGCGGCAAATGACAACATCCTTTGCACAGTCAACTCTGAAGCTGAAAAGCCGGGCTTTCTGTTTTTTGATGCATCGGATACGCTTGAACCAGAGATAATCAAAAAAGTCAATGAAGACAGCCCTCTTTTCATTAAAAAATTCTCAAACTCCTTTGCAGGCGTAACAGACACTAAAATTATATTGTTTAAAAATATTAAAACATCACCTGCAGTTGCATATTCCTATGACATAACAAACGGAAAGACACCTCTTTCTTTAGAGGTTTACGGCTCATATATTTATATCGGAACCGATACAGGGCTTGATATATACAAGTATGAATCTTCAAAAATTGACTTTATTAAAACCTTTGACAATACAAAAAAATTTCAGTCGCTGTTTTTTGATGCTGAATCCAAAACTCTTTTTACTGGTTCAGCAGGCATTCTGGGAAGTCTTGGCATAAGTGATCCGGAAAATCCTTTCAACACCGGCCTTACCTTTGACTGCACAAATGAAATAAAAGCCATATACTGCGAAAATTCGGCTCTTTTTGCGGCATCAGGAAATTCTGTTTTTACATTGAACAAAAACAGTCTCACCCAGATCAATGCAATAGATGCCAAAACAATTGTAAATACGGTATCTGCTGACGAAGAATTCCTGTTTGCAGGAACTTCGGAAGGGATCAAACTTTATTCAGGGGCTAATGAAACATCTCCAAAATTTTTGTCAACTCACTCGACAAAAGGAAATGTTTCAAAGACAATATTAAGCGGTTCTCATGTTTTTTCTGCTGATTCAATAGGGGGGATCAGTATAAGCAAATATGATAAAACCGCTGGTTCAGATGATACTTCTCCACCATCATCCGGGGGAGGTTCGAGCTGTTTTATTAACTCTTTATTTTGAGAATTTCGGAGAAAATCATGGCAAAGAAAAATATTCTTCAGCAGTTAAAGGAGGAAGAAAAGAAAAAGAAAAAGAACCTGATAATAGATGCGGCAATTTCTCTTTTCGGGAAAAGATCGCCGGATGAAATACATCTGAAAGATATTGCAGGTGA
>JBFWJK010000004.1:0-50355 GCA_050253255.1 Desulfobacteraceae bacterium | reverse complement strand
TGTAAGAGGTTATGACTGGCAGGGTATTTATGTTCTGACAGATGAAGGAAACGAAGTCGGAGGTGAAAAATATATTCAGGCAAACCTGGAACTTATTTTTCCGATAGTAAAAAAAGCCGGACTTATGGGACTTCTTTTTTATGATGCCGGTGATGTTTTTGCAAAAGATGAGAGTGTGGGATTTGGTGATATAAGAAGATCCTGGGGATACGGTATAAGATGGTATTCTCCGGTAGGTCCCATAAGGCTTGAGTATGGAAGAATGCTTGATCCTGATGAGGATGAAAATGAAAGCGGCAGATGGGAATTTACCATGGGCCAGGCATTTTAACCTTGATTTAAAATTGCCTGTTCAGGTCTAACTAATAAATATTTCGGAGGTAATAAATGAAAAAAACAACAATTTTTTTTCTTGCTTCACTGGTTGTCATGTCTTTTGTTTTTTCAGGGATTGCAGGAGCAGCGGATATTGCAAAAATAGGTGTTTTTGATTATCAGAAATTTATTGAAAATTCAAAGGCAGGCCAGAGCATAAGAGAAATTCTTAATACAAAAAGAGCTCAGTTCGAAGACAAATTAAAGGAAAAAGCAGGGGAAATTCAGAAAATAAGAGATCAGCTGGAAAGAGAAGCCCTTGTCATGTCTCCTGAAAAGCAGGAGGAAAAAAGAAGAGACTACCGCATCCAGATAAACGATTACAAGGAAATGGATGACAGATATACAAAAGAAATAAAGAAAACAGAGCTTGAAGAGACAAAAAAGCTTTTTGAGCAGCTTGAAGATATTTTGAAAAAGATAGGAAAAGATGAAAATTTTCTTCTCATAGTTCATGAAAGCGCTATTCTTTATGCTCCTGATCAGCTTGATATTACAGACAGAGTAATAAAAATTCATGATAAGAAGTTTGGAGCCAATGACTAGGATTTACTCTCTTGAACAGCTTGCAGATTTTACCGGAGGAAAGGTTTACGGTGATAAGGCTTTTGAAATATCAGGAGTATCTCCTCTGGAAACTGCATCAGAAAATGATATTTGTCTGGCAAAGACTGAGGAGTATGTTAAAAAAATTCCAGATTCCCTGTCCAGAACATTTATTGTTCCAAAAGTTCCTGATTTTAAAGACATAAACTTTATTTTACATCCAAATCCCTATGCAGCTTTTGCAAGAATTGTTTCTCTTTTTCATCCTCTGGAAAAAAAAGAAGAGCTGATTCATGAAACTGTCTGTACAGGGAAGTTTTTTTCCTGCGGTAAAAATGTTTATGTCGGACCCGGATGTGTCATAGGCGACAATACTGTTCTGGGTGATGACGTTTATGTATACCCCAATACAACTATTGGTGACAACGTTGTAATAGGAAGCGGCACAAGAATATATTCAGGGGTTTCAATATATTCTGACTGCGAAATAGGAAGCCGGGTAATTATTCATTCAGGAACTGTTATAGGAAGTGACGGATTCGGTTTTGCACCTGATGGGGGCTCATGGGTGAAGATTCATCATGTTGGAAAAGTTATAATAAGGGATGATGCTGAAATAGGAGCTTCCAATACCATAGACAGGGGTACTTTTGGTAATACAGTCATAGGCAGATGTGTTAAAACCGATAATCAGGTTCATATAGCGCATAATGTTCAAATAGGTGACAATACTATTTTTGTAGCCCAGTCAGGAGTGGCTGGAAGCACCATAATTGGAAAAAACTGTATAATTGCAGGAAAAGCCGGGATTTCAGGTCATCTTGAGATAGGAGATTTTGTTATTGTCGGCCCTATGACAGGTGTTACCGGAAATGTGAAAAGCGGAAGTGTAGTTTCGGGTATCCCTGAAATGCCCCACAGACTGTGGCTTAAAGTTTCAAAGATACTTACAAGGCTTCCTGAATTGAGAAAAAAAGTTTCCTTTATTGAAAAACGGCTTGAAAACATAGAAAAAAAATAAAATGGGAAATGAGAAAATATTAAATATTGATGAAATTCTTGGTGTTATGATCCACAGGTATCCTTTTCTGATGATTGACAGAATACTTGATCTCGAGCCGGGCAGATTCATCAGAGGAATAAAAAACGTAACTTTCAATGAACCTTATTTCCAGGGTCATTTTCCGGGGAAACCTGTAATGCCGGGTGTAATGATTCTTGAAGCAATGGCACAGACAGGAGCAGTTCTTGTCAATCAGTCATTTGGCAGTCAGGACGATTTTTTTTACCTTGGCGGTATAGACAATGCCAGATTCAGAAAACCTGTAATTCCCGGAGATCAGCTTATAATTGATATGGAAATTCTCAGGAAAAGATCAAATGCATTCAGAGTAAAGGGTGAATGTCATGTTTGCGATACAAAAGTTTGTCAGGCCGAATTTATGGCTGTAATGGAGAAAGGAAGTTTATGAAAATTCATCCGACTGCAATCATAGATAAGGGCGCTGAAATTGCAGAGAATGTTGAAGTAGGGCCTTATGCTGTCATAGATGGTGATGTTAAGATTGGTGCAGGGTGCAGAATAGAAGCCCATGCAATGGTTCATCAGTATACTGAGCTGGGTCAGAACTGTCATATTTTTCCTTATGCATCTGTTGGATCCATTCCTCAGGACCTGAAGTTCAGGGGAGAAAAATCTTTTCTTAAAGTTGGAAAAAATACAGTTATAAGAGAATTTGCTACATTAAACAGAGGAACCGGAGAAGGCGGAGGAATAACAGAGGTTGGAGATAATAACCTTTTAATGTCCTATACTCATGTGGCCCATGACTGCAGAACAGGCAGCAATGTAATAATGTCAAACAATGCAACTCTTGCAGGGCATGTTGTTGCCGGAGACTATGTTATTCTTGGAGGTTTTGCGGCTGTACACCAGTTTGTGCATCTGGGAAATCATTGTTATATAGGGGGGAAATCAGCGATAGTAAAGGATGTTCCGCCTTTTGTAATAGCTTCTGGTGACCGGGCTGTTCTTCATGGGCTGAACAAGGTCGGTCTTGAAAGAAGAGGGTTTTCAGAAAAAGCTCTCATGACCCTGAAAAAGGCTTACAAAATAATGTTCAGGCTTGATCTGACAGTGAATCAGGCTCTTGAAAAAATAAAAATGGAAGTTGAAATGACTCCCGAAGTAGATTATTTTTTGAAATTTATAGAAAAATCTGATCGGGGCATCACAAGATAGAGTGGATAAGTGAATAAAAAAATTGGTCTTATTGCGGGAAACGGAGAGTTTCCTTTAGTTTTTTCTCAGAAAGCTAAAAATGAGGGTTTAGAGGTGTACGTTGCCGCCTTTAAAAATGAGGCCTCGCAGGAAATTGAAAAAATAGCAGATGATGTTGTCTGGCTTTATGTAGGGCAGATCAGAAAAATCATAAATTTTTTTAAAAAAAATTGTGTTGAAGAAGCAGTAATGCTGGGAGGCATTAAAAAAACAAGGCTTTTTTTTGATGTTCGTCCTGACGGCCTTGCTCTTAAAGCCATTGCAAAGCTTAAAACCACAAATGATGATAATGTTTTAAGAGCCTTTTCAAAGATTATGGAAACTAACGGAATCAAAATTTCGGCTTCATCAGACTTAATGCCGGAATTTCTTGCAAAAAGAGGAATCTGGACAAAAACATCCCCTTCAAAAGAGAATTTAAGCGATATTTATCTCGGCTACAGGGCTGCAAAGGCAATAGGAATGCTTGACATAGGTCAGACCGTTGTAGTTTCAGGCGGAAGTATTGTCGCTGTTGAAGCTGTAGAAGGTACAGATGAAGCAATAAAAAGAGGGGGGAGTCTGTCAAACCGTGGAGGCGTGGTTGTGAAGACATCTAAGCCAAATCAGGATTTAAGATTTGACATCCCTTCAATAGGGCCGGATACAATTGTTCAGATGAAAAAATCTGGTCTGGATATTCTGGCTGTCGAGGCAGGAAAAACAAACGTACTAAATCCCGAGGAGCTTATTTCAATAGCAGATAAAAATAAAATTGCAGTTGTCGGCGTAGATGATCTTTTTTTCAAGGAGCTGAATTTTGAGTAAAGGTAGGGATCCTTTGAAATCAAAAAGAATAATGATTGTTTGCGGAGAATCCTCAGGAGATCTTCACGGATCATATCTTGTTTCTGAGCTTTTTAAAATAAGACCCGATTATGATATTTTCGGAATCGGTGGAAAACTAATGAGACGTGCCGGTTTTTCTGCTTTTTTAAAATCAGAAGATCTTTCGTTCATGGGCCTTACAGACGTTATTGCAAATTTAAGAGTAATTTCTTCAGCAAAAAAAACTGCTCAGCATGCCATTAAAGATATAAAGCCCGATCTTCTGATTCTCATAGATTATCCTGGTTTTAATCTCAGGCTTGCAGAATTTGCAAAAAAAAATAATACAAAGGTTCTGTATTATATAAGCCCGAAATTCTGGGCCTGGAATTTTAAGAGAATTGAAAAAATAAAAGAGTTCACAGATCATGTTGCTCTTATTTTCCCTTTTGAAAAAGAGATTTAT
Organism: Desulfobacteraceae bacterium; assembly: GCA_050253255.1. Classification (GTDB taxonomy): domain Bacteria; phylum Desulfobacterota; class Desulfobacteria; order Desulfobacterales; family JACKCP01; genus JACKCP01. Next base: position 45,880 of record JBFWJK010000004.1, on the reverse strand, counting down.
GATAAGTATGGCATTGCTTCCACTTTTGTGGGTAATCCTCTTCTGGATTACGCAATTCCCAGAAAAGAAGCCAGGAAGTTTTCAGAAATTTCAAAATCTCCTGTTATTGGTCTTTTACCGGGTTCAAGAAAAGGAGAGGTGAGAAATCACCTTCAAATCATGCTCGATTCCGCGTCTCTGATTTCAAAGGAATTTGAAAATGCAAAATTTATTGTTTCCTTTGCATGCCCGGGTGAGGAAGAATTTTTTTATTCCTGTGTCAGAGACTACGAAAGTCATATTGATATCAAAGTTGAGGATGGAAGCGTTTACAATGTTTTTGAAAGATCGGATTTTCTTATTGCAGCTTCAGGAACGGTAACCCTTGAAGCCGCTGCTGCCGGAGTTCCGATGCTTATAATGTACAGAGTATCAAGGCTTACTTATTTTGCGGGAAAGCTTCTTGTAAAAACTCCATTTATAGGGCTTGCATCGATAATAGCAGAAAGAGAAGTGGTTCCGGAGTTTATTCAAAATGATGCAGAACCTGAAAAATTAAAGAATTCGGTTGTTTATTACCTTAAGGAAAAAGATGTGTATCAGAAAATGATAAATGATTTATCTGAAGTCAGAGCAATGCTTGGAAAAGAGGGCGTCGCACGCAGAACAGCTCAGATAGCAGCTGAAATGGCAGAAAGCTGAATTCTTTGTGTGAAATATTTTTTGCATGGATACTGTTGATTTTAATAATAGATAAAAAGATTGAGACTTATGTTGTTTAAAAAAATACAAATAAAACCAAGGCACAGAGAAATAGCCGGATATCTTAAAACCAAATGGCCCCACCTTGGTCTTGCGATTGTGTGTATGCTTGTTGTTTCTGCTTCAACAGCAGCTTCAGCTTATATAATAAAACCTGTTTTAGACGATGTCTTTATAAACAAAAAAGAGGATATGCTCAAGCTTTTGCCTTTTGCAGTTATTTTTATTTATTTTTTAAGAGGACTCGGACTTTACGGGCAGGAATATTTTCTGAACTATCTGGGTCAGATTATAATCAGAAAAATAAGAGATAACCTTTATTCAAAAATTCAGGATCTTCCATTATCGTTTTTTGAAGGTGAAAAAACAGGAGAGCTGATGTCGAGGCTTTCCAATGATGTAAATATTATAAAAAATATGGTTTCAACAACAATAACTTCCACACTCAGAGATTTTTTTACAATCTGCTTTCTTATTGGTGTGATTTTTTATCAGATCTGGAGTTTAGCGCTCTTTGCAGTAATGGTTCTTCCTCTTGCATTTTATCCTATAATTTATTTTGGACGCAAAGTCAGAAAAGTTTCAACAGGATGCCAGGAAGCAATGGCTGAAATGAACTCTTTTGCCCATGAAACTCTTGTCGGGGCAAAAATAATCAAGGCTTTTTCCATGGAAGAATATGAAAAAAAGAGGTTCTACGGAAAAACAGCTCTTATTTTTAAAATGGAAATTAAAAATGCAGTTGTAAAAGCTCTTTCATCTCCTGTCATGGAAGTGCTTGCAGGAGCAGGTGTTGCCTTTATTATCTGGTATGGAGGTTCAAGGGTAATTTCAGGGGTTTATACTACCGGTACTTTTATATCGTTTCTTGCTTCTGTAATCATGCTTTATGATCCGGTAAAGAAAATATCAAAGCTTAACAATGCCGTTCAGCAGGGTCTTTCTGCAGTTGACAGGGTTTATGATATAATTGAAAGAAAATCTGATCTTGTACAAGCCCCTGATGCAGTTGAAATAGAAAAGAAATCTCATGTCGTGACAATGGACAATGTGTGGTTCAAATATCAGGGTACAGATGAGTATATCCTTAAAAATATCAACCTTGAGGCAAAAAAAGGTGAAGTGATTGCTCTTGTTGGAATGAGCGGAGGCGGCAAAACAACCCTTGTAAACCTGATTCCAAGATTTTTTGATGTGTCTGAAGGTAAAATCATGATCGATGGGATCGATGTAAGAAATATTAAACTTTCCAATTTAAGAGATCAGGTGGCATTTGTGACCCAGGAGCCGATTTTGTTCAATGACACTGTATACAGCAATATTGCATACGGAAGAACTAACGCCTCATACGAGGATGTAATGTCTGCGGCTAAATCTGCCTATGCCTATGATTTTATAATGGATTTTCCTGACGGCTTTGACACTGTGATCGGAGAATTCGGCAACAGGCTTTCAGGAGGACAGAAGCAGAGGCTCTGCATTGCCCGCGCTCTTGTAAAAGACGCTCCCGTTCTTGTGCTCGATGAAGCAACCTCAGCCCTTGATACCAATGCAGAAAAAATTGTTCAGAAGGCTCTGGAGAACCTTATGAAAGGGAGAACAACATTTATGATTGCTCACAGGCTTTCAACCATATCAAATGCTGACAGAATAGTTGTTGTGGAAAACGGTGAAATAAAAGAGACAGGCACCCACCTTGAGCTTATTGAAAATAACGGCCCGTACAAATCTTTGTATGAACTTCAGTATCTTGAATCGGGAAAATAATCACAGTCTGGCTGAGTTTTAAAGTTGTGCGGATTTTGGACTGAATTGTTTACAAGCAGATATTTTATATAAATTAATTATGGTTGCCGGAAAAGTTGTTTCCGGCATTTTATTTTTTTGCTGACATTTTTTGAACTAAGTGCCTGTCTCCGAATGCTTTTATTGCATATGCAAAAAAAATCCCGGATAAAATATCAATGGTGTAATGGCCCCTTGATAAAAAAAGTGCAAAAATTATAATAAAAACACATGCCAGAAGTATATATTTATAAAACCTGTCTTCTGCAAAAAGAAAATACAAAAAACTGATTCCGGTATGTCCTGAGGGATAAACACCCAGCTCAATCATTGAAAAACCGTTGAAAAAACCTTCTGTGCCGTCGAATCCGGGTGGATTCCCAAGTGGTGTAAGCACAATAAAAATGCCTCTTATAATCTGGAAAATACCGCTTAAAACAAGAAGATATGGAATTTGATTGTATTTTTTTCTGTGGATCAGGTAGAAAATAATCCCTGCAAGGGATACAAGGGAAAATATATCGTACAAATAATCGATGTCCCAAAGCGGTATGTTATCGAGTATGAGGTCCGAAAGAACGGGCAGGCCTGAGTTTGTCTGGCTGTACTGGAGAAGATATTTCTGGGAAAAGAAATTGAGCTCTATTCCTCCGAAAAGAACGGCTCCTCCCAGGTAGAAATATCTGTTTCTTAAAAGCACTGAAAGCTCAAAGAGGATTTCTTTTATTTTTAAAGCAAATTTGTTTTGTCCCAAAAAAAAATTTAAACTCATGATTATCTGAATCCGCCGTATTTATAATCAATTTTTTCTTTTAATATTTCCCTTCCTGTAAAAATTCTGTATAAATGCGCTTTGATATATTTAAGTGTTAATTTGAAAGCGCCTTCTTTTTCAGCTCTTCTGTCAGATGTGTGAAAAAAAAGATTTAATGTTTTAAATTTGTACTTTTTAAATTTCAGAGCCTTTTTTACATAATGGCAGTCTTCGCATATTCCAAGGTTTTCATTGAACCCTCCGATTTTTTTGTGCACAGTTTTGGTCGAAAAAAAACATGCACCAAAGGCTGTAGGGTATAAAGGCCTAAGCAGAAGCATAAAAAAATTGAGAAGATAAGCACCGGCATCGGAAAAAAAATTATTTTCGGAAATTTTAATGGGACATGTGGCTATGTCTATTTTTTTTCTTTTAATTTCCCTGATTGCTTTTTCAATAAAATCGTTTTCAAGAACTGTATCGGAATCAAGAAATAACAGTCTTTCAAAACGGGCGGCTTTTTCTCCCATATTTCTTCCGTATGCAGGGCCTTTTGTCTGGCTGAGCTTAAGGTATGTAAAAAATTTAAATTTATTTTCAAATAAACGGGATACTTCTTCGGTTTTGTCGGTGCTGTTACTGTCAGAAATAATTACTTCAAAATTTTTAGATGTTTGTCTGCTTAATGACGATAAGAGTAAAGGAATATATTTTTCCTCATTATAAGCAATTATAATTATGCTTAACATTAAATTGAGGTGTCCTTTATTTTGAGAAAATTATTTGTAAAGAGAATAGTAAAATCAGTAGAATTAAATATTTTAGAATAAAGTCTGTGTCAATAAAAAAGGTTTAACCCTTTGTTTTAAATTTTCAGGCGGAGTTTTCCGCCTGAATGGATGAGAGTATTAAAAATGATGAACCCATCTGAGATTGAGTTTGAAACCTTCCGGTCTGTTTTCTGTTTCAGTTTCAAAATAAGAGTTCAAAAACAATGGTTGTCTTTTGAAATATGATACACCAGTCCCGGACCTGCAGCAAAGACCTGTTCTCTGGAATTGTCTCTTTTTTTGCCGTCTTGCTCTGTGTCTGTCAACTGCTTGAGCCAGTATCCGTTTATTCCAAGTCTTAATTTCTGCGGCAGAACTTCCACTCCGAAGGCAAAATTTGCATGAACGGCCTGACCTGCCTGAACATCGGTATCGTTATTTTCAGCATTCCACAGATAATGTAGTCTTGCTGAAGCAGTAATTTTTTCATTTATAAAGAGTGTGCCCGCCCAGTAGGGATTGAATGAGAAAAAATTACTGCCAGGGTTGAGCTGTTTTTCCTTGTCGTATTTTCCTGTGGGAAGAATGAACTGGAACTCTATTCTCTGGACAAACCGCGGACCTTTTTCACCCATAACTGGATCCCACTGAATGAATGGGCCGATTAAAATATCTCCAATGCCTGATCCATTGTCCTTTGGGAAGTTTGGATTGTCGTTTCTGTATGACATGTCCAGAGAAACAGAAGGGATGATTATGTCAAGACCGGGACGAATACCATGTGCGATCTCTTTTTCAGACTGATAGATAAACTGTGTAAGGCTTATCCATGCCTCAAGTTTTTCATCAGGAACTGAGCCAAGGAGATTGCCGCCGTCTGGGCCGGCAAGCTTTTCTGAGTTCCAGTACTGAACATACTGAGAAAAATAGAATCCAGGTCCGGCAGGAGGACCACCGTCCAGAAAGCTTGTGAAACCAAGGTTTACAGAAGGAAGGTCGTATGAATATGCACACGGAACAGAAAATAAAAAAAATGCAGAAACAATAAATAAAAGTTTTTTCATAATTGAAGAATCCTTACCTGAAAATTTGTGAATGACGAGACTTTACCAGATTGGGGAATAAAGGCAAACTTTGACTTGGGTTATTTTTGATTTCTATTATGAAAAAATTCAGCTGCCGCAGATAGCGGAAAACATTTGTCTGAAATCAGGAGTTCCAGGATTTTGCGAGAATTACTGACGTTTTAACCTCCAGAAATTATAAGTGCGGGGCTTCGCTGATTTTTTCAATTGCTTTAAAGTAAATTTTTTCAAGAAAATCTGAAAAAAGAACAAACACAACCCGTTTCGGAGAACTGTTTTTCCGGAGAAAAGCAACAGTCGTTTTAACTGCAATCTGTGCCGCTTCTTCAGGAGGATAACCATATACTCCGCAGCTTATTGCCGGAAAGGCAATTGAGCTGAGATTTTTCTCCCGGGCCAGCTTAAGGGAGTTCCTGTATGAGTTCGCAAGAAGATGAGCATCTGTTTCACGATTTCTGAAAACCGGTCCCGGAGTATGAATTATGAATTTTGCAGTTTTAATCTCATATGCTTTTGTTATTTTTGCTTCTCCGGTTCTGCACCCTCCGAGCTTTTTGCATTCTTCCAGAAGCATCGGTCCTGCGGCACTGTGAATTGCTCCGTCAACCCCTCCACCGCCAAGCAGAGATCTGTTTGCTGCGTTTACTATGGCGTCAGCCTTGATTTGAGTAATATCTCCTTTTATTATTTTTATCCTGTCAAGAATGCCGGCCATTTTCTGCTCCTTAAAATTTAGCTTCTTTTATTCCTTTTGAGTCTGACTTTAGAATAATAAGCTCTTTTATGCATTCTCCGCTTATTTCAAAAAAGGTAGGTCCTGTGACAGTGTCGAATACGGAAGTTGAGATTATAGAATCTCTTATCAATCTCGGGGAGGCTGAACCTGCCTTTTTTACGGAATTAAATATGATCATGGCACTGTCGTAGCTTAAGGCTTCGATAAATCCGGGCTTTGAACCAAAAAGGGATTCATATGATCTGGAAAAATTTTCAACTTTTTCGTTTGAAGAATTCCGGAAAAAAAGAGAGGTGAAGTAAGCCTCTTTTATATAGCCTTCGCTTGCTTTTATCAGTTTTTCATCTTCCCACAGATTCGGGCCTAAAAAAATCGGGTTGAATACATCAAAATATGCAAGCTGAGGAGCAAGGCTTGCAGCCTTTGCAGGTCCGTCAGGAATGAAAACAGCCTTAAAGTCGATAACAGGCTTGAGCTCTTCATTCTCTTTTGAAGAAACGCTTTTTTTCTGATCTCCGGAGACTTCCCTCAAATCTTCATAGTAGAGCCCTGTAAGTTTTCTTATGGGTATGGAAAAATCTGATGATTCCGGATTGTATTTTTCAACGCCCATAATCTTACAATTGTTTTGCTTTGCTGCGTCAAAAAAAGAGTTCATGAAAGTTTCACCGTAGGATTCATCAGGGTATAAAATTGCAAATGTGGTTATTGAAAGCTTTTCCTTTGCAAAGTTTATAAGTGCTTCCGCCTGCATGGGAGGAGTAATGAAATGCCTGAAAACATAGCTCTTATTTTTGGTTATTGAAGGTTTATGGGTCATTGCAATTATAGGGACAAGATTCTTTTCTGAGTATTCACATGCTGCTTCTGCAGTATGGAAAGGGCCTATTATTGCCGAAACTTTATTTTTTATAAGTTTTTCTGCAGCCTCTTTTGACCCTGATTCCAGAGATTGGTTATCTTCAATAAGAAGTTTTATTTTAATGTCTGGATTTTTTGATATAAAATCTGAAACAGCGAACTGAACAGCTTTTAAAGCCATTTCACCGTAAGGAGCAAATTGTCCTGAAAGGGGAAGGATTACTCCTATGGATACTTTCCCTTTTTTTTGAATCATTTGAAGCTCTGTCTTTGCTTCATCGTATGTTTCAGTTGCAGGATAGTTATCAATAATTTCATTTAAAATCAGTTTTGCTTCTTCAGTGTTGTCTTCCTTTAAAAGGGCCAGAGCGTAATATTTTTTAAAAAGTGCAGAGGCATCGTTGCTTAAAAAAAGATCAAAGGCTCCTGACAGTTCAGTTTTACTCATTTTTGAGGCAGTTTCAGAAAGAAGAGGCCTTATCCGGTGATACTGAATAGGGTCTTTTTTAAAGATTTCATTGTATAGTTTTGCTGCCTCATAATAGTTTTCCAGGGAAAAGTAAATATTCGCCTTTATGTATAAAAACCTTATCTTTGTATTTTCAGAGTCAGTTTTTTTCAGTGCTCTGTCGCATACAGGAAGGGCTTTGGCAGGTCTTCCCGTATCAATCAGTATATTTGCGGCATGGACAGAAGCCTCGAAAAAAACGTCTGATCCGGGGTAATCAGAAATGATTTTCATATATATATCAAGGGCCTGATCTGTATTTTCAGTTTCAGTTATAAGTCCTTTTTTAAGATAAGCCTGAGGAACAAAATAGGAGGCTGGAAATTCCTGAACAAATTCAGTATATAAATTTAAAGCCTCATCATATTTTTTTTTGTTAAAAGCATTTTCCGCATTTTCAAACTTTGCTTTTTCAGCTTGAGAATAAATATGATCGACATCTGTTTTTTTCAAGAGACCGCATCCCGAGAATAATAGAATCAATATTGAAATAATGAAAATTTTTTTGCTATTCATATTAAAGCCTTTAATTTTTAGTTTTTTTCCATTAGTATTTTTCAGGTACCTGATTTCTAAATTATTTGTCAAATTCAAAATTTACGGAGACCGGCATGCAAATTTCAGGAAATTTTATTATAAAACTTTCTTTTGTATTCTTATATTTCTTTTTTTCCTCCAATGCAATCGCTGAATTTTACAGTTATACCGACGATTCAGGTACTGTTCATTATACTGATGACTATTCAAACATTCCTGATGAGTTTAAAAGCCAGATAGTTGTAAACGATGAAATTGTTTCCTATGCCGATGAAAAAACAGAGCCTGAAGTAAAAAATCAGGAAAAATCTGACAGTAAAAATGATGCGGGGATTTCTGATCTTGCCAAAGAAGGGGAAGCATTGAGAATGAGGAAGAGCAGTCTTGATGAAGAGTACAGAACTCTGGTTGAAAAGCAGGAAGTTCTGGAATCTCTGCGAAAAGAAGTGAAAACAAAAAAACAGGCAAAACAGTACTCGGAAAAGCTTGAAAGCCTCAATGCTCTCATCAAAAAATATGAAGAAAAAAGAGCCGAATTCAATAAGGCCGTTAATGAATATAATCAGAAAGTAAATTCAGTGAAAAACTAGGTCTGGGTTACAAAGCGCAGAACTTTGTGATAAGCTCTGCCGCTTTTTCAGCCTCATCGGGTAAAAGCCAGTTTATTTCATTGTCGGCTCTGAACCAGGTCAGTTGTCTTTTTGCATATCTTCTTGTATCTCTTTTCATAATTTCGACAGCTTCGTCAAAAGACAGCTGTTTGTCTAGAAAAAGGTTCATATGCTTATAACCTATTGATCCCATTGATTTAAGATCCGGGTGATATCCCTGTTCTCTCAATTTTTTAACTTCGTCTAAAAGTCCTGCATCAATCATCTGGTCGACCCGTGTTTCTATCCTTTTATATAAGAGGCTTCTTTCCATATAAAGCCCTATTTTTAAAATTTCATACTTTTTCTTTTTTTCTTCTTTTTCTTTTTTCTGAAGTTCAGAAATTTTTTCTCCTGTTGAAAAATAACATTCCAGAGCTCTTGCAAGTCTGAAAACATCGTTTTCATGAATTTTTGAAGCTGACTCCGGGTCATGCTCCTGTAAAAGTTTTTTAAGGTATCCCCTGCCATGCTTTTTTTCATCTTCGTATAATGATTCAAGGATTTTTTTGTCGGCAGGTCTTGACCTGAATATTCCTTCTGTAAGAGCTTTTATATAAAGACCTGTTCCGCCCGTGACGATGGAAATTTTTTCTTTTCTGTGCGCCTCCTGAATGAGCCTGTCTGCCTCGTATGCAAATTTGCCGGCGTCAAAGTCTTCATCCGGGAAGCACATGTCTGTCAGGTGATGAAATGCCCTGGCGTTTTCTTCGGGGGTTGGCTTGGCAGTGCCTATGTTCATCAGTTTATATACCTGCATTGAATCGGCGCTTATTATAATTGATGGAAACATAGAAAAAAGTTCAATTGTCATTGAAGTTTTTCCTATTCCGGTGGGCCCGCAGATAATTACAATTTGTGGAAGTTTTTCAGGCATGGTTTCTATTCTTTATTTTTAAATAAGGTACCAGATTTTTAATATTTTCTGATGGTATATAACAGAACTAAATGTATTGACAACCTTTTAAATAGCCGATATGGATATGTTTGCTGATAGAATATTTAAATAAATGAACTCTGAATTTGGCTAAAAAATCAATAGCCGGGTTTTAATCCGGCAAAAGTTTAATATCCGAAAAGTTGCAGAAAAATAACGGCAATTTTTGCAAAATTTTTAACAGGAGAAGAGATTATGTCAAAAGAACTCGTTGGATCCGCGATGGTTGTTGGCGGTGGTATCACAGGGATGCAGACTGCCCTTGATCTAGCTGACGCCGGGTATTATGTCTACCTGGTTGAAAAAAAACCGTCCATCGGCGGTGTAATGGCTCAGCTGGACAAGACATTCCCAACCAACGACTGTGCAATGTGAATTATCTCACCTAAACTGGTCGAGGTCGGCCGGCATCAGAATATTGAATTGATGACTCTAAGCGAAGTAACATCAATTTCAGGAGAAGCGGGAAATTTCGAAGTTGAGGTTTTGAAGAAGCCCAGATACGTTGACATGGACAAGTGTATTGCTTGCGGTGCCTGCGTTGAGAAATGCCCCAAAAAGGTGGATAATGATTACAATGCAGGTCTTAACAAAAGAAAAGCCATTTATGTTGAATATGATCAGGCTGTTCCTCTTAAGTTTGTAATTGATGCAGAAAACTGTATTAAACTGACAAAGGGAAAGTGCGGACTTTGTGAAAAAACATGTCCTACAGGAGCTATTAACTATGATGACAAGCCTGAAACCGTAAAACTAAATGTCGGTTCAGTTGTTCTTGCTCCGGGCTTTAAAGCGTTTGACCCTTCAGTGTTTGATACATATCAGTATACAAAATTTCCAAACGTAGTTACAGCCCTGGAATTTGAAAGACTTCTTTCTGCTTCAGGTCCAACTCTTGGTCATCTTGTAAAACAGTCAAAAGATCATGAAGAACCTAAAAAAGTTGCTTTTTTCCAGTGTATAGGTTCAAGGGATATAAACCGCTGTGATAATGGATACTGCTCATCTGTATGCTGTATGTATGCAATCAAGGAAGCTGTAATAGCCAAAGAGCATTCAGGCGGTGATCTTGACTGCGCAATTTTTTACATGGACATGAGAACCCATGGTAAGGATTTCGAGCGCTATTATGAAAAAGCAAAAGATGATGGAGTACGTTTTGTCAGAAGCAGGGTTCATACAATAAATCCGGTTCCTGAGACAGATGACCTGGAAGTCAGATATGTTGATGATCAGGGAAAGATCCAGACAGAAGTCTTCAATATGATCGTTCTTTCTGTGGGTCTTGAAATAGATGCTTCAACAATTGAACTTGCAAAAAATCTGAATATAGAACTTACACCTGGTAATTTTGCCCAGACAGGTACATTTACCCCTGTTGAGACATCAAGAAAAGGTATTGTCGCCTCAGGTGCTTTCCTCGGTCCAAGGGATATTCCCCAGTCAATGGTTGATGCCAGTGCTGCTGCCGGTGTTGCCGGCGAGGGTCTTGCTCCTGTGCGGGGAACAATGCTCAAGGAAATTCAGGCTACACCTGAAAGGGATGTGTTTGGAGAAGCTCCAAGAATCGGTGTTTTTGTCTGCCACTGCGGAGTAAATATCGGCGGTGTTGTTGACGTTCCTTCTGTTGCTGAATATGCAAAGACTCTTCCTTTTGTTGAGTTTACCACAGATAATATGTTCTCCTGTTCTCAGGATACTCAGGATAAGATGACCCAGATTATCAAGGAACAGAATCTTAACAGAATCGTTGTTGCTGCCTGTACGCCAAAGACCCATGAGCCTCTTTTCCAGGAAACTCTCATGGCTGCAGGTCTTAACAAGTACATGTTTGAAATGGTCAATATAAGAAACCAGGATTCCTGGGTTCATAAAGAAAGCCCTGAAAAAGCAACAGAAAAAGCAATGGACCTTGTAAGAATGGGTGTAGCAAAGGTTGCTCTTCAGAATCCTCTTGCAGAAGCTCAGCTTCAGGTTGGTCAGACAGCAATGATAGTTGGAGGCGGTCTGGCAGGTATGGCTGCTGCTGAAACCCTTGCTCTTCAGGGATATGAAACCCATATTATTGAAAAATCAGACAGACTCGGCGGTAATGCCCTTAAACTTTACAAGACTCCAAAAGGTGAAGTTATAGGCGATAAGGTTGCAGAGCTTGTTGAAAAAATAAAATCGAATGACAAAATTAAAATCCATCTCAATACAACAATTGAAAATGTTGACGGTTTTGTTGGAAACTTCAGTGCAAAACTCAATGAAAACGGGCAGGAAGCTGTCCTTGAGCACGGCATTGCTGTAATGGCTACAGGCGGTAAGGCATATACTCCTGATGAGTATATGTACGGCAATGATTCAAGGGTTCTGACAACTCTTGAAATGGACGAAAAAATGAAGTCCGATGATTCACTTGTCAAGGATGCTGATTGCGCTGTTTTCATCCAGTGTGTAGGTTCTCGTGAGCCGGAAAGACCATACTGTTCAAGAGTTTGCTGTACTCATTCGGTTGACAATGCCCTTGAGCTTAAGCGCCGCAAGCCGGATATGAATGTATTTATTCTTTACAGGGATATCAGAACTTACGGTGAGAAGGAATATCTTTACAAGGAAGCAAGGGATGCAGGCGTTATTTTTGTAAGATACGATCTTGAAAATAAGCCAAAAGTTTCAGTTGAAAACGGAAATCTGAAGATAGTTGTGAAAGATCATGTTCTTAACCGTGACCTTGAAATAGAACCGGATGTTATTTCTCTTGCAACAGCTATTGTTCCAAGTGCTGTGAACGATCTTGCCCAGTTCTACAAGCTTCCTATGAATGATGACGGATTCTTCATAGAAGCTCATGCAAAGCTTGGACCTTCCGAGTTTGCAACTGACGGTGTTTTTCTTGCAGGTATAGCACATTATCCCAAGCCTATTGAGGAAGCGATTGCCCAGGGTAAGGCTGCTGCATCAAGAGCAATAACTCTTCTTGCAAGAAAAGAAATATTTACAAGCGGTCAGGTTGCAAAGGTTGACCCTGTTCTGTGCAGCGGCTGCGGAATCTGTGTAAGCGTTTGTCCGTACTCCGCGCCTTCATTCTTGACAGAAGGGCCTTTTGCAGGAAAAGCTGAAATCAATCCTGTTCTTTGTAAGGGATGCGGTCTTTGTGTTGCATCGTGCCGTTCAGGTGCAATTCACCATAACGGCTTTGACAATGACCAGATTTTCAGCCAGATTTTTGCAGTAAACGCATAAAACTAAAAATTCTCCGCTTTTTAAAAGCGGAGATTTATATAAGGAGTTTGGCAATGAGTGAATATGAACCAAAGATTGTGAGTTTTCTCTGCAACTGGTGCAGCTACGGTGCAGCAGACCTTGCGGGAGTAAGCCGTTTTCAGTATCCTGATAATTTCAGGGTAATAAGAATACCATGTACAGGAAGAATGAGTCCCAAATTTTTTCTTTCGGCTTTAAGGGAAGGTGCAGATGCAGTATGGGTTTCCGGCTGACATCCCGGAGACTGCCATTACCTGGAAGGTAATTACTATGCACGCCGTAAATTTCAGCTTTTCAAGGACCTTATGGAATTCGTAGGTCTTGATGAAGACAGACTTCATTTTTCATGGATTTCATCTGCTGAAGCAGTAAAGTTTGCAGATGTTGCAAAGCAGGTTGCAGAAAAAGTGAAGGTACTGGGCCCGAATAAAAAATTTGTTAAGCGTTACCCAACTAAGGATACTGAATAATGGACGCATATACAGATAAAATAAAAGAAATATCCAAAAAGATTTTAAGCGAGGGTAAGGTGGATGTGGTAATAGGGTTTCGTAAAGGAACACTGGGCTACATGTCCGAGCCCTATATGGCAAAAAGTGAAAAGGAAGCAGAAAATCTTGTATTTGACTGCAACTGCCGCATGAACCTTGTAAATTATGTAACTAACCGTAAAGACAAGGTTGGAATAGTAGTAAAGGGATGTGACAGCAGAAACCTTGTAACTCATATAATTGAAAACAAAATCAAACGTGATCAGCTTTACATAATAGGTGTTCCGTGTACAGGACTTGCAGATAAAAAAGCACTTCTTGATCTTGCAGAAGGAGAAATCACTTCAGTTGAAGATGATAATGAAACCATCACAATCAAGGGAGATGGTTTTGAAAAGAAAGTAGCGAAAAAAGATGTGTTACAGTCAAACTGCAAAACCTGCATCAAAAGAAACCCTGTAATTTTTGATGAGCTTGCCGGAGCAGAAGTTCCTGAACTTGAAATTACAGACAGATTTGCAGATGTTGATGAAGTGGAAAAAATGAGTGCAGATGAGAGATGGAACTTTTTTGGAGAACTTCTTTCAGAATGTACCCGCTGCTATGCGTGCAGAAATGCATGCCCGCTTTGTTACTGCCCGACCTGCTTTGTAGACGAATCCCGTCCCCAGTGGGTAGGAAAGAGCGATAATGATACAGATGTGCTCACCTATCATTTTTTGAGAGCGTTTCATGACGCAGGCCGCTGTACAGACTGCGGCGCCTGTGAAGCAGCATGCCCCATGGACATAAAAATGAGATACTTCACACGCAAGACAATAAAAGACTGTGTGGAGAAATACGGTTTTGAAACTGGAATGGAGCTGGAACAGCGTCCTGCACTTGATCAGTACAAAATCAACGACCCGAATGAATTTATAAAATAGGCCCTGAAGAGACCATGTGGATCATGAACCTTGAGGAGATGAAAAAGGAACAGCCATGAAAATGATAAGCATAAAAAAATCAGACTGGGCCGGTGCAATGGAAAAAGTGCAGAAGTCATACAGACTTGCAGGTCCGGTAAAAGAAAAAAAAGGTCATACATTCAAGGAGCTTAAAGACGGAGAAACTCCGGACCTTGAATACGGCGAGACCAGAATGTCGGTAAAGGAAGTGGTACTTCCCCAGTCGGAAGTAATGTTTTCCTACAGCCTTGATGAAAATAAAGAAGGCCATCATATACTTGAAGAAGTGCCTTTTGATGAAACACCGCGTGCAGCTGTTGGAATCCGTCCATACGATGCAAAGGCAGTGGAGATATTGAAAAAGAACTTTATAACAGATGATTATAAAGATCCTTATTTTGAAAGAAGATATGAAAATCTTACCCTTGTAGGTATGGCAGAAAACAACCCGTCAGCGGTAAATTTCAGCACAAGCTGCGGCACAGGTCCTTTTGATGAGTCATTCCTTGATATAATCCTTGCAGATGCAGGAGATTCATACATAGGAAAGGTTTTAACAGAAAAAGGAGAAAAATTTGCAGCGGCAGCAGGATTTGCAGAAGGTGATTCAGGAATAGAATCAAAACTTGCAGAGCTTAAAGAACAGGCAGAAGGAAAAATAAAGTCAAAAGTTTCCTATGATAAAATAGAAAAAATGACAATCCTTGACCTATATGAAGCACCGTTCTGGGAAGAAGCGGCTTTTGCGTGTATCAACTGCGGAACCTGTACCTATGCCTGCCCGACCTGCTGGTGTTTTGATATCCAGGATGAGGTAAAGGGAAAAGACGGAATAAGAATGCGCAACTGGGATACCTGTATGTCGGAAGTATATTCTGTTCACACAACAGGTCATGACCCAAGACACGAAGCCTGGCAGAGGACAAGAAACCGTTTCATGCATAAGCTCAAGTATTATCTTGACAAGTATGAAGACGGGATAATGTGTGTAGGCTGCGGCAGATGCGTAAGTCAGTGTCCTGTGAACATTGATATCCGTAAAGTATGTCAGCAGATGAATGACTACGAACCATCAAAATAGTCCGGCAGGAAAAGGAGAAAAAAAGTGAGAGCAGCAAATCCATATAAGCCGTATCCGGTTCGTATTGATGAGATAATCACCGAAACGGACGATAAATTACTAAAGACATTCAAGTTTGTATTTCTAAATCCTGAAGATGAAGAAAAGTTTGCATACAAGTCAGGCCAGTTTGCAGAACTTTCAGTTCCAGGTCTTGGTGAGATACCGATTGGTATAGCCTCTTCACCAACAGAAAAGGGATTTGTAAAATTTACAGTATTTAAAGCAGGAAAAGTTACATCCTATCTTCATTCAATGAAGGTCGGCGATGTAATGGGTCTTAGAGGCCCGCTTGGAAACTGGTATCCCTGGGAAATTCTTGAAGGAAAAAATATATTTATAGTAGGCGGCGGTTTTGCCTATACAACACTAAGATCATCAATCAAGATGATGATAGATCCTGCAAACCGTTCAAAGTTTGGAACAATAGATGTAGTATACGGAGCAAGAACACCGGGTCATCTTTTGTATCTTGACGAACTTAACGAGTGGGGAGACCGTGATGATGTAAACATGCACATCACAGTTGACGGAACAGATGATCCCGACTGGAGATTCCACAAGGGATTTGTACCTCAGATAGCAGACAAGGTGGCACCTCCTGCAAGTGATGATACTTATGCAATAGTGTGCGGTCCTCCGATGATGATCAAGTTTACCCAGCCTGTTTTAGATAAACTTGGGTACAAGCACGATCATATAATAATGAGTCTTGAAAACAGAATGAAGTGCGGAATAGGAATGTGCGGCCGCTGCAACATAGGGAAAGAACTTGTGTGCAAGGACGGCCCTGTTTTTACTCTGGAGCAGATTAACAAGACTCCAAGAGAGTACTAAAATCAATCCGGGTCTTAACAGGCCCGGTTTTTTACAGCACAAATATTTTTTGTCAATCTTTCCAATTGATGTCTGATAAATTAGAATCGGGTTTTAAAATTTCAAGGAAATTTGATTGTTGACAAGATAATTGCATTTGGTTAAAAAGATTACCTAGTCGGAATATTTAAACCGCTCTTTATGCAGGAAAAAAGGGCAAATGCCCAAGATAAAAGAATTATAAACATATTTACAGGAGGAAGTGATGGCAGAAATTGAATTTAATGGTCAAACATTTGTAGTTGATGAAGACGGCTTTCTTGACGATTTCAACAACTATAACAAAGAATGGGTTGAATACGTTAAAAAAGAAGAAGGTATTGAAGAGCTTACTGATGAACACTGGAAAGTGATTGATATTCTTCAGGACTACTACAAGAAAAACGGTATCGCTCCAATGGTACGTGTTCTTTCAAAACTTACAGGTTTCAAACTTAAGTACATTTACGAGCTTTTCCCATCAGGACCAGGAAAAGGAGCTTGTAAAATGGCTGGACTTCCAAAGCCAACAGGTTGTGTATAATATCCTTAAGTTATCACAATAAAGTCAGAAAGAGCCTTGTCTTATTGACAGGGCTTTTTTTTACCTTTTATGTAAAGGATTGTGATTGTGGAAAAGCTTCTTTTAAAAGTCAATTCTGAAGAATCAAGCCAGTTTATTGATATAACGGCCGGAGTATCTGAAGCTGTGAGGGAGTCAGGAATAAATAACGGACTTTGCCACATTTTTGTACCCCATACAACTGCTGCTGTAACAATAAACGAAAATGCAGACCCCAATGTAGAATATGACATAATTCAGACTTTGAACAGACTGGTACCCAATGATCCTGCTTACAGGCATATGGAAGGTAATTCAGATGCGCACGTCAAGTCATCTCTTGTTGGCGCAAGTCAGATAGTTGCAGTAAATGAAGGAAAACTTGCTCTTGGAACCTGGCAGGCAATCTATTTTTGTGAATTTGACGGGCCCAGAACCAGGAAAGTGTGGATAAATATAATAAATGCAGACTGAAAATGGATAAAACAGACAGATTGATAATAAACTCGATCCAGTCTGACTTCCCTGTTTCAAAAAGACCTTACAGGGAAATAGGCGAAAGACTTGGACTGGCCGAAGACGATGTTATCAGGAGAATTCAAAAACTCAGGGAAAGTGAAGTCATAAGGAGAATCGGCGGAAATTTTTTTCCTGACAAGCTTGGGTTTCTTTCAACTCTGTGCGCTGCACAAGTGCCTGAAGACAAAATAGATTTTTTTGCCGGAACAGTTAATTCATACGAAGGTGTAACACACAATTACATAAGAAAAAACAAGTTCAATGTATGGTTTACATTTATTGCTCCGTCCATGGAAGAGATTGAAAAAAATCTTCAGGAAATAAAAGAAAAAACAGGGGTTGAAAAAATTCTCAATCTTCCTGCCACAGATGTTTTCAAAATCAGAGCAAAATTTAAGGTGTGATGGAAAAATTAAAAACAGGAGCCGTATTAGCTCTTTTTGAGCCGGGGAATTTGAAGGATAATTTTGAAAAAACAAAATATTTTCTCCAAAAGGCTGCAGAAGAAAAATGCGATCTTGTTGTTTTTCCCGAAATGAATCTTACAGGCTATGTTACAGGAAGTGAAATCTGTGACACTGCAATTGAGCTCGATCTTTCTATGATCGACAGGCTTGAATCATTATCCGGGAATTTTAAAATATCTTTTTTGTGCGGTTTTGCTGAAAAAAAAGGTAATCAGGTGTTTGCCAGCCACGGTTTTTTCAGCAGAGGTAAATTTATTGGTTCATACAGGAAAATTCAGCCTGGTCCTCCTGAACTTCCCCATATCAGCCCTGGAAAAGAAATATTACTTTTTGATTTTATGGGATGGAAGATTGGCATTCAGCTATGCTTTGATGCACATTTCCCGGAAATTTCAACTATAATGGCAAAGAAAGGTGCTGAGCTGATAATAATTCCTCACGC
Source organism: Desulfobacteraceae bacterium (assembly GCA_050253255.1). Taxonomy (GTDB): domain Bacteria; phylum Desulfobacterota; class Desulfobacteria; order Desulfobacterales; family JACKCP01; genus JACKCP01. The sequence goes on along the minus strand of JBFWJK010000004.1, from coordinate 27,861 downwards.
ATCACCCCGCGGAACCCCCCAGGAAAAATTTGAATCATGGAAAAGACATCTCCCTGCTCGGGCCTATGACAATGGCCTTTATGTAATGGCTCTGAATCAGTGCGGGCAAAATAAAAAAAATCTTTATTTCCCTGGTGTTTCTTTTCTTGTAAATCCTTCAGGAAAGGTTGAAAAGGTTTTTCTTGAAGAAAATGAAATGCTTGCATGCTTTGAACTGGATAAATCAAAAATAAGTGAAGTTAAGAATCACAGGATGAAAAATTTTTTTCAGTACAGACGCGGTGATTTTTACAAGGATAATTTCTAACTCATTTCTAAGATTATTCAAATACATCCCTTCAGTTGAGATTCTGTATGTGTGCATACAGACGGGCTGATGTTTAAAATCGTGAACTGATTTTAAAATAAATTAAAGCATTAAGTTTTTTTCGGGCAGTCTCTCCTGAACTAAAACCGGATTCGTCCTCCTTAAAAAAAATTATTGAAAAAACAAATAACGAGCAATCAGTCAATCAATATTATCACTTTGACATTATTCTTTGTGCTCAATTATAGCTATTCAACTGATGATATTAATAATAGCTATAAAAAAAATCTATACGTATTGAGGTCAGTGTTTAAAATTTCAATATTAATTTTTTGCTTATTCACAAAGAATAATGGAGGCAGCTAATGGGAGAACCGGCAAAAATCCGCGGTTCAAGCGGTAAATTAAGTGAAATGGCAAAGGCCATGGTGCCGGACGGCAATTTGAATGCGTGTCTGACATGCGGAACATGCTCAAGCGGATGCCCTGCCACAGGGCTGATGGACATGGATCCGAGAAAATTCATAAGAATGGCAGTTCTCGGAATGGATGAAGAGCTTGAACGACATGACTGGGTATGGGTTTGTACAATGTGCAAGCGCTGTTATGATGTATGTCCGATGTCAATCAACATTCCGCAGCTTATTTATGAAATAAGGGCAAGATGGCCAAGGGAAGAAAGGCCTAAAGGAATAAGAGGATCATGCGATATGCATGTCCAGTCAAACGGCGGTGCAATGGGTGTTCCCTTTGAAGACTTTAAGTTCACTGTTGAAGATCTTGCTGAAGAATGCAGAGAACAGGAAGGTTTTGAAAATCTTGAGGCGCCTATTGACAAAGAAGGTGCAATGTATGCCTTAAATCAGAACTCAAGAGAACCTGTGACAGAGCCGGAAGAACTTATGCCTTTGTGGAAAATTCTGCACAAGGCAGGAGCTGACTGGACATATTATTCCCAGATGTGGGGCGGAGAAAATTACTGTATGTTCCTGGCCGATGATAAAAACTGGGAAATAATTGTAAGAAAACAGGTAGATCATCTTAATAAGCTTGGAATCAAATACTTTGTAAACACAGAGTGCGGTCATTCATTCTATGCAATCTACGGAGCCATAAGGCGCTTTAATATTGAATGCAACTTTGAGTTCATAAGCATAATTCAGCTTTATGCAAAATGGATAAGAGAAGGGAAATTGCAGGTAAATTCAGACTGGAACAAGGAGCTTGGGATTAAATTTACTGTTCAGGATCCGTGCAACATAATCAGAAAAAGCTTAAGAGAAGAAATGGCGGATGATCTGAGATTTGTCGTTAAAACTGTAGTTGGTGAAGAAAATTTTGTGGATATGACTCCAAACGGTGTTCTTAATTACTGCTGCGGAGGCGGCGGGGGAGCACTTCAGGCAGGATACAACGACGAAAGAAGAGAATACGGCAAAATCAAGTTCAATCAGATTCAGCAGACAAAAGCAGATTATGTAATTACCCCATGCCACAACTGCCACGCACAGATTGAAGATATCGGTCATCATTTCAACGGTAAATATCACACTGTCCATCTCTGGACAATAATCTGTCTTGCCATGGGAATTTTAGGTGAAAACGAAAGGATTTATCTTGGAGAGGATCTGGCTGAATTCGGCCTGTAACAATAAAAACTCCAATAATACTCGGGAGGTAATATAATGTCTCAAAAGATTGGGTCAGTACTTGTAGCAGGCGGCGGAATAGGCGCTATCCAGGCTGCACTTGACCTTGCAGATTCAGGCTATTACGTATACATGGTTGAAAAAGCCGCTTCAATTGGTGGTGTCATGGCTCAGCTTGACAAAACTTTTCCAACAAATGACTGTTCCATGTGTATTATGTCGCCTAAACTTGTTGAGGTTGGAAGACATATAAATATCGAGCTGATAACATTGGCTCAGATTGAAGATATAAAAGGTGAAAAGGGCAATTTTGAAGTAGAGATATTTCAGAAGGCAAGATATGTGGACATTGACAAATGTATAGGCTGTGGTGCATGTGCAGAAAAATGTCCTAAAAAAGTAAATGATGAATACAATGCAAATCTGGCAAAAAGAAAAGCAGCTTATGTTCCATATCCCCAGGCTGTTCCCTTAAAATATACCCTTGATCCTCAAAACTGCATAAAACTTACCAAGGGAAAATGCGGTCTTTGTGAAACAGTTTGTCCAACAGATGCAATAAATTACAATGACACAGACAAAAAATTTACGCTGAATGTCGGTTCAATTATTCTTTCAACAGGTTTTGAAGCCTTTAAACCGGATGAAATGCCATATAATTACAAAAACTCTCCGGATGTTGTTACTTCACTTGAATTTGAAAGACTTCTTTCTGCATCAGGCCCTTTCCAGGGACATGTGGTAAGACTATCAGATCACGCCGAGCCTAAAAAAATTGCATGGCTTCAGTGTGTGGGTTCAAGGGATATCAACACCTGCGGAAACGGTTATTGTTCTTCAGTTTGCTGTATGTATGCAATCAAGCAGTCAATTATTGCCAAGGAACATGATCCAGGTCTTGACTGCAAGATTTTTTATATGGACATGAGAACCTATGGAAAAGGTTTTGAAGAATGCTATAACCAGGCAAAGGACGAGCTTGGGGTTAAGTTTGAAAGATGCAGGGTTCATTCAGTTTACAATACAGGAACACAGCCGGGTCAGATTATTGAATATATAAGTGAGGACGGAGTCAAAACCCAGGAAGAATTTGACATTGTTGTTCTTTCAGTTGGAATGGAAATCAACAAGGATGTTCAGGAAAAAGCAAAAGCAATGGGTATTGAACTTACAGACAGCGGTTTCTGTAAAACAAGAACATTTGCTCCAACAGCCACTTCAAGAGACGGAATTTATGTATGTGGTGCCTTCCAGGCTCCTAAAGATATTCCGCAGACAGTTATTGAAGCAGGATCAGCAGCACTTTGTGCAGGAGCTGATATTTCAGAAGTAAGAGGCACACTTGCAAGGGAGGTTCAGGAACCTGTTATCAAGGATATCACAGGTCAGAGACCTAAAATCGGTGTATTTGTATGTCATTGCGGTATAAACATCGGCGGTGTGGTTGATGTCCCTGCAGTTGCTGAATACGCAAAAACTCTTCCAAATGTTGAATATGCTGAGGACAATCTTTATTCATGTTCCCAGGATGCCCAGGATGCAATAGCAAAGGTTATTGCAGAAAAAGAACTTAACAGAGTTATAGTTGCTGCATGCTCTCCAAGAACACATGAACCTCTTTTCCAGGAAACTCTTCTGGCTGCAGGACTTAATAAGTACCTTTTTGAAATGGTTAATATAAGAAACCATGACTCATGGGTTCATAAAGATACACCTGAAAAAGCCACTGAAAAGGCAAAAGACCAGGTGAGAATGGCTGTTGCAAAGGCGGCCATGCTTGAACCTCTTGTTGAGGCAAATCTTTCAATAAATCAGCATGCACTTGTAATCGGAGGCGGTATTTCCGGAATGGCTTCAGCAAAGGCCCTTGCGGATCACGGCTACGGTGTAACCCTTGTTGAAAGAAATGAAAAACTTGGTGGTCAGGCAAACAATCTTTTCATGACAGCCCAGGGTGAAAATATTCCTGAGGTTACAGCTCAAATGGCCAAAGATTTAATGGCCAATGAAAAGGTAAATGTAATAACTTCATGTACATTAAAAGATGTTGAAGGATTTGTCGGAAATTTCAAGGCAACCCTTTCATATGACGGCAAGGAAGAGATCCTTGAGCACGGTGTGGCAGTTGTTGCTACAGGCGGAGCTGAATATCAGCCAAAAGAATATATGTTTGGTGAAGATGAAAGGGTTCTTACAAGCCAGCATTTAGATAAGAAATTAAGGGAAAATGATCCTTCCCTTGATAAAGTTGAAACTGCTGTTTTCATTCAGTGTGTTGGTTCCCGTGAACCCCAGAGACCATACTGCTCAAGGCTTTGCTGCACACATACAATGGTAAGTGCTTTAGAGCTTAAGAAGAAAAAACCTGAAATGAGCATTTTTGTCCTTTACAGGGATATAAGAACTTACGCTGAAAAAGAGTTCCTTTACAAGGAAGCAAGAGATAAAGGTGTAATTTTTATAAGATATGACCTTTTAAACAAGCCAAAAGTCAGAAAAGGAAGTGAAAAACTTGAAATTGAAGTAATTGATCATGTTTTAAAAAGCCCTGTTATTATTGAGGCGGATCTTCTTTCTCTTGCATCAGCTGTTGTTCCAAATGAAACAGATAAAATTTCCCAGTTTTTCAAAGTACCGGTAAATGATCAGGGCTTTTTTGTTGAGGCACACGTTAAGCTTGCTCCTTCTGATTTTTCTACTGACGGTGTTTTCCTTGCAGGTCTTGCCCATTATCCAAAACCAATTGATGAAGCAATTGCCCAGGCACAGGCTGCAGCATCAAGTGCAGTAACTCTTCTTGCAAGCAAGGAAATTGCCACAAGCGGAACAGTTGCATGGGTCAATCCTGCTTATTGCAGCAGCTGCGGAGTATGTGTTGCAGTCTGCCCATACAATGCACCTTCAATAAGAAAAGAAGAGCCGTTTAAAGGGCGTGCAGAAATCAACCCTGTGCTTTGTAAAGGCTGCGGAGCCTGTGTTGCATCATGCCGCTCAGGAGCACTTCATCTTTCAGGATTTGATGAATCACAGATACTTGCAATGGTGGAAGAAGCCTAAAATTTTACCGGAATTTCCGGTTTAAGGAGGAATAAAATAAAATGAGTGAATTTGAACCAAAAATTATAACTTTTCTCTGCAACTGGTGCAGCTACGGTGCTGCCGATCTTGCAGGTGTAAGCCGTTTTCAGTATCCGCCTTCCATGAGAGTTATAAGAGTCCCTTGTTCAGGAAGGGTTTCACCGAAAATGATATTGTCTGCATTCAGAAAAGGTGCTGACGGAGTTTGGGTTTCAGGATGCCATCCCGGAGACTGCCATTATATTTCAGGTAATTACTATGCCAGACGTAAATTTGATGTTTTGAATGAAATGCTTGAATATGTTGGTATTGAAAAGGGAAGACTTCATTTTTCATGGATTTCATCTGCTGAAGGGGTGAAGTTTGCAGCTGTTGCAAAAGACGTGATTGAAACCGTTACAAAACTCGGTCCTGCAAAGAAATTCATTAAAAAGTTACCTGAGGTGGCGTAATGGACGCATATACAGATAAAATAAAAGAGATATCAAAAAAGATTTTAAGCGAGGGAAAGGTAGATGTAGTGATAGGGTTTCGTAAAGGAACTCTTGGTTACATGTCCGAGCCCTATATGGCAAAAAGTGAGAAGGAAGCAGAGAATCTGGTATTTGACTGCAACTGCCGTATGAACCTTGTAAATTACGTGACCAACCGCAAAGACAAGGTTGGAATAGTAGTAAAGGGATGCGACAGCAGAAACCTTGTAACTCATATAATTGAAAACAAAATCAAGCGTGATCAGCTTTACATAATAGGTGTTCCGTGTACAGGACTTGCAGATAAAAAAGCACTTCTTGATCTTGCAGAAGGAGAAATCACTTCAGTTGAAGATGATAATGAAACCATCACAATCAAGGGAGATGGTTTTGAAAAGAAAGTAGCGAAAAAAGATGTGTTACAGTCAAACTGCAAAACCTGCATCAAAAGAAACCCTGTAATTTTTGATGAGCTTGCCGGAGCAGAAGTTCCTGAACTTGAAATTACAGACAGATTTGCAGATGTTGATGAAGTGGAAAAAATGAGTGCAGATGAGAGATGGAACTTTTTTGGAGAACTTCTTTCAGAATGTACCCGCTGCTATGCGTGCAGAAATGCATGCCCGCTTTGTTACTGCCCGACCTGCTTTGTAGACGAATCCCGTCCCCAGTGGGTAGGAAAGAGCGATAATGATACAGATGTGCTCACCTATCATTTTTTGAGAGCGTTTCATGACGCAGGCCGCTGTACAGACTGCGGCGCCTGTGAAGCAGCATGCCCCATGGACATAAAAATGAGATACTTCACACGCAAGACAATAAAAGACTGTGTGGAGAAATACGGTTTTGAAACTGGAATGGAGCTGGAACAGCGTCCTGCACTTGATCAGTACAAAATCAACGACCCGAATGAATTTATAAAATAGGCCCTGAAGAGACCATGTGGATCATGAACCTTGAGGAGATGAAAAAGGAACAGCCATGAAAATGATAAGCATAAAAAAATCAGACTGGGCCGGTGCAATGGAAAAAGTGCAGAAGTCATACAGACTTGCAGGTCCGGTAAAAGAAAAAAAAGGTCATACATTCAAGGAGCTTAAAGACGGAGAAACTCCGGACCTTGAATACGGCGAGACCAGAATGTCGGTAAAGGAAGTGGTACTTCCCCAGTCGGAAGTAATGTTTTCCTACAGCCTTGATGAAAATAAAGAAGGCCATCATATACTTGAAGAAGTGCCTTTTGATGAAACACCGCGTGCAGCTGTTGGAATCCGTCCATACGATGCAAAGGCAGTGGAGATATTGAAAAAGAACTTTATAACAGATGATTATAAAGATCCTTATTTTGAAAGAAGATATGAAAATCTTACCCTTGTAGGTATGGCAGAAAACAACCCGTCAGCGGTAAATTTCAGCACAAGCTGCGGCACAGGTCCTTTTGATGAGTCATTCCTTGATATAATCCTTGCAGATGCAGGAGATTCATACATAGGAAAGGTTTTAACAGAAAAAGGAGAAAAATTTGCAGCGGCAGCAGGATTTGCAGAAGGTGATTCAGGAATAGAATCAAAACTTGCAGAGCTTAAAGAACAGGCAGAAGGAAAAATAAAGTCAAAAGTTTCCTATGATAAAATAGAAAAAATGACAATCCTTGACCTATATGAAGCACCGTTCTGGGAAGAAGCGGCTTTTGCGTGTATCAACTGCGGAACCTGTACCTATGCCTGCCCGACCTGCTGGTGTTTTGATATCCAGGATGAGGTAAAGGGAAAAGACGGAATAAGAATGCGCAACTGGGATACCTGTATGTCGGAAGTATATTCTGTTCACACAACAGGTCATGACCCAAGACACGAAGCCTGGCAGAGGACAAGAAACCGTTTCATGCATAAGCTCAAGTATTATCTTGACAAGTATGAAGACGGGATAATGTGTGTAGGCTGCGGCAGATGCGTAAGTCAGTGTCCTGTGAACATTGATATCCGTAAAGTATGTCAGCAGATGAATGACTACGAACCATCAAAATAGTCCGGCAGGAAAAGGAGAAAAAAAGTGAGAGCAGCAAATCCATATAAGCCGTATCCGGTTCGTATTGATGAGATAATCACCGAAACGGACGATAAATTACTAAAGACATTCAAGTTTGTATTTCTAAATCCTGAAGATGAAGAAAAGTTTGCATACAAGTCAGGCCAGTTTGCAGAACTTTCAGTTCCAGGTCTTGGTGAGATACCGATTGGTATAGCCTCTTCACCAACAGAAAAGGGATTTGTAAAATTTACAGTATTTAAAGCAGGAAAAGTTACATCCTATCTTCATTCAATGAAGGTCGGCGATGTAATGGGTCTTAGAGGCCCGCTTGGAAACTGGTATCCCTGGGAAATTCTTGAAGGAAAAAATATATTTATAGTAGGCGGCGGTTTTGCCTATACAACACTAAGATCATCAATCAAGATGATGATAGATCCTGCAAACCGTTCAAAGTTTGGAACAATAGATGTAGTATACGGAGCAAGAACACCGGGTCATCTTTTGTATCTTGACGAACTTAACGAGTGGGGAGACCGTGATGATGTAAACATGCACATCACAGTTGACGGAACAGATGATCCCGACTGGAGATTCCACAAGGGATTTGTACCTCAGATAGCAGACAAGGTGGCACCTCCTGCAAGTGATGATACTTATGCAATAGTGTGCGGTCCTCCGATGATGATCAAGTTTACCCAGCCTGTTTTAGATAAACTGGGTTACAAGCATGATCATATAATAATGAGTCTTGAAAACAGAATGAAGTGCGGAATAGGAATGTGCGGCCGCTGCAACATAGGAAAAGAACTTGTGTGCAAGGACGGCCCTGTTTTTACTCTGGAGCAGATTAACAAGACTCCAAGGGAATATTGATATTTTTATTTTAAAATAAAATTTTAGTCTTAAAAATCCTGTAATTATAAAAAATTACGGGATTTTTTTTTGGAATTTGCTTATACTTTTAGCTATACTTGTCTATAGATAGAATTTCAGTTTTAAGCATTTTATGTTTAGAATCCTTTATTGCAGTAAAAAAGCCTTTGATCAAAATTTTTGCAAGTCTGATATTTAGAACTTTTTACAAAGTTTCAGTCCAAAAGTATTAAATCCCAGATATGTTATGTTTCCAAGGAGGAGTTATGAATAGAAAAGATTCTCTAGGTTTTAAACTGATGGCCGGAGGAATGATTATTGTCCTTCTTCCGATAATCATTCTTGGTTATATTTCGATGACCAAATCTTCGAATGCTGTAACAGAAATATCAAAAGATCAGGCGATTGGAATTGCACAGGATCTTGCCAGTATGACAAAAAACGCAGTAGAGTCTGAGATTGTCACAGCCAGCATACTTGCTGAAAAAGCAATGGTTAAAAATGCTCTTGAATTAAACGCAGAGAAAAAAACAGAAGAATTAAAGGAAAAAGTAAAATCGCTCAATGACAATTTGCTCAGCACTCTTAAAAGCATGGGGGATAAGTATGAGGGTATCTTTTTAACAGATCCTGATGGAAATATTTTTGCAGGAATAAAAAGTACAGGAGAGCCTTACGGGAATCTCAATGTCTCACAGAGAGATTATTTTAAAAAGGCTGTGTCAAGAGGGAGTGCATCAATGGGGGAGCTGATTGAATCTCTTGTTTCAGATGATATTGTCGGGGTTATCAGTGTTCCTGTAAAAAATGAAAGAGGAAATCTTCTTGGAACAAGCTGCGTTACAATCAAGGTTGATTATTTTTCAAAAATGATATCAGGACGTAAAATAGGTAAAACAGGCTATGGATATATGGCCAATAAGAACGGCATTGTTCTTTCCCATCCTGTAGAAAAACATATTTTAAAGCTCAATATGAACAATCTGGACGGAATGCAGGAGTTTAAGGGTAAAATGCTTTCAGGAGGAACAGGGGTTGATGAATACGTCTTCCAGGGGGTAAAAAACTGGCTGGTTATGCGCCCGTCGGAATAAATGACTGGTATATTGCAACAACCCAGGATGAAGACGAGTTTCTTTCAGCTCCAAGAGCGATCAGAAATTTTATTTTTGTCATAGGTCTTGTTGCAGCTGTTATTGCCGGTTTGATGATTGTATTGATTTCAAAGTCAATAATAAATCCTGTAAATGAGGCTGTCAAAGGACTTAAAGATATAGCCGAAGGTGAAGGCGATCTTACAATGAGACTTGCCGTTAAAACAAAAGATGAAATAGGGCAGCTCTGCATCTGGTTCAACACCTTTATGGGCAAGATGCAGGAAATGATTAAGGAGATCGGAGAAAACTCCAACGAGGTTGCAAATTCATCCACAGAACTTTCTGCAGTTTCATCGCAGATGACTTCGGCAGCTGAAAATGTTTCCGCCAAATCCCAGAATGTTTCAGCTGCTGCGGAAGAAATGACTGCAAATATCAATGATGTGGCGGCTGCAATGGAGCAGTCAGCAACAAATATCAACATGGTTGCTTCAGCAGCCGAACAGATGAACTCCACAATAAGTGAGATTGCACAGAGCACTGAAAAAGCCAGAAGCATTTCCCATGATGCTGTTGATAAATCAGAAAATGCATCGGTCAGAATGGCAGAGCTTGGAAAGGCGGCTCAGTCTATTGGAGAAGTAACCGAAACCATTACAGACATTTCTCAGCAGACAAATCTTTTGTCTTTAAATGCCACAATAGAAGCTGCAAGGGCAGGAGAAGCAGGGAAAGGATTTGCTGTTGTTGCAAATGAAATAAAAGAACTTTCAGTTCAGACTGCAAAGGCAACTCTTGATATAAAGGGTAAAATTGAAGAAGTACAAAGTTCTGTTAATTTGAGTGTTGAAGATATAAATGAGATCAAAAAAGTAATCGGGGATGTAAATGATATTGTTTCAACAATTGCGGCAGCAGTAGAGCAGCAGTCTTCAGCAACAACAGAAATTACCCAGAATATAAGCGAGGCTTCACAGGCAGTAAGCGACGTGAACCAGAGAGTAAATCAAAACGCAGATGTTGCAAATGAAATATCTGCAGATATTTCTGAAGTAAGCAGGGAAACAGATGAAATTTCCTCTGGAATAAGTCAGATAAAAATAAGCTCTGAAACATTGAGTGAAATGTCTGGAAAGCTCAATGCCATTGTATCCAGGTTCAAAGTGTGATCTGAATAAATGAGATTGCTGTTGATGCCTTTGTCATGAAAATCAGGCTTTTTGAATTATTAAGGAGAAAAAATGGGTTGTGTAATAGACGAGGTTGAAGGACTTTACAAGATAATTGAACTCAAACCATTCAGGAAAACACCTGGTGTAAGTTTTGATATTCTCCCTAATGAGGCTGTCCCTGATATTCATTCAATGGACAGGGTTATACACACAGAAAGTGCCGTTTCTCCGGGAAAAACAGGTGATGTTGAAAGACCGTGGTATATGCATCCCCATCAGGCAGATAATCTCATGGTGTTTTACGGTGAAAGAAACGTTGATATTTATTCGGTGAAGCATGGAAGAATTGAAAATTTTATTGTAACTCCGGATAAAATATTCAAGAACGGCAGTCTCATTCATAGAGGCGGAGCAATGCTTGTGTGGCCTGTCAATGTTTTCCACAGAATAAAAAGCGGTGAAAAAGGCTCTGCCTCTCTCAATCTGGCGGTGCATTATGAAGGCTTTGATATAAAAACAAATTTTAATATTTATGATCTGGATACAAAAACAGGTAAATTCTCTGTTATAAGAGAAGGTTTCAGGGATCAGGTATAATTTTTCCCCCTTCCGGAATTTGTTCCGGGAGGGGGTTTTTTTATAGAAGAAATTTAAAATTTACTTATTTCATAAAAGGATAATCTGTATATCCTTTTTCACCCGGAGTGTAAAAAGTGGATTCATCCCAGGATGAAAGACCGGCATTTTTTTCGAATCTTTCAGCAAGATCCGGATTTGAAATAAAAAGTTTGCCATAGGCCACCAGGTCAGCCAGCCCTTCTTCGATAAATCTGTTCCCTTTTTTCTGATCAAAAGCAGAATTTATCATCAGCGTACCTTTATATAATGGTCTGTATCTTTTTGCAATTTCAGGCTCTGCGTGGGCAACTTCAGATACATCAGTAAAAGGTTCCGACAAATGAAGATATGAGAGATTGTATTTATTGAGTGTCTTTACAATATAATCGAAAGTCGGAATTGTATTCTCATCCAGAGTCATGCCGAAAATTCCGTGAAGAGAAGGATTAAGTCTTACTCCTATTCTGTTTTCAGGAATATGTTTTTTTATTTCTTCAATTACTTCGAAAAGAATTTTCGCTCTGTTCTCAATTGATCCCCCATATTCATCAGTTCTTTTGTTTGAGGTTGAGCTGAAAAACTGATGAAGCAGGTATCCGTTGGAAGAATGAATTTCAACGCCGTCAAAGCCGGCTTCCACAGCATTTGCAGCTGCCCGTCCGAAGTCCTTTATTGTTGATTTTATTTCCTCAATGGACATTTCCTTTGGAGTTACAGTTTCCTTGAACCCTTTGGGAGTATATGCCTTGGAATGAGGATTTATTGCAGATGCTGAAAGAGGAAGTTCTCCGTCATGAAAATCCGGATGAGACATTCTTCCAACATGCCAGAGCTGAATAAAAATCCTGCCGTCTTTTTCGTGAACAGCTTGTGTTATTTTTTTCCATCCCTGTGTCTGTTCCTTGGTGTAAATACCCGGTGTATTAATATATCCCACGGCTCTTGGTGAAATGGGTGAGCCTTCTGAAATGATAAGCCCGGCTGATGCCCTCTGGGCATAGTATTCTGCCATAAGGTCATTTGGAATATTACCTTCACCGACGGCTCTGCTTCTTGTCATCGGAGCCATGACAATTCTGTTTTTTAGTTTCAGTCCTGAGAGGTCATAGTCTCTTAAAAGTGGGTGGGTATTATTCATTTTTATTATCCTTATGTTTCAGGGTTAAAAAAAGTTTTTCAAATAATGTAATCATGCAAACTAAAATGGCAAACAAAGGCCAGTTAAAGTTTCACTAAATTCATGTCTGACTCAATTGACTTTAAAATGTGCTGATGGTATCAGTTGTATTTATTTGTAAAAATTTTTTTTAACCTGAAGCCTTTAACCGGCTTTCTGATTTAACCCGGAGATACCATGAGTAGCGATGTATGCCTGAGTTTTTGTTCAAATCCGGAAACCATAGAAAAGGTAAAATCAAAGCTGAAGGATGCTGAAGAGCTTTTTTCGCTTTCGGAGCTTTTCAAGGTTCTTGGGGACCCTACAAGGATAAAAATTCTTGACGCATTATCAAACTCTGAGCTTTGCGTATGCGATATTGCAGAAATAATGGGTATGGGGTCTTCGGCCGTTTCCCATCAGCTGAGAGTTCTGCGTGCCGCCAAAATAGTCAAATTCAGACGTGAAGGTAAAAATGTTATTTACAGTCTTGATGATGACCACGTCCGTTCTCTTATTGAAACAGGTCTTGAGCACGTTCAGGAATAATCCATTTTTATTGTAAGACAGAATATTTAAAATTTGTGTTGAACATATATTTTTTTGTGTTATATATGAATGAGTGTTCAAATGATAATATGTTGGTGGGTTATGAGTTTAATAGAAAATATAGCAAAAGAATTTATCTTTTTTTTGATGGAAGCCTCTCCATACATGCTTCTGGGTTTTTTCGTGGCAGGACTTTTAAAGGTTTTTCTTCCTGATGATTTTGTAAAAAAACACATCGGGTCCGGTAAGAAAGCCGGTATTCTGAAAGCTTCGGCATTTGGAATACCAATTCCTCTATGCAGCTGCGGAGTTGTTCCTGCTGCTGCCGGAATAAGAAAACAGGGCGGAGGAAAAGGTTCTGTTGTATCTTTCCTTGTGTCAACGCCTGAAACCGGGGTTGACTCCATTGCAATAACCTATGCTCTTCTTGGGCCTGTCATGGCTGTAATCAGGCCTGTTGCAGCCTTTTTCTCAGCTTTGGTTACAGGGTTCATGGTTCATTTTCTTGATAAAGAAAGAATCAGTGAAAAAAAAATATCAATAGAAGATACAGGCTGCGGATGCAGTTCCGGGTGCTCAGGTTCTCAGCAAAGTTTTATATATATTGATAATGCTCATGAAGATTGCGGATGTTCAAACAATTGCAATACAAAGGAAGGCGGCTCTTTTTATGCAAGGTTTAAAAGCGGAATGAGATTTGCCTTTGTAGATCTTATATCGGATATCTCCTTATGGTTTATAACAGGAGTTGTTTTTGCTGCAGTTATTGCAGTCTTTGTGACCCCTGAAATGGTTGAAGCCGTGTCAGGAGGAAACAGACTCCTTATAATGGCCGCAATGCTTGCAGTTTCAATACCTCTGTATGTATGCGCATCTTCTTCAACACCGGTTGCCGCAGCTTTCCTCATGACCGGAATATCTCCCGGAGCTGCTTTGATATTTCTTCTTGCCGGACCTGCTACAAATGCGGCTTCATTTTCAATGGTAAGCGGTATAATAGGTAAAAGAGGTGCTGTAATTTATCTTCTGGGAGTCATTTTGTCCTCCGTTGCGGCAGGACTTGCAACAGACTGGATTTTTTTCAGGTTTGGATTCACCATTCTTCCTTCGCAGGCTGAGACAGCTGCAGAAGCAGGTTTTTACATTAAAGTGATCTCTTCAATTGTTCTTTCTGTACTGCTTGTTGTTCCACTTTTTAATGACTTAAAAAAAAGATTTGAAAAAAATTAAGTGAATATTTTTTGGAAGAGACTTATAAGGGCTTCATCTGCGACTACTTACCGAAGCCCAGCAGGGATAAAGAAAAATTTTGCTAATTGTAAAACAGGCTAGTTTCGGAGTTTAATCAAATTAGTGTGAGCAAACTAAGTTTGTATTAAATTTATATTGATTTTAGATAGATAGGCGGAGTATGATTAAATAAATCCAAACTGATAAACTGTGCAATCCAGTCTTCTTTTCAGATTATTCTTTAATTACAGGTCCGGTTTTCATTTCTGCATGTCAAACTCACCATTTTTTAAACAAAAAAGGAGGGCATCATGACTGTTTTAAATCAGGACAAAAACGAAAGGAAAAAAGTCTGTTTCAGGAATGAGCAGGGCGGTTACTTTGTTTATGATGAAAGGGACAAAAAAAGGATGGGGTTTCACGAATCATTTACCTTTAAAAGAAATCCAAACGGAGAAGCATATAAAGCAAAAGTTTTCGATATTTCAAAAAATGGAATGAGCTTTATTTCGGATTATCCGTTTTTAAAGGGAACCACTCTTTATTTTGCCAATGATGAAGAAAATTCCAGTGCATTTGAAAAAGGGAATGTTGTATGGGCCAAATTTTATCAGCCTTTTTCATCAAGATATCCAAGGTACAGAATAGGAGTTGAATTTGAATGATTTTATGTGGCTGAAAAAAACAGGGTCATAAAACCTGATCCTGTTTTGATTCTCATGGATAATGCCCGGAAAGAATTCTGGAATAATGGAGATCAAGTAAAGGATTTTCAAAAAGTTTTATGTATATAGGTTCCTCTGTTTCTCGTTTCCTGTGTCAAAAAAGGAATCAAGATAGTCTTTTGTACTTTTATCAGACTCTCTCATGAGCGAGAAAACTTCAACGCCGCTGGTAATCTCATTTTTTAAAAAGTGAAAAGCCTGTGAAAGCCCTGTGTACAGGCAGCCTATGTCACGGGCATAACTTCCTGCTTCGTTTTCTGCCATAATTACTGCCTCTTCAAATGATGAAGCCTGCCAGAGAGTTATTCTTTCTTCATATACAGGCTTGCTGTCATTGTTCAGATTTTCATGTTTGAATATGCATCTGACAGAGTAAAAGTCCTTTTCCATATTTTTTCCCTTTTAATAGAAAACAGCTTCATTACCTGTTTTGTTTTTTGACTGAGCAAGAGCGTTTCTGGCGTGTTCAAACAACTCCAAAGGCTCATTTTCGTTTTCAAGACATGCAATTCCGGTATTTATTGATATTTTGAGCTTTTTATCCCCGATTCTGTATGTTTTTCTGCTTGTCTTATCAATTATTCTTTCTGCAAGGGAAAAGGCCCCGTACTCATCGGTAGAGGGAAGGATAAAACTGAACTGGTTGTGATCGGTTTTGACAAAAAAATCTCCGGCTGGCCTTATTTCTTTTGCACATGTATTTGTAAAATCTTTTAAGATTGAATCAGCTGTTTTTTCTCCCACCTTTTCAACTATTTTTTCGAATTTATCAATTTCTGCCACAAGAACAGAGAGTTCGGTTGAGTATCTTCTGCTTCTGTAAAATTCTTCCTCAAGCCTTTCAGAAAAGGATCCCTGTTTTTGAGTTTTTTCGCTTTTTTCGGCGGGTATGTCTTCAGATGCAGTTTGTGACGGCTTAGATTCCTGTTCAATCCTGTCTCTCGTAATGTCTTTTTTAAGCTTATCCATTCCGTTTTCAAGGAAAAAAGCTTTTCTCCTCAGACGTGAAATTTTAAGGTATGAAGATATTCCTGCAATATTTGCAGTAAAAAGAATAACAGATATTATTACAAGGTTGTTTATTTCAATCTGATTGTAATAGTAATTGCCTGAAACAAAAAGAGCTGAAGCAGAAAGGCATCCTGAGGCAATAAAGAAAATTTTAAAATTATAAAAAAAATAAAAGAGAAATGTGATGAGGACCAGAACTGAAAGAGCCATGGCCGTTGTTCCTGGTTTAATTACAGTTTCGCCTGTTATGTAAAGGGCTGTTGTGATTATGAATACGCAGGTGATAAGTGAAGATGATCTTATCAGAGACTGTGTAAGATTGAAAAGTATCAAAAAGATTCCGCTCAGAAAGACCATTGCCTTAAGAGTTAAAAGTACGGTCAAATCATCTGTGAAATTAAAGAGAAAGATTTTTTTTACATCAACGGCAAATGATGCAGCAATTATGAGAAGAGTAAAAGCTATCACCGGTTTTATCTGATCGGGCCAGGATGTCAGCATGAAGTTGTTTTCGAGTTTTTTGTTTATAAATTCTCCGTTTCCGGCAATAATTTTATCTTTCAAGATTCAGGCTCCGTAAAATAAGGTTGACGCTAAAGCTGCAGTTTTCAAGATATATTGAATACAAATAAATTACGCCTGTAAATGCGGCGAAGTAATGACCTTAAATATCAATATTTTCAGAAATTGATTTATTATACTTTAAATAATTAAAATATCAATGCTCAGTTAATTGCAGGTCAGTTTTTAAAAGGAGGTATCTTTGAAAGTATTTCTTTTATTTCTCCCTCAATTTTTATGGCTCTGCCTTCCTTTTGGGCCACAACAAAAGTTACTTCGGCATCTGCAAGCACTTCTCCTGTGTTCTTGTTTATTATCTGCTGTCTGAAGGCAGCGCTTCTGTTTCCGAACCTTTGTATTCCGGATTTAACCAATACCGTATCATGGAGTTTTGCCTGACCAAGATAAGATATGTTTATATTTACTACATAAAATGAATATTTATCACTGGTGAAAAAACCTTCAGGAAGATAATCTTCAAAAAGCTGCCATCTTCCTTCTTCGAGAAATTCAAGATATCTGGCATTGTTCAAGTGGCTGTAAAAATCGACATGGTATCCTCTGATTTTAATTACCGGTTCCATTATATTATCTCCTTGAAAAATAAAAAAAGATTACAAGTATTCAGGGCTGAATAAGATCAAGATTTCTGCTTATCATTACTTTAAATTCAGCCCCGGTATCTACTGCCTTGTATTTCTCTGGAAGTTTTTTAAAGTTTGAACTGAAGGTTTTTCTTGCATGTTCAAGGGGTTTAATTCTTTCAACCGGATTGCCTTTCACGAGAACCGGCTTTAACAGCTTTACACTGTTTTCAAAATTTTCATCTCTTGTTCCGATTATATCGTTTTTCATAAGCGAGTTTTTATCAAAAAACCTGAAAACCTGCTTTGCACCGGCAAGTGTTTTTTTGTTTGAGCTGAGTTTTCTGACATTTCTTCCGTTAAAACGGCAAAGTTTGAAAACTGTATCGTGGTATGGTGAATCGCTTGAAACTCCCATTGATGTTCCTACACCAAAAGCATCAATTTTAGCTTTGTTTTCAAGAATATTTTTGATTTTATATTCATCAAATCCTCCTGAAGCAAAAATTTTTACATAGGATAAATTGTTCTGATCAAAGATTTTTCTTACCTTATTGCTGAGTTTTGCCATGTCTCCGCTGTCAAGCCTTATTCCCACAAGCTTTTTATTTTCTTTTTCAAGAGCTTTTGCCACTTTAACAGCTTTTTTGGCACCTTCTATGGTGTCATAGGTATCTATAAGCAGAACAGTGTTGTCGGGGAATGTTTTTGAAAATGCTTCAAAGGATTCTTTTTCATCTTCAAATGCCGTTACAAAGGAATGGGCCATTGTTCCGGAAACAGGAATTTTGTAGAGTTTTGAGGCAGCTGCATTGCTTGTACCTGTGAATCCGGCAAGATATGAGGATCGGGCTGTTTTCAGTCCTGCATCAATACCCTGAGTTCTTCTTGACGCAAAATCCGAAACAGGAATGTTTCCTGCGCTGAAAACACATCTTGCTGCTTTGGTTGCAATCATTGTTTCAAAATTTATGGCATTCACAACCATTGTTTCAAGAAGCTGGGCTTCCATTATGGGAGCTGTTATCTCAAGTACCGGCTCATTGCCGAAAAAAATCTCTCCTTCATCCATTGCATGAATATCGCCGGAAAATCTGTAATTTCCAAGCCAGTCTAGAAAAGAGTCTTCAAACATATTGAGGGATTTTAAAAAATTAATCTCATCACTTGAAAATTTTAAGTTTAAAATCCGGTTTAATACAGTTTCAAGTCCTGAAAAAACAAAGAAATTTCTTTTTTTGTCCGGTCTTAGATAGACTGAAAAAACAGCTTCTTTGTTCATATTGTTTTTTAAATATCCCGCCATCATTGTAAGTTCGTAAAAATCAGTGAAAAGCGGAGAAATTGAGTCTTTAAAAATCATTTCAGATTATTTCCACCCCATAAATATTTTTCATTCTTTCAATTGAAAAATTATGCATTTTTTCATCAAAGTCAGCTGTTTCATTTTCATGAATTATTATATTGTAATCTCTGTTTGCAAGCCCTCCTGCGGTATCCATGACACAAATCGAAGTGCACACGCCGCAGAGATAAACCGATTTAGGGTTTATTTTTTTTAAAACTTCATCAAGGCTTGTATTGTAAAATCCGCTGTATCTTGTTTTTTCAATTATTGTTTCATTTTCAAGAGGCTTGAGATCGTCAATAATTTCACTTCCCCATGTTCCTTTTACGCAGTGTTTTGGAAATTTTTCAAATTCTTTGTCATTTTCATCATGGCTGTCTTTTAAAAAAATTACCGGGTGGTTGTTTTGCCTGAACTCTAAAAGTCTGAGTTTTATTTTTCCGGCAGCTTTTTCGGCTGATTTTCCAGTGAAAAGGGCTCCTTTTTCGTTTATAAAATCATTTAGCATGTCAACTATAATAAGACATTTTTCAGAATTCATTTTTCACCTCACTTATCTTTTTTTAAAACAGCAATTGTTGCTCCCCAGAAACCTGAACCGGGAGATGCTGGTCTAAATTCCCGAACATAAGGATTTTTTTTAAGAACACTTTCAACTTTTTTTCTTAAAATTCCTTTTCCTTTACCATGAATTATCCTTACTTCAGGTATATTCATTTTTATGCACTGGTAAATGTATTCCTCAACAAGTTCTTCAACCTCTTTGGGATCAAAGTGATGAAGATCAAGCTCATTTGTAATTTTAATATTTACAGGCATTTTCAGGTAAAGACCTTCCATATAAGAGCAAGCATTCCTGCTGCAATAAAAAGGCTTTCTGTTATTACATCATCAAAGTATCCCGGCTGGATTTCTTTTCTGCTGCTGAATATTATGAAAAAAAGAGAAAGAGCAGGATAAACCATGAGAAGATATCCAAAATTTGTAATTATTCCCAGAAAAGAAGAAATAAAAAGAAGTAAAATCATTGATAAAAGAAGATATTTTATAAAAGATGAGGTTCTTTTTTCACCGTATAAAATCGGTATAGTTATTTCTCCTGCAATCTTGTTTCCCTGAATTGCAAGAATATCAACCCATATTGTTCTGAATAGAGCCATGGAGGCACAGAAAATAAAGGAAACAAAAATTCCGAAAATTTTTGAAAAACTGAAGTCGTCTCCTGAAACAACAGGAAGCATTGTGCAAAGCATCCCCCATGCTCCTGCAATAAGAACTGCTTTTGAACCTTTTATTCTGCTCAAAGGTTCAAATCCGTTTGTAAGACGGGGAATGTTTATGATCGGGAGCTTGTAGCAGAGTCCGGCAATACTCATGAAAACTATTGTCAGAAAAGGTAAGATTCCAAGTGTGAATGAAATCCCTATGCACAAAAAACCGGCAAAGACTGCGGCAAAAAATAGAGGTATTTTGTATTTTTCATACATTATCGCTTTTTGCGGGTCATTGAATTTGTCTGAATCTATCAGGGTGAGGTTATTTATTGTATGAATGGAAAAAATATAAAGAGATGCGGCAATAACTGCTCCTGCTGGAAGAGGTGAAACATCAAGCAAAACAGCTGCTGCAGTTGTAAGAGCTCCTGCTCCGGCAGCCAGAAGTATATTTGAGCGTAAAAGAAATTTAAGCACAATAAAACAGCAGAGCAGAGCACTTTTTTCCTTTTTAAGCTTGGCTGTTTTTATTGCCTTGTAAACCTGTGAAATTACCCAGTTTGGAGTGGACGCACCTGCTGTAATGCCTATTCTTTTTTGGGATGCAACAAAATTCATGTCAAGTTCAGACTCGTTTTCAATATGAAAAGCCCTTTTCCCTTCCTGGGAAGCCACTTCTTTGAGCCTTTTTGTGTTTCCGCTTGTTTTGCCTCCAACCACAATTACAGTATCAACTTCCTTTGCAATTTCCTTAATTTCTTCCTGTCTTTTTTCTGTTGAATCACAGATTGTATTGAAAAATTTATATTCAGGGTGGTTTTCAGATATTTTTTTTTCAAGCTCTTTGTAAAATTTGGTATTTTGTGTTGTCTGGGCAACAACTATAGCCTTTTCAAAATCAGGGAGGGCTTCAAATTCTTCTATTGAATTAATCACATGACCCTTTTCGCCTGCATATCCAAGAAGCCCTATTACTTCTGCATGGTCATGATCTCCTGCAATTATTACATCATAGCCTTTTGCTGAATGTTTTTTTATGATTGCCTGAACTTTTATAACCCTTGGACAGGTTGCATCAACCACCTGGAACCCTGCTTTTTCGAGTTTTTTCTTTGACTGGGGAGGGATTCCGTGTGCTCTTATTATTATAGTGCCGTCTCCGTTTTCCGGTATTGCTTCAATGCACTGAATTTTTTTGTCTTCGAGAAGCTTCAAAACCTGAGGGTTATGTATAAGAGGACCGAAGGTCTTAATTTTATCGCCTTTTTTTATGTTGGCCTCATCAAGGGCAATTTCAACAGCCCTTCTTACCCCCATGCAGAAACCTGCTGTTTTTGCAATGATGATATCGTCTTTCATTTTATCCTGTCTTTTAATTTTCATTTTGGACTGAATTTAAAAATTCAAAAATTTTATTCAACTCTTTTTCATCCCTGAAGCTTATTTCTATTTTTCCTGTATTGTTTTTTTTGGATGAAATATTTACTTTTGTTCCTATTACATGTGAAAGTTTCAGGGCCATGTTTTTATATTCAGGGGGGACAAAAGGTTTTGGCCGTATATTTACATCATTTTCGTTGAGCCTTTTTACAAGGTGTTCGGTTTCTCTTACACTCAGTTTTTTATCTAAAATATCATAAAAAACCTTGTTTTGAACAAACTCGTCTTTTGCTCCTAAAAGCGCCCTTGCATGGCCTCCGGATATAAGAGCATCGGAAAGTGAGTCAAGAATGTTTTCAGGAAGGTTTAAAAGCCTTAATGTGTTGGCAACTGCAGATCGGCTTTTGCCCACAATGGCTGAGAGTTCCTCCTGGGTGCGGTTAAATTCAGTTATAAGCCTCTTATAGGCTTTTGCTTCTTCAACAGGATTTAAGTTTTCCCTTTGAATGTTTTCAATTATTGAAATCTGGAGCATCTGCTCGTCTGTAATCTCTTTTATGATTACAGGTATCTCTTCCAGGCCTGCCAGTTTTGAAGCCCTTGCTCTTCTTTCTCCGGCAATTATCTGGAACTGGTTTTTGTTCTCAGGGTTTTCTCTTACAAGCACAGGCTGGAGTATGCCGTATTCCCTGATGGAGATGCTTAGTTCCTCAATTTCCTCATCACTGAATCTTGTTCTTGGCTGAAAAGGGTTTTGAACCAGCTTGTCTGTTTGAATTTTTAAAAAGTCTTTTTTCTTAACTTCTTTTTCAATTTCAGGTTCAATGTCTGGAATAAGTGCTCCAAGACCTTTTCCAAGTCCTCTTTTTCTTTCAGGTTTTTTCTTTTTATCCATTGTTTGAGCCAGTACTTATTATTTGTTTTTTTTAATTATCTCTTTTGCCAGCTGAAGGTAGCCTTTTGCACCTGTGGAAGACGGATCATATAAAAAAATAGGAAGTCCGTAGCTTGGTGCTTCTGAAAGCCTTATATTTCTTGGGATTTTTGTTTTAAAGACCTGATCCTTGAAATGTGTTCTTGCATCATCTTCAACCTGGGCTGAAAGGTTTGTTCTTTTATCAAACATTGTCAGAAGAATTCCGGCAATTTTTAAATTTTTGTTAATGTTTTGCTTTACTCTTTTTATTGTCTGCAAAAGCTGACTCAGGCCTTCCAGTGCGTAAAATTCACTTTGGAGAGGAATAAGCACATTGTCTGCACAGGCAAGGGCGTTTAAAGTGAGAAGGCTTAAAGAAGGAGGACAGTCAAGAATAACATACTCATAATTGTCTCTTATAGTCTCAAGAGCTGATGCAAGATATGTTTCTCTGTCTGTTTCCGAAAGTATTTCAACCTCAAATCCTATGAGCTCGACCTTTGAAGGAATAATAAAAAGGTTTTTCACTTCTGTCTTGTGAATAACCTCTTCAGGTTCAGCCATTCCTATGAGCAGATGGTAAAGAGTTTTTTCAAGCTCAGACTTGTCAATACCCGAACCTGTTGTTGCATTTGCCTGAGGATCGCAGTCAACAAGCAGTGTTTTTTTATTTGAAAGGGCAAGTGCCGAAGCAAGGTTTACAGCTGTTGTTGTTTTGCCGACACCTCCCTTTTGATTTGCTATTGCTATTACCTGTGCCATAGTAAATTTCCTCTAGCATAAATATTTGAATTTTGGAATAATTAACTCCGGTGGTTTTTCAGTCTAGGTCAGTATAAGATTTAGAGTATCTATTTCAAGTAAAAAGGAATCAATATGAGATTTTATTTTTTTCAGGTCTCAGTATTAATAATAATTTCGTCAGTTTTTATTAATCCCGGATTATCATGGGCTCTCAGTGTGAAGGAAGAAAAAGATATCGGAAGTGAGGTATTAAATCAGATAAAAAGAGCATATCCGGTTGTTACAGACCCATATATAGAAAAGTATATAAATGATCTTGGCCGGGTAATAGTTGATAATTCTGACAACAGGCTTTTTGATTTTAATTTTTATGTAATAAAAAACAGCGTCTACAATGCCTTTGCAGTGCCGGGAGGATATATTTTTGTCCATACCGGGCTTATTGCAGCAATGGAGGAGGAGTGCGAGCTTGCAGGAATCCTGGCTCATGAAGCGGCTCATGTGACTTCAAGGCACATAGCCAGGCAGGTTGAAGATTCTAAAAAAATTTCCTTTGCAACCCTTGCAGGACTTGCCGCAGGTATAGTTCTGGGCATGAGCGGAGGAGATCCTGATGCTGTAATGGGGCTTATTGCAGGAACTCAGGCAGCGGGACAGTCTGCAATGCTTTCATACTCAAGGGAGCATGAAAGAGAAGCAGACAAGAAGGGTCTTATTTATCTGACCAAAGCAGGATATTCTCCGGAAGGGCTGCTTGATATTCTCGGGAAAATCCGGTCAAAGGAGTTTTTTACAGAAGATCAGGCACCTGTTTATCTCAGAACCCATCCCGGTACCAAGGAAAGGATTGAATATATCGCCTCCTTCATAGAAAACAACAAGGATCTGGTTGAAAGGTGCAGGGCTGGTGATAAGGGGATATTCAGCCGGTTCAGCAAAGTCAGGATAAAAATTACAGCCCTTTATGAAGACAGAACCTTTGCACTCAAGAAATTTGAGGAAATGGAAAAAGATCCGGTTAAAAGGCCTGGTGCTTATTACGGGCTTGCCCTTCTTGCCATGAAAGACAGAGAATACGAAAAATCTGAAGAGTACTTTTCAAAGGCAATGAAATACAATGCTCTTGACAGTGAGCTTTTGTTTGATTACGGAAAAACACTTTTTTACAAAGGTGATTTTGAAGGCGCCCTGCAGAAATTCGGAACAATAAAGGGACATGGGGCTGATTTTCTTGAAATAGATGTTTTTACAGGAAGATGTTATCTCGGGCTTGAAAAATATGAAAAGGCAAAGGAGCTTTTTGATAATCTTGTGCTTAAATATTCTGACAGGGATTATCTTTGGTACTATCTTGCAGTCGCAGATGAAAAATCAGGCTATGACGGTCTTTCACACTATGATCTTGGAAGATATCATGAGCTGAGAAATGAAAAGGACTTAACTGTTTTTCATTACAAAAAAGCTGTCTCTCTTCTTTCTGACGAGAACAAAGCCAAAGCTGAAAAAAGACTTGAGGATTTTCTTAAAAAAGGAAAAAAGAAAAAGTCTGAAAAGGACAAAAAAGAAAAAGAAAATGATGAAAAAAAAGAAATTGAATAGGGTTTTTATTTTCAGATTAACTGTTTACAAAAAATATATTTCTTATTAGAAAATGTAATATTTCAGTTTAAAGAAAAAAGGCTGCTCTATTCTTTTTGAGCCTCATTCCCGCTTTACTCCAAGGCAGGATATAAAAAAACTGATCAATACTTATGAACACCGGGAAATTTGTATGAAACATTTATCTGTTCTTATATTTTGTCTTTTTTTCATGTTTTCATGTTCATCAAAAGAAAATACTTCCAGAATTGATTTTCCCCAATGGTATTTTAAAATTGTTTCATCTGATTTCATAATTAGAGGCACAGGAGCAGGGCTTACATTTAAAGAAGCCCAGGCAGAAGCCTTTGCAAAAATTTCCTCCCAGATAAATGTAATGGTTGAAGAAGAAATAGATATTATTAAAAAACGTCAGGGAACAGAGATTGCATCCTATGCAAAGCAGCAGATAAAAATTGGTTCACAAAATAAAATCAATAATGCAAGGCTTTTAAAATCTGAAATTAAAAATAATTTTTATTTTACAGCCTATGAAGTTGATTCAAGGCCTTTTTATATGATTCTTGCTGAAAAAATTAAAAATAGATTTGAAAAAGATTTTGATATTATTCCTAAAAATTTAAAATTTACAGGCAATCCCTTAATTATTTCATCACATGCTGCAAAACAGATAGAAAAAACATTTGTAAATTCAGGCGGCAAAGGTACAAAAGAAGTTTTTTTAAATCTTGAAAGGAAAAATAACTCCTGGATTTTAAGTTCAGGTGCTGATTTTGTTTATGTACCAGAAATTTTTAATGTTTTAAATTTAAAAAATAGCGGTGATGGACTTGTTAAATTAAGCCTTTTGGACAAAAATCTGAATAAAATTTCAAACAGGCTGCAAAATGAAAAGCAGTTCAGATTTTTGATAAGCACAAAGGAAAAATCAGGTTTTGTTTCTGTTTTTAATCTTTATTCAGATGGAAGGGTAAGTATTTTAGCAGAAAATTTAGAAGTTAAAGAAAATACTCTTTTTTATCCGGGCACTTCATCTGAAAATATTTTTGAGGCAGGTCTGTTGGAAAAAGGATATGCAGTTTTAGATTATTATATTGCAGTTTATTCAAAAAATCCCGTTGACTGCATAAATTTCAGAAAGGCAGGGTGCTCTCTTGCACAAGGAGAAGGGGCATATCTTGCTCACAGGCTTGCAGAGCTTCTTTATTCCTCTGATGTTGATTCTTTTTACTGCCTTGCTGTTGAAACTGTTCCCTGAAAAATAAGCTTTATTGTTTAGAGCTATTCACTTTAAAATTTAGAAAAAGCCAGTTTGCTTACGGATACTGGCTTTTTTCTGAGCCATATTTTTTAATTCATCAGAGCTTAATTTTTTTCTGCCGGAACTGAAAAAATTGTTTTGCGGTCAATCACTAAGAGATATATTTATCGCAGATTTTTTTGAATAAATGTTTTTACAGTCATATTGGGAATCTTGAGTCTTATTTGTAAATATTCGGTCTCTTCCGCTATTGTAAGAAAACCAAAATAATATAAAAACGATAATAAAAACTTTCTGTCATTTGATGTATCAGCAACCATATAATCCACAGCAAAATTGTTGACTATCCACGAAATAACGCCATTGTCTTCTTTTTCAATTAAATTAACTATCAGTTCTTTGCCGTATTCAATGTTTGCAATATAATTAAGTTTTGCATGATCTGTAAAAAAGCTGGAATCCATCATCTCTTTTGGATATTTGCCTTTTTTTGTAAATTCTTCAAAAAAATAGATACACATTGCAGGATTATAAATAAATTCATCAGACTCAGTGGAAAACATATAGCCGTTATAATAGGTTTTCATTATATTCAAGGCTTCATTAATTTTTTCCTTTGGAAGATTGTTTTTATTTACTATGTTTTCAATTTCTTTTTTTACTTCCTGCTCTGTAAATCCGCACATATCATTAAATTTTGGAAGAAATTGTATATTTTGAGCTATATTGTATCCGCTTGTAACATCACTTAAAACAACAGGTAAAACTCCGGTTATAAAAACCCTGTCAAACATATCCTGGGAAGTAGAAGCTTTTACAGTTTTAAAAAGAGTTCTTAAAATACCTTCTTTATTAACATTATCTTCGTATTGTTCTTTTTTGTCTGAAGAAGCCGTTATTATTGTGTTTGTGAAATTGTCGTATTCGTCTATTAAAAGGTAAATTGGGTGTCTGTGTTCTTTTATTGAATTTAAAAGAGAGTTTATTGAATATAGAGCATTCTGGTAATTTATATTCACATTTTTAAATTCAAATCCCATCAAATTATAGTACTTTATGAAATTTTCAATTTGTCCGTTTATGTGATTAAACAAAGATTGTTTTACTTCATCTGAGTTTCCTGTTGCATCCACACAGGAAAAATCCCACCTCAAAATAAAATAAGAATTTCTGTACGGAGTGGGATTTTTTCCAATTTTTAAATGTCCAAATATTTTTTGAAAATCATTCTTTTTTGCAACATCATAATAATTTTCTAGCATGGAAAGCAAAAGACTTTTTCCAAAACGCCTTGGCCTTATAAAAAGCTGGGATTGTGAATTTTCAATTAAAGGAATTTTATCTGTTCTGTCGCAGTAAAAATAATTATTTTCAATAACTTTTTTAAAATCTGATATTCCGTATGGGTATTTCATTTTGGCCTCAAATTTTATGTTTTTTTTCATAACTTTATAGCAGCAGGAACTATTTACTTCAATATTATAAATTTCTCATCTTCCTTGAACTGAAACAAAATTCTTGTTTTTGGGCAATCACTAAATAGTTTTTGACTGGCTGCCAGGCTACTGCTTGACAAGAACTGCTAATAAAATTAATTTAAAAATTATAGATAATCTATTTATCGGAGTGTTAATGCCAGCTATCAGTATTTTTTACGGTATTGTTATTCAGATGTTCTGGAAGGAGCATCCGCCTCCACATTTTCATGCCTTATATGCTGAGCATGAAGCGTTGATTAATATTTATACTTTGGAGGTAGAGGAAGGTTTTTTACCAAAACGTGCGATGGCTATGGTTCTTGAATGGGCTAATGAACATCGTGCAGAATTAATGGAGGCATGGAATCAATGTGTGCAAATGCAGTTACCAAAAAAAATAGCACCTCTGTCGTAGAACCGTCAATTACTCCATGTATGCCATGGCGTGTGCAGCATTTTGAGATACTTCACAATTATAGAATTTTTGTTCGTTTCCTGGATGGGCTGGAAGGGTATATAAATATGAAACCTTTTTTGTTTTCTGACGGTGCAGGTGTTTTTACCAAATTACGCGATAATGAGAAATTTTTTCAGGCAAGTCTTGTATATGGTGCGGTTACCTGGCCGGGGGAGCTTGATCTTTCGCCTGATGCCATGTATGAGCAAATAAAAGCCTTTGGCGAATGGACTTTGTAAGACTCATTTCAAATTTTATTAAATCAAGGGTAATTTTAATGAAAAAAATAAATTTTTTGTTTTTGATTATTGTATTTTTAATTCCAGGGTATTCATTTTCATGGTTTGAAA
>JBFWJK010000003.1:0-52638 GCA_050253255.1 Desulfobacteraceae bacterium | reverse complement strand
ACTCAATGAAAATGAAAAAGTCTCGCTTATAAGCATAGAAAATGACAGGATTCTTTTAAACATAATTTCTTCAGATATTTCAAGAACCGGAACTTACCAGTACCTTAATGTTGTGTTTGACATAACTGGAATTGTAAATGATCTGAAGGCACTTTTTGGATATGAGTTTATTTTTGTATCCTACGGCGGTTCTGAAATCAGGCATGAAGAAATTTATTCAACAGGGCTTCGGGATATATCAAGAAAACTTTTTGAGCAGGCAGAAAAAGACGACTCCGAACTTTTGTTTCTGAAAATGTTTAAAGAAACCTATCTTGTATCGAGAGCAAATTTTCACAGTGATCTTTTCAGGTTTTTTTCAAGGGGATATTTTGTGAAAAAGGTTGAGGGCGGATATCCGGGTTCTAAATACTTTTTTATTGAAATTTTTCTGGGGACTCTTGTATGCATGATTATAATCATGTTTCTTTATACATATACAGAAAGAATGAACAGAACAGTATCTGATATTATTTCCGAAAAAGACGAGTACTATAATTTAAGTCTTGAAAAGGACAGGAATCTCAAAGCTTCACTCGATGCAATTGAAGAGGGTGTTATAATTGCCGACATAAGCGGGTTTATAACCGCAATTAACTCTTCAGCTCAGATAATGACAGGGCTTTCGCCGGATTATGCAGGCAGCAAAAACATAAGAGATGTTTTTAATTTCAGGGCTGCTGTTTCATCACCATATGTAGGCGACAGTGACGATATTCTTGAGTCAATAATCAAAACCAAAAAAATAATATTTGAATGTTCACCCTCAGATTTTACAAGAAGAGATATTCAGATAACCCTCAATGCATCTGCCATTACTTCAGATTTTAATGAATCAATCGGATTTGTATTCATAATAAAAAATATGTACAGCGAGAAATCGATAGAAGACAATGTTTCAAAAATGATTTCCGAGGCAGTAGATGTAACAGATACAGGAGTATGGGAATTAAATCCTGTTACAGGCACGATTGTATATTCGGATTCATGGAAAAATTTCCTGGGATTTTATGAAGAAAAAAATATAAGTGACCTTGATGAATTTATTTCAGTCATTCATCCCAATGAAAGAAGTGCTGCAAAAGAATCGATAAACATGCATCTTGAAGGTAAAACAAATTATTACATAAGCGAGCACAGGCTGATAAGAAAGGATGGTTCTTTTGTATGGGTCTGCGACAAGGGACAGGTAATAGAGCGCGGGGAATCAGGTGAAGCGAGAAGAATGGTAGGAATCACCTATGAAATTTCAAGGCACAAAAGTGAAGAAAGATTTTTGAGCGAAATGAAATATTTTTTCAACCGCGGGCCTGTTGCCTATGTTATCTGGAAAAATGACAGCGGACTTCCTGTGGAGTGCGCAAGCTCAAACATTGAAGAACTTACAGGCTATGCGGAAACAGAATTTCTGTCAGGCTCTGTGTTTTATAAAGACATAATGGATATTAAAGACTACACGGCAGTAATGTCAGATTTTGAAGAGCTGGAAAACTCAGAAGTTACTTTTGCAGACAGAACAGTATCTATTTATACAAATGCAGGAGAGAAAAAAGACTTTCGTCATCATGTTAAAAAAATTATTGATGACAAAGGTGAAATTTCCCATTTTATTGGTTATATTATTGAAGTTTAAACCAAAAGCATACTAAAAAATCTTGATTAATAATAATTTGATGATATTGGTAAATAAATAATCAAAACACCGGTATTGTCAAATGAACAAAACAGAACGAATTTACAGGTTCCATACCCTTATAAAAAATCTTAGTTATCCTTCCCTTAAAAGAATAATGGAAGAACTCGAATGCTCTGAATCAACAGTAAACAGGCTTAAACAAAACCTTACTGATTATTACGGAGCTCCATTAAAATACGATCCTGAAAAAAACGGATATTATTATGATGAGTCGGAAAAAAAATTCGACCTTCCCGGTTTCTGGCTGAGTCCTGATGAAATTTATGCTTTATTTGTCTGTTTTCAGGTTATTGAAAAAAGTGAGGAAATTGGGATTTCATCAATAATAAGCCCTCTTACCGAAAAAATTGAAGAAATAATTTCAAACTCAGGCCACTCACCCAAAAATTTAAAATCATTGATTAAAGTAATGCCCCTTTATTCAAGAATCATGAAAAAGGGCAGTTTTTCAAAAGTCTGTTCTGCTTTGATAAATTTTGAAATTATTGAAGCTGAATATTTTACAAGATCATGTACAAGAAAAAGCACAAGAAAACTCCATCCTCAGAGGCTTGTCCACTATAAAGACAACTGGTATTTGTGTGCCTTCTGCGAAAAAACACAGGAACTCAGAATCTTTTCTGTTGAAAAAATAAAAATTTTAAAAACAGAAAAAAATGCAAAAAAAATTGATTCTAAAGAAATAGACTCCTTTCTTGAAGACGGCTTTGGAGTTTTTTCGGGAAAAGCCGGGCACATCGCAAAATTAAGATTTTCTGAACCAAACTCAAACTGGGTCAAGGACGAAATCTGGCACAAGAATCAGAAAAAATATTTTGAAGGCAAAGACCTTGTTTTAGAAATTCCCTTCAGCAATCCAACTGAGCTTGTGATGGAGATTTTACGCCACGGCGATGGCGTGGTTGTTGAATCTCCTGAATTTTTAAAAGAGCTTGTAATTGATAAACTTAAAAAAAATTTAAAAAAATATCTTGGGTCTGTCAGTTTTTGACAGACCTTGTGTGTTATGGTTGTTGAAAATTAAAAATCAGGACAGTTTATGAAACTTAAAATTTCTTTGCAAAACGATAAATTAATAAAAGTGCCATTTGGCTTTTCAGAGTATCTGCAGGCATTGGTTTATAATTTTTTAGATCGTGTTTCTTCTGAATGGCTGCATGAAACCGGATTTAAATATGAAAAACGGACTTTTAAATTTTTTACATTTTCATCGTTTCTTGAAAAGCCTGAAATTATTAAAAAAGAAAAAGTTTTTATTTTCCCAGATTCAGTAAGCTTTATTATTTCTTCTCCGGTTGACTGGATTATAAAGCAGGTTGCACAAAATATAGTAATTTCAGAAAAGGTAAGAATTGGGAAAAACAATTTAAATGTCTCAGGTGTGGAAATAATTCCAGATGAAAAAATTGAAGAAAGCAAAGTAAGAATAAATGCTTTAACTCCTATAGAAGTTCATTCAACTCTGGAAAAAAAGGACGGAGAAAAAAAGACTTATTATTATTCTCCCTCGGAAAAAGAATTCAGTGAAATTGTAAATAATAACCTGAAGAAAAAATGGAAAGCTCTTTTTGATGAAGATTGTTTATATCATTTAAAAATTGAGCCTGTGAGAATTCAGTTTTGCAAAGAGCAGATCAGAGTTTTTAAAAAAACTGTAATTAAAGGATATTCAGGACATTATTTTATTGAAGGAGACCCTCGGTTTTTGGAATTTGCAATAAGTGCCGGACTTGGGAGCCGAAATAGTGGTGGTTTTGGTATGGTTGAGGTTGTTTGATTTTGTCTCAAAATAAGGCCTTAAAATATAAAGGTGGAAATATGACAGTCAAATTAGATGAAAATTTTTTTAGAATTACTGGTGATCCCTTTGTTGATGCAGGTGCGTTAGCACTGGAATATTTATCTGAACAATTTCCTGATAAGTCTCTGGAAAATATTTATGAATTTGCAACTGAAGTATATCTTAAAAAGTGGGGCAAGAATCTTTATACTGTTTTTCACACAAATGGAGTTAATAAGATTGGAACAAAATCTTTAAAGGATTTATTCCAAGCATATTTAAAAGAAGAAAAAATACATAAAAATCAAAAACAGCTCTCTGAATCAGGTGGTTGCAGAATCTGTGGAAGAGATTCAGTTCTTTATCCTCAGTCAAGAGAATTTTTCCCAATAATTGGTTCAGGAAGTCTGGTTAATTTTTATCACAGTCATGAAAACGGAATATTCCTATGTTCTAACTGTTCTGTTAAACTTTTTTTTATGCCGTTTACAATGATGTTTATGGTTGGAAATCTTGTAGTCCCGGGTTTAAGAAGTGATAAAATAAAAAAGTACTGGGCTAAAAAAACCATTTTAAAAAATCTTGCAGACGTCGGCCGGAATAATTCAGAAGGCATGATAAAATCTTCTTTTACAAATCCTAAAAATGCATTGTTTGCAATGGCAACGGATCTGATAATTCAGATGGATGCTGAGAACGAATCTCTTCAGCTTTTTCATTTCACAAATTATGCTCAGGCTCCCTACAGCAGCATTTATTATCTCCCTGATCCTGTATTTATTTTTATGAGCAAAGTTATCCGTTCCTGCTCTGCAGAATGGTTTGCATTTGTTAGAAGGCATTATCTTATAAAACAGACCAGCTGGGATTATAAGAATTCAAAATGGAGCACTAAAGACGGCATATTGAAAGATGAAGATTATCTTAATAATAAAAATTTGGTTTTTGAGAGACTTATAAGTGAGAAATCAATACTTGGACTTTTTTGCAGATATTTCAGGGAGAATTTTTTCAAAGAAATAAAAATAAGCTCATTAATGGTTGATTACTATTTAAAGGAGGTGAGGAATATGAGTCCTGAACAGATGGAGCTAATAAAAAAACTTGGAAAGTCAATTATTGAAATTGCCAGAAAAGAAGACAATTTCAAAAAATATCTCACTAAGATTGAAGGTGCAGGAAAAGCTTATCAGTTAAGATCTGTCTTAATTTCACTTGTTAAGAAAAATTATGCAGCAGGTGAAGAAAGGCCGCTAATTACATTGGGCGATTATGTTGAATACCTTTTTCCGGATGGTCAGTACTGGGGAGAGGTAAGGGATCTTCTTCTGATTTATTTGTATGAATTGCTGCATGAAGAAAATGTAAAGGGGATAGAAGTTGAGGAGATTCCTTTAGAAGAAACAGATGAAAAAGAATTATCGGAAATATAAAGGAGATGATCAATGAAAACAATTCAGGGTTTTATTCTAATTGATGTAGATGTTGCGGCTTTGAACAATGCAGGAAGTGATAATACAACAAATCTTGATAATGCTGTTATTACCAAAAAAATAAGAAAAAATGGCAAAGAATATCCATATGCTTCCGGACAGGCATGGAGATACTGGTGGAGGGAATCACTTATCCATAATTTAGGCTGGAAAATGTCTCCTGTGATAAGAGAAACAAAAATTGCTTTTACAGAGGCTGAACCCATGAAATATCCTGATGATGATATTTTTGGATACATGAGAGCTGGCAAAAAAGAGATTGTTGATCCTGAAACAAATAAAACAAAAAAAGTGAATGTAACCCTTACAAGAACTTCTCCATTAAAAAATTCAGCTCTTATTGGAGTTGCATATAATCCTGTTATTCAGAACTGGGCTTCTATGACAAGACAACAAGGAGATGCCGTACCTTTTGCTATTGATGAATATTGTGCGGTAATGAAAGGAATGTTTTCAATAGATCTTGAAATGGCAGGTACATTTTCTTCTGTAAACAAAACAGGTTTTCAAAATATTAATGAAGAAATGAAAAAAAACTATCTTGAAGCAGGTGCAAAAGAGATTGATGACCCAATTGCAATAGATAAGGAAGGTAAGTCTTTAAAGCTTGTAAGGCTTGAAAACTCTGAAAGAGAAAAAAGAGTAAAAGACACTGTATCAGCATTGAAAACTCTTTCTGGAGGTGCAAAGCAGACAACAAACCTTTCAGACGTTACTCCAAAGCTTATTGTTCTTGCAAACTGGAATTCTGGGAATCACCCATTCTCGCATCTTGCCAAAGAGGAAGCAGGAAAAGCAGTATTTTCAATTGATGCCTTAAAAGAAATTATTGAAGACTGCAAAGATCAGTTTGATGGGAAGATTTATGTTGGAAAAAGGAAAGGTTTTATGGATGAACTTGAACCCGGTCTTAATCAGCTTAAAGATGAAGGTAAAATTGAATTTGGTCCTGTTAATTCAATAATAGACAGTTTTGTGAACAATATTAATCTGGATGATTAAAATGAAAGTTTACAGAATTCACTTATCCAGCTGGACTGCATCATTCAGGTATCCCAACATGATAAGCGGTTTTCAGCCTACTTTGGATGCTCCTCCGTTTTCAACCGTAAATGGACTTATTGCTGCTGCCAAAGGAGATTCTTTTAAACCTGAAAATGAAAAAATCGGTTTTGTTTTCAGAGCAGACTCTAAAAATGTTGATATAGAAAAAATTTACCAGATGAAAAATTCTCTTTCTGGAATTAACTCCAATGTTATTCAAAGGGAATTCTTTTCATTCGCAGAGCTCTTTCTTTATACAGACAGCAAAAAAATCTGTTCTTATTTTGAAAAACCTAAGTTCCCTTTGCTGCTTGGACGTTTAAATGATCTTGCGAGCGTGGATGGAATAAAAGAGTTTGAAGCAGATGAAAAAGAAAAGCTTACAAATTTAAAAGGAACAATAATTCCGTTTAAACTTGGTTTGATGCCAGGAGCAGTTCAGGCGCTCCCAAAATATTTTTCCAATACTATACCAAGAAGAAACATAGGTACTCAGCCGTATTATGTTTTGAGTTCGGATTATAAGCAGTCTGGAGCAGAAGTCTTTTCAAAAGGGTTTTCTGATAAAGAAGACAGGCTGAAAATTGACTGGGATGTTTACTGGCAGGAATTATAAAATAATACTGCGGTTTGTTTATATCAGACCGCAGTATTGAAAAGGTTTTTATGGTACTTGCAAAATCTGACGGAACAACACTTGAAGAGCATATTGATGATTGTATTGCTGTTTACCTGGAGCTTAAAAAAGCTTTGCCGGTACTTGATAATATTACCTGCCTTGAATCTTTCTGGGATCTGCTTTTCTGCTCTGTCTATTTCCATGACTTTGGTAAGATTCATACTGAATTTCAGAAAATGCTGAATAATGAAGATAACGTATGGGAAAATCAAAGACATGAAATATATTCCATACCATTTATAGACAAGATAGATACAGATAATAAAAAGCTTATTAAACTCTCTGTGTTAACCCATCATAAAGTCTTGCCAGAACTTGTTAAGAAAATGATCAGCAAAGATGATCTTGATTTTGAGTTTAATTCAAAATGGAAAGAAAATCTTAAATTTCATCCAAAGGATTTTAATAAAAATATAAAATTCAGGCTTCCTACAAAAGATCTTGTTGATTTATTGAAAAATTTTGAAAAATCTGCAAAAGAAAATAATGTTGATATTCGCCTTTTAAAAACACCTGTAAGTCTTGAAAATCTTAAGCATCCTGTGGAAGAGATTGCAAAACCTTTATTGGATTTTAAATACATAGGTAAAGAATATTTTCAGAATCTTTTAATGTGGGGCAGCCTGAAAATTTGCGATCATCTGGGTTCAGGCGGAATAAAAGAAATAAAAATTCTTAATTCCCATAATTTTGAATTTTTAAATCAAATGGGTATAGCTCTCAAAAATGAAAATAAGGATTTTTATTCACATCAGAAAACATGTTTTGAAACATCAGGTTCATGTCTTCTCATTGCACCCACAGGTTCGGGCAAAACAGAATCTGCAATAGGCTGGCTAAAAAAGCAGCTCGATTTAGGGCAGGGAAGATTTTTTTATATACTTCCATACACCGCATCCATTAACGCCATGCATAAAAGACTATCCCAAAATATGGATAACACGGGTTCAAATCCTTCCGAAGTTATTGGTCTTCAGCATGGAAATATTTCTCATTATATTTCAGATTTTTTTGAGGAAGGTTTTGATAAGTCACAAAATATAGAACGAAATGAGAAAATAAAAAAGATTGCTGCTCAGTATAAATCTTTGATAGCTCCGGTAAGCATATGTACACCTTTTCAGGTTTTAAAATATCTTTACGGAGTAAAAGGTTTTGAAAAGGGGCTCACTTTTCTTGGTGGAGCAAAACTGGTTTTTGATGAAATTCATGCATACGATGTAATAACCTTTGCTCAGATTATTGTGATGATCAAATTTTTAAAAGAAAAGCTTTTTTGCGAAATTATGATAATGACAGCAACCCTTCCCACATTCATGCTTAAAGAACTGCAAAAGGCCATAGGTTCAGAAAAAGTAATTAATCCTGATAAAACTCTTATGAAAAATTTAATAAGACACAGAGTAAAAATTTTTGAAGCCAGTATATTTGATTCCCTTGATATGATTGAAGATTTTATTGAAGAAGGCAAAAGGATAATAATTGCCTGCAATACTGTAAAAAATGCACAGGAAGTTTTTTTACAAATAAAAGATATGGAAATCTGTTTTGATGCTGAGATTGTACTCCTGCACGGCCGGTTCAATCAGCATGACAGGAACGGAAAAGAACGTAAGATTTTTGATGAAGAGACAAAAATTCTGGTTGGAACCCAGGCCATAGAAGTAAGCCTTGATATAGATTTTGATGTTCTTATTACAGAACCGGCTCCTCTTGATGCACTTTTACAGCGTTTTGGAAGAATAAACAGAAAGGCTCAAAAAGAGCTGTCGACTGTTTATGTATGCAGACAGCCAGGAGAAAACGATCATTTTATTTATCCTGAAGAAATTGTTTTAAGAACAATAAAAGAGCTTGAGAAAACAGATGTACTAGAAGAAGAAAAAACAGGAGTTATGCTTGATAATGTTTATCCCGGCTGGACAGAAAAAGAAAAAGACGAATTTGAAAATACTGTAAATCTTTTTAAATCCTCACTTGAAGCTATTCAGCCATATGCCGACTGCACAGCAACAGAGGAAGCCTTTTATGATAAGTTTACAAATATTAAGGCTCTGCCGGCAATTTTTTACTCAAGATATAAAGACTTGATTGAAAATTTTGATTTTATAGAGGCAGATAAGCTGCTTGTAAGTATAAGCAGAAACCTTTTCATGAAATATCTTTCCCAGGGACAGATAGAAGTAAAATATATTGATGGAGAAAATATTAAAAAGCAGTCTTTTTATGTAGTTAAATGCAGATATGACAGCGAAATCGGGCTTACAGACGAATACGAAGATATTACAGATGTTGAATTTATTTAACAAAAGTCAGGAAATAAAAGATGGAGTTTAAAATCACAGGATCAGTTGTATACGCTTTTATGGTCTGCAAAAGACAAGCCTGGCTTATGTCACGAAATATAGCCGGAGATCAGGAAAACGAGTTCCTTGAAATAGGCCGGTTTATTTCAGAAAAGTCTTATGAGCGAAATAAGAAAGAGATAATTTTCGGAGATAATAAAATAGATTTCATAAGAAACGAAAACAGCACTCTTATAATTGCCGAGACAAAGAAAAGCTCCAAAAAGCTTGATGCAACCGAAGCTCAGCTCTTGTTTTATCTTTATTCCTATAAAAATGAGTTAAAAGAAGCCCTGGGGGAAATAAGGGTTCCAAAAGAGAAAAAAGTAATTCCTCTTGAACTTACCAAAGAAAAAGAAGACTATATTGAAAATCTGATTAAAGAAATAGAAGATATAATAAATATGGAAAAACCTCCTGAAAAAAAGAGGATAAGACCTTGTGCAAGCTGTTCTTATCTTGAGTTTTGCTGGAGTTGAGAAACTGATTTATTGATTAAGGAAAATATATGGAAGAGATAACATTAAAATGCAGAACTATTACTCCAATGTTTTGTTATGGTGCTGATGATTCAGAGCCTGAAATAAGACCCCCATCTATTAAAGGAGGACTTCGGTTTTGGTGGAGAGCCATGAATCCTGATTCAGCTGTAACAAAAATGAAAGAAAATGAAGCTGAACTTTTTGGTGGAACCGGGGAAAAAGAAGGACGAAGTAAAGTAATTATACAAGTTAATGGAAACAATATTGAACAAGATATTACTAAAAAATTAATAAATAAACATAACTATCCAGGACTTGGTTATCTTTTTTATTCAAGGCTTATGGCAGGGAATCAGGACAAAAATTGTATTAAACCAGGACAAGGGTTTGAAATAAAAATCAAATCAAATGATAATAAATATATTGAGAAAGTTAAAAAAGTTTTTCTTGTATTTTCTCTTTTTGGAGGCATTGGCTCGCGTTCAAGAAGAGGGGGAGGAAATTTTTTAATTGAGGAAGGGTTAGAGAATAATTTTTTTGATCCTTTAATTAATTCTAAAGAAGGGCTTAAGAGGTTTATTAAAGATAACGTTAGGCCTTTAATAGAAAAATCTAGCAAAAGCTTTTCAACACTCAAAGGTGCAAAAGTCTATGTCTTTAACCCTGAAAAAGATTGGAAGAGGGCATTAGAAACTATAGGTGAACCTTTTTCTACTTTTAGAGGAGACCATAAAGGAAGGGTTGATGAAACACCAAACTTTGGATTTCCTATTTCACATAAAAACGGCATGACAATGGTTGCTGGAAAAAAAAAAGAAAATAATAAAGATGGTTTTGATCTACTTGAACGCAGGTCATCTCCTTTAATTTTTAAAGTCATAAAAACTGCAGAAGAAAAATATTTTCCTTTAATAATTTGGTTGGCTGGGGATTTGTTACCAGACAAATATAAATTCATGGATAAAAATAAAAAAAATAATCAGGCATATCCAGATGAAAAAATTATTAATGAATTTTTTGATTATTTAAAAGGCAAAAATATTGAGTTTTTGGAGATAAAAATATGAATAATAATCAGTTTCTTTTTATTTTGTCTATTTCTCCTGTTCAGAGTTTTATCTCTCAGGCTCGAAAGACAAAAGATTTGTATGCAGGAAGTAATGTGCTTTCAGAACTTTGCAGAAAAGCTATTGAAAAATTTGAGGGATATGGTGGGAAGGTTATCTTACCAGCAGAAAATTCCGAATTTATGCCGAATATATTTCTTGGTGATATTTATGTGGAAAAAGGGGAAAATGAATTAGCAAAAATAGGTGAGTGTATTGAAGAGGCTGTTAAGGAAAAATTTGAAGACAAAGCTCGGCTAAATATTAAATTACCTTCCGATTTAACTGAATGTTTTAATGCTCAAATAAATGATTTTTTAGAAGTAAACTGGCTTTTTTATCCCTATGAAAAAAATAATTACCAAGAGTCCTATAAAAAAATATCTGAACTACATTCTGCCATTAAAAATGTGAAAAGATTTATTCCGTTTGAAGAGAAACCTGGGCGTAAGTGTTCTTTGTGCGGCGTTAGAAATGCTTTGTTTTGCGGAAAAAAGGGAAAGCAAAAGTGGAAAAATAATTTAATTCGAGAAGACTTTATTGAAGAAAATGAAGGGCTTTGTGGTGTTTGTTATACAAAAAGGGTGTTAGACTATCCTTTGCCGTCACTGGCTGAGATCTGTTTAATGGATTGGTTGAAAAATATCAAAAAAGATGAGCTGGTTAAATTAAGAACAGAAATAAATTTTTTTGATGAAGAAATGTTATTCAATCCAGAATTAGATTTTGTCAAAGATTTTATAAAGCAACATAGCTTGGATGTCAAAAAACAGAAAAAATACTATGCTCTTCTCAAGATCGATATAGATGATATGGGCAAATGGTTGTCTGGTAAATATGGCACAGACGGGAAAGAACTCAAAGATTTTCAGGTAGACATATCTAAAACGCTTAATAAGTTATCATCAAAAATAAAAAGTATTATTGATATTGATGATAAAGGTTATGGACAAACTGTTTATGCCGGAGGCGATGATTTTTTAGGTTTTGTTAATTTAGAATATTTATTTGAAGTCGTCTCAGAAATTAAAGATATTTTTAAATTTGAAGAACACAGCATTTTAAAAAAATTAACCTATTCTATGTCAATAGTAATTTCTCATTACAAATCCCCACTTCACAAAGTCCTGGATTTATCCAGAGAACTCATGGAAGAAACAAAAAATGCCTTTGATGATAAAAACGGCATGGGAGTTATTGTTTTAAGCAATAGTTCCATTCATTCTAAATGTTATTGCAGGCATGAAAATTTTATGCTGCTTGAGAAGTTATGGAAGGAGAAGACCGGTAATAATCTTCATTTTAAACTAGGCTTACAATTTCCTTTTCTTAAAGACGTAAACTCCTACGACAATTATTTACTTAATAAATCCATGCTGGAAACAGAGATAATCCGCCTTTTAAAAAGAGAAAATAAGGATGTTAAGGATAAGCGGGTTGATGGAATTATTAATTTTTTAAGAGACCAGACAATAGAAGAAGGCTCCAACGCAAACAGAATAGATTTTGAAAATTTTATTGGTTATCTTAAAACCCTGGAGCAGTTAAGGAAGGTGATGTAATGGCTTTTATGACCATAAAACCAAAAGATACTTTATTTTTCAGAGGCGGCAAACCTTTTACAGCAGGTGAAAACAGCTGGACAGACAGCAGCTTTTTACCAAATCCTTCTGTTATCTGGGGAGCTATGTTTTCCGTTTTATTTTCTGAAAAAAAAATATGCAGAAAGAATCCTTCTAAAGAGGCCGAAAGATTAAAAATAGAAAATATATATCTTTATAATGAAAAAAATCAGACTGTTCTTATTCCCGCACCCCTTGATATTTTCACTGATGATTACGGGAAATTTTATTTGCCGGAGTATGAAGAAGTTGATTTCGTGTCTAATTATCCAATGCCTTTTTTGGCTATGGTAAAAAATAAAAAAGTTAAACCTCTGGAAAATGCTTTTATAGACGTTTCTTCATTATTTAATCATTATTCAAGAAATTATTCAGGGAGTATGATTGTCTACCGGAGTGAAAAAATTTTTGTCCCTGACAGTAAGATTGGAATAAAAAGAACATATCTTACAAAAGCTTCTGAAGAAAAATATTTATACAGAATAGACTTAACTCAATTTAAACAAGATTGGTCTTTTTTAGTGGAGTATCAACTCTCTGATGCCACTTTTTCATCGGATGGTCTATTAAAACTCGGTGGTGAAGGAAAAACCGCATATTTCAAAAAGATAGAAAAACCAAAAACTTTAGTTCGAGTCAGTGACTACAAAAAGAATATTTTAAAGTCTATAAAGGATGAAGAATATTTCAAAATAGTTTTTAAGACGCCATGTTATTTTTGTAATGGCTGGGAAACTAATGTTAAGCCTTTATGTGCAAGTATAGGAAAACCTCTGAATATCGGTGGATTTGATATGGCTGCAAATGATGGTAAAGGTATGCCGAAACCAATGAAACGTTATGTTCCTGGAGGAAGTGTTTATATATTTGAAACAAAATATTTTGATGAGAGTACATCAATAAATAGTGAAGATGCTTTTAAGGGGTTTGGAAAATATGAAGTTCTTAATGTATAGGAGATTTTTATGTTGAGTAAAATAAGGTCGAACAAAAATAGCATAGTACAAGAAGATATTTTTGCAGATTATATTTATGTAATGGTTTCAACTTTAAATCAGATGGTAAATTATATACCTTTAGGCATTTATAAATTTAAGGAAATTTACAATATCACAACATCTGGCAGTAAATATTCTAAGAATAAAAAATGGGATGAGAATTTACAAAAAATTCTAATCAAAGAAAAAATTATATCAGCTCCTTTAGGTGAAAAATATACTCTGAGTTTTGAACAAGAATTAATAAGTGATGTAAGTAAGATGGAAGATTGTCTTGCTGAAAATTTTGAAGGCCAGAAGGTTTTCTGGAATGTGACTGGGGGGCAGAGATCTGTTGCTTTCGCCATTAATAAGATATCTGGTCCTGAAGATGTTGTTTGTTATCTTGAAGGGAATAAAAATAAAATAGTACTTCAAAGAAATAATTTTGAAAATTTTGATATTGTTGAAAATTATACCACTAAGGAACTGCTGAAGATAGAAACTGCATTAGAGTTGATGGGCTTCGAAATAAAGGATACAAAAACATCCCAAAGAAAATTGCTTGAAAACCTTGAAAGCAATGAAACGAAAATAAGAGAAAAAAAATTCTATATTAAATTATTAGAAGAATTCATAAATGACAGGTTTTTTAGATTGCAAGTGGTTGATTTTAATATAAAAAATAATAAAAATGCGGTTAAGGAAACCATATTTGAAAAAATGAATGGTCTTACTTATGATAATTTTGAAAATGATTTTAATAAAGAATATCCTCTTGGTTATATTTTAGAAAAACTAGCTGGCTATAAAATATATGATGTTGCGAAAAATAAAATTGCAGATTTATCTTTCTCAGAGAAAATAAATTTTAATGATAAGCATGAAAAAGTTACGGAATCTGCAATTGATGAATTTGATATAGCTCTGCTTACAAGAAATGGGAAATTTATGATTTTTGAGTGTAAAAGCGGTGCTATGTCTGGTGATATTGCAAAAAGTACTAAATATTCCACCTATGCCGTTAGCGGGGCTTATGGTTTGCCTATTTTGATAACACCTTTGACTCAAGAAGAAATTAATGATGTTGGCGAGTTCAATAAGCTTCTTAAAGAGGGGTGCTATAAGAATATAAAAAAATCTGTTCTTGCGGCAAAAAGAGCATCTCTTGAAGTCTG
Source organism: Desulfobacteraceae bacterium (assembly GCA_050253255.1). Taxonomy (GTDB): domain Bacteria; phylum Desulfobacterota; class Desulfobacteria; order Desulfobacterales; family JACKCP01; genus JACKCP01. The sequence continues at coordinate 38,197 of JBFWJK010000003.1, read as the reverse complement.
GGGAATTGATAAAATTGAGGAAAGATTAAATCACTATCTTGATAATTAGGAGATAAGTAATGTTTAAATTAGCTAAACCTTTTTTTATAAAAGTAATAACACCATTACATGCAGGCAGCGGACAGGATCTTGGAATTGTTGATATGCCAATCCAAAGGGAAAGGCATACAGGCTTTCCAAAAATTGAGGCATCAGGTTTAAAAGGCAGCATAAGAGAAGTTTTTGAAGGGTTAAAATTATCTGATAATATTGTTAATTCAGATAAGCTTAAAGATAATTTTAAAGGTTTAGAAGAAAAATGGATGGTCAGGAAGGATAATTCCCAAGAAGTAAAAAAAGATAAAAATGGAAAAGAGTTAATTAAATTTGATCAAGCAATCTCTTTGTCTTTTGGACCAAAAGACGGTGATGCACATGCTGGTGCTTTAGGCTTTACAGATGCAAAGATTCTTTTATTCCCTGTAAAATCAATGAAAGGGGTTTTTGCTTATATAACCTGTCCTTCGGTGATTGAAAGATTTTATAAAGATTTAGGTATTTGTATAAAAATGGAAAGTATAGATATGCAGAAATATAATATCGAAACTGTTCCTTCACCAAATTCAGTTTTTGATACTAATGCAAGTCCTTTGACAATTAAAGATAAAAATATTGTCGTTTTGGAAGAATATAGTTTTTCGGTAAAGAGTGATGAAAATACCAAAAATTTGGCTCAATTCATTACGGATAAATTGGGTCTTAATTCTGTTGTAGAAAAACTTGTCGTTTTATCAGATGAAGACTTTAGAGATTTTGTAAACCTTTCCACAGAAGTAGTAACTCGAACATGCATTGATCCCGAGACAGGAACTGTTAAAGGCGGAGCATTATTTACAGAAGAATATCTTCCTTCTGAAACAATTTTATATTCTTTAGCTTTAACAACTCCAATTTTTAATAAAAAAGATAAAGGTATCTTCGAAAGTCAAAATGAAGAAAAACTTGTTATGGATTTTTTTGAAAATGGTGTTCCTGAGGTTATGCAGATTGGAGGAAATGCAACAATCGGAAAGGGTGTTGTTGAAATAAAAAAAATGGAGGCAGCACAAAATGGAAAGTAAAATTTCAGGATTAGAGCAGGGCAGAGCAAAATTTGCATATGAATGTGCCAAAGAAGGAAGCCTTCTGGATAAAAAAAAAGAATATAAAGATAAAAATGATAAATCGAAGGAATATAAAGCTTATACAAAAAAAATACCCATGCTTATAAAAACAAATGGTCTTGGTGCTACCTTTGCTTTTATGCTTTCAAAAGGAGGAACCTATGAATTTATAGGGGAACAAATATTAGATTGGTTAAAAGCTGATGAAAAAGGACTTTTACCCTCAGATCAGATTATTAATTCATTTGAAAAATTAAATAATTATATAATTTCTGAAGATTCCTCAAAATATAGAATGATTACTATTGAAGTTTTAGCTTTTTTTAGTTGGCTAAGACGTTTTGCAGAGGGACTGATTGAAGGGGATGATAATGAGTGAGGTTGGTAAAGTAAATGTTTATAAAGAAGACAAAAAGTTTGGATACATAAAAAGAAATAAAGGCAAAGATTTATATTTTAAAGAAGAAAGTTTATCTAAAAATAAGAGAGATCAAAAATTAATTCCATTAAAAAATGAGCTTGTTGAGTTTGATATGAATAAAAATCGAAAAACTCAAAAAGAAGAAGCTAAAAATATAAAAATTATACGTCCTTTAGTTCCTTTTAAAGATACATATAGGGCTTTTCTTGCAAATGACGGTTGTGTTGATAATTTTTTATTAAAATTGAGTAAATTTTCTCTTTTTGATGGGAAAGATTTTTTCTTTTTTAAAACTTCCAAAGGAAAAATTATCTATAATATTTGTGCTGACTCCTGGGCTTTTGATTTTTCTGTTTTCGATACTGATTATACAAGAAAAATAAAGTCCATGAATTTAAGAGTTAAAGAGTTGAAAATGAAACCAGACTGGCGAATGGTAGTCGGAATTGGTGATCCTTCGGTTTATGAAACTTCAATTACTCTTCATCATATCTATGGAATTCCATACATTCCAGGGAGCGCAATCAAAGGTATTACAAGACATTATTTTATTTTGTCTGAATTTGAAAAAACAAATTGTAAGTGGCCAGAAATTAGTATTTTCGAAAAAGTTCTGGAAAATTTTACTTTTAAAGATAAAAAAGATCAAAATAAAAAAAATGATGAAGAAAAAAAATTTGAGTCTTTTAAAAGTAAATTTTCAAATGCACCTTCTAAAGAAATTTACAACCATTTTTATAATGAAAAATCTCATATAAAAAAAGAAATGATTGAAATTATAGAAAATTATCAGAATATATTCGGCTCACAAAATAAAAAAGGCAGTGTTATTTTTTTTGATTCATTTCCAATGGAGCCTCCTAATATTGAGCCTGATATAATGAATGTTCATTATCCAGATTATTACAGTAAAGATAAAAATCCTACAGATGACCAGAACCCAAATCCAATTATATTTTTAACGATAAAAAACACTAAGTTTAAATTTTTGTTGGGATCAAAAGATGAAAATTTATTAGAAAAGTCAAAAAAATATTTAAGTGAAAGTCTGTCAGAACATGGCCTGGGAGCTAAAACAGCTGTGGGGTATGGTCTTTGGAGTGAGGCTTAATGAAAGAATCCATCTACATTTTCTCCAACGGAAGACTCAAAAGAAAGGAAAACACCCTTTTCTTTGAAACCGAAGACGGAAACAAAAAGTTCATTCCCGTTGAAAATGTAAAAGAGATTTATGCCTTTGGTGAAATTGATCTTAATGCAAAGATTTTGAATTTTCTATCCCAGAAAGAGATAATTTTGCATTATTTCAATTATTACGGATATTATGCAGGTAGTTTTTATCCCCGTGAGCATTATAATTTCGGATTTATGATATTAAAGCAGTCTGAGCATTATATTGATGAGAAAAAGCGGTTTTTTATTGCTTCTAAAATAATTGACGGTGCTGCTAAAAATACACTTAAGGTTTTGAAATATTACAACAGGCGTGAAAAGAACCTTGAAATATTCATAGAGCAGATTGAGTCTTTGAAAGAAAAGGCTTTATCTCAGGATACTATAGAGCAGGCAATGGCCTTTGAAGGCCAGATAAAACAGACTTATTACAGAGCTTTCAGTCATATAATCGACAATCCCGAGTTCAGGTTTGAAGCAAGAACAAGACGGCCTCCAAAAGATTATATCAACACTCTTATTTCGTTTGGCAACTCGGTTATTTATACTCAGGTTTTAAGTGAGATTTATAAAACTCATCTTGACCCTAGAATCGGCTATCTTCATACCACAAATTTCAGACGGTTTTCTTTAAATCTTGATATAGCAGAGATTTTTAAGATTGTTGTTGGAGACAGGGTAATCTTTTCCGTTCTTAATAAGAAAATAATAACTGAAAATGACTTTCATAAGGATTTTGATGGAATCATTTTAAAAGAATCCGGGAAAAAGAAATTTATTCAGAATCTTGAAGAAAGACTGAAGCAGACAATTAAACATTCCGGAACAAAAAAGCATACAAGCTACAGGCGGCTTATCAGACTGGAACTTTATAAGCTTGAAAAGCACTTGATGGAAGAAGAAGTATATAAACCTTTTATTATGGACTGGTAAAATGTTTGTGATTCTTTTTTATGATGTAAATCAGAAAAAATGCAGCAATGCACTTAAGACATGCAGAAAATATCTGAAATGGGTTCAGAATTCGGTTTTCGAAGGAGAAATTACAGAAGCAAAATATGAAAAGATGATTTTTGAGCTTGAGAAAATAATTGATAAAGATTTAAATGATTCAATTGTTGCCTATAAGTTCAGGCATATGAAATACTATGAAAGAAAAGTATACGGCGTGGATAAAAAGGGCGAAACTCAGTTTCTGTAAAAATCTGTCGACCTCCGGTAGTGCAAAAATCCCCGGGGGTCGACAGATTTTTATGTATATTTATATATGATCTTTGACAATTTATTATGAATTCCTTGATTGTCCGTTGTTTTTTTATTATAAAACTTGGAGTTTTTACAGTACCTACAAGGAATTGAAACTGTTGTATTTTTAGCCTTGAAATGACAAAAACTCGAGTTTTTACAGTACCTACAAGGAATTGAAACCTGATGTAAATTATGTTTATGTTTGTACTAAAAATGGTTTTTACAGTACCTACAAGGAATTGAAACCTCTTTTCTTGCAAGCTCTGCTTGATACTTTTCTTTGTTTTTACAGTACCTACAAGGAATTGAAACCCAATATTTACTTGATTATTGCTTATGATTTTTAAGGTTTTTACAGTACCTACAAGGAATTGAAACTAGTTCAAAGTTTTCTTTTTCTCTACACTCTGGTATGTTTTTACAGTACCTACAAGGAATTGAAACTAATTAGAGTTCCATTTAACTAATTTCCAATCGATAGTTTTTACAGTACCTACAAGGAATTGAAACTATTTATACACACGGTAACTTTCCTGATTTTCCTTGGTTTTTACAGTACCTACAAGGAATTGAAACTTGTTACCCGATGCATAATCGTGGACAATACTACCGTTTTTACAGTACCTACAAGGAATTGAAACTTTTTTATATACCAATATCCTCAATATCAAAATCAAGTTTTTACAGTACCTACAAGGAATTGAAACATGTGTTTCAAGCCTAGAAATCATCTGGCCCTCAAAGTTTTTACAGTACCTACAAGGAATTGAAACCTTGAAAAGCACGCTTTTTCAAGTTCGCCAAAAACAGTTTTTACAGTACCTACAAGGAATTGAAACGTGCTTTCTGAAGCTCATAATTAAACCTTTCTATGGCGTTTTTACAGTACCTACAAGGAATTGAAACTGATTTTTTACCTCCCAAGTTTTTTTATGTTCAGTGTTGTTTTTACAGTACCTACAAGGAATTGAAACAACTTTAACGAACCTTGCTGAAACTGATACAATCGGGTTTTTACAGTACCTACAAGGAATTGAAACTTCTGCAAGGTCTTTTGCTTCAACATCTGTTGGATTGTGTTTTTACAGTACCTACAAGGAATTGAAACTTTATTTGAAAAAACGTTTGCCTCGCCACCCTGCAAGTTTTTACAGTACCTACAAGGAATTGAAACTTTCTGGCCTTGCTACTGTTGCAGCTGATATTGTTGGTTTTTACAGTACCTACAAGGAATTGAAACTAATCAATCCTTTTTTAATTAATTTTTTTAATTAGGTTTTTACAGTACCTACAAGGAATTGAAACTCAAAATAAAGTCCCTCTTTTTGAAACAGGCCACCGTGTTTTTACAGTACCTACAAGGAATTGAAACTTTCATTTTTAATGAAAATACCAAGGTGGATATAAGGTTTTTACAGTACCTACAAGGAATTGAAACTAGACAGGAGTTAAAAAACCTTCATTAAGACATTTTGGTTTTTACAGTACCTACAAGGAATTGAAACAGGTATCTTTCAAGGAAAAGTATTCTCTTTTCAAGTTGTTTTTACAGTACCTACAAGGAATTGAAACACTTTTTTGTGAAGGCTCATAAGCCTTGTTTCAAAAGGTTTTTACAGTACCTACAAGGAATTGAAACTTGAGTTGCCATTGCTTTTGCTATCCCCTGAAAGGTGTTTTTACAGTACCTACAAGGAATTGAAACCCGACCTTTAAATCAAGTTTGGTAATATAATCAAGTGTTTTTACAGTACCTACAAGGAATTGAAACGTTTTGTTTATTGGCACTGTTTAATTTTTTGAAAAAGTTTTTACAGTACCTACAAGGAATTGAAACACCGGAATCATTAAACTTTTGCTTAAACAGGTTTGGTCGTTTTTACAGTACCTACAAGGAATTGAAACAGAGTTGGTTAATCTTGGCTAAATAATACAGATATTGTTTTTACAGTACCTACAAGGAATTGAAACCAAGAAGTTTTTAACTTAAACCTTCCTATCCTGATTGGTTTTTACAGTACCTACAAGGAATTGAAACGGGATTAAAACTTTTTGGTGTAGCCTTGAGGGTGCAGTTTTTACAGTACCTACAAGGAATTGAAACAATTACTACCAGCTTGGTTTATACCACGTATGATGGCGTTTTTACAGTACCTACAAGGAATTGAAACAGAAGATTAATAATCTGATGTACAGACGGGAAAAAGTGTTTTTACAGTACCTACAAGGAATTGAAACATGTGATCGTATTGTTGCCGGCCTGATTGATAGTCGTGTTTTTACAGTACCTACAAGGAATTGAAACACTGATATTTTGTCATGTAGATCATAACCAACAATAGGTTTTTACAGTACCTACAAGGAATTGAAACCACAATAAATCTTTCATCAGGTTTGCAATATGCCTAAGTTTTTACAGTACCTACAAGGAATTGAAACAAAAATTAATGATAAGACAAGTTAAAAGTCATTTAAGTTTTTACAGTACCTACAAGGAATTGAAACAGAGAAAAAACTATGGACTGCCGTTTTAGAGGCTGCGTTTTTACAGTACCTACAAGGAATTGAAACTGCGTAGAATTAAGAAATATGGGGACGAACTTTTTTTAGTTTTTACAGTACCTACAAGGAATTGAAACTCAGAAAAGAGGCCTCTGAGGTCTGGATTATATTTAGTTTTTACAGTACCTACAAGGAATTGAAACGTACCTAGTAACGATATAGCTGAACCGCTCCAAGTGTTTTTACAGTACCTACAAGGAATTGAAACACTTTCTTACCTAAAAGATGTAAGGCATCTTCTTTGGTTTTTACAGTACCTACAAGGAATTGAAACAAAGAAAACGGAGCCGCTCCAGCAGACTCCGCTTCGTTTTTACAGTACCTACAAGGAATTGAAACCTGTGTGTTATATCAGAATAAGACAGATGCGTATCAGGTTTTTACAGTACCTACAAGGAATTGAAACCAGAAAGTCAGCTTAAAGAAATAGTTTTTAAAAAATTGTTTTTACAGTACCTACAAGGAATTGAAACAGATTTATAATATTGTTAACATTTCCATTTATACCATGTTTTTACAGTACCTACAAGGAATTGAAACAGATGATGGTTTTTGGTATGAAATAAGAGGTTGGGGGTTTTTACAGTACCTACAAGGAATTGAAACCCAGCTGTATACCCGTATCCAGCAGCAATCTCGTCAGGTTTTTACAGTACCTACAAGGAATTGAAACTTTACAATCATTTCCCATGAAAGCTCGATGATTTTAGTTTTTACAGTACCTACAAGGAATTGAAACATACTATATTCCTGACCTAAGAGAATTTTTTCTCTTGCCGTTTTTACAGTACCTACAAGGAATTGAAACTATAGAAACCTTACAGCTCTTATTATGCTTAGATCAGTTTTTACAGTACCTACAAGGAATTGAAACACAGAATTTAATCCAAATGACTGGACTTCAAGTCCTGGTTTTTACAGTACCTACAAGGAATTGAAACTGAATATTGCCGCATCAAAAACAGTGTCAGATATTTTCGTTTTTACAGTACCTACAAGGAATTGAAACTAGTTTAAAGTTTTCTTTTTCTCTACACTCTGGTGTGGGTTTTTACAGTACCTACAAGGAATTGAAACTTTTTTGCTAAATACCATGCTCGAATAACAATCCCTAGTTTTTACAGTACCTACAAGGAATTGAAACATATCAACCACCATGGCCCTTGGTTCTACCAGGTGTCGTTTTTACAGTACCTACAAGGAATTGAAACGGCACAGACAACTATTGCAGCAAATGCAGAGCAAGCGTTTTTACAGTACCTACAAGGAATTGAAACCTGGGTCTGGTTGTTCTTCATACTCTTCTATCATCTGTTTTTACAGTACCTACAAGGAATTGAAACAATACACTAGAGTATTTAGTTATTATTTTATATAAATCTGTTTTTACAGTACCTACAAGGAATTGAAACATCATTTGTTCTAGATGGTGCGGGTAATAAAGTCGGTTTTTACAGTACCTACAAGGAATTGAAACTAAAAAATCCTGTGGACATTCTGTGGACACTTTTAAGGTTTTTACAGTACCTACAAGGAATTGAAACGATATGGCGTAACAGAATTACTCCATTGTCCATCTTGTTTTTACAGTACCTACAAGGAATTGAAACAGCGGAATCATTGAAAATATTTACAAAGCTGATATTGGTTTTCACAGTACCTATAAGGAATTGAAACGTTAAGAATACCAGGCAGCTCTTTCAAAAGGATTTTAGTTTTCACAGTACCTATAAGGAATTGAAACATGTTGCAAGGTCATTAAAATCAGTTGGTTTACTGCGTTTTCACAGTACCTATAAGGAATTGAAACGCATAATTCATTTAAACACACAGGTACAAACACAGCTGTTTTCACAGTACCTATAAGGAATTGAAACCTCAAAAAATATACTCAGGTATTTTCAACTTTATTGGTTTTCACAGTACCTATAAGGAATTGAAACATGAGCTCAAATCCCGACGCTCAGGCAGGAAAAAGAGGTTTTCACAGTACCTATAAGGAATTGAAACGAAAAATAAAAAGTGGGTGCAAGTGCGTTGCTTTTGGTTTTCACAGTACCTATAAGGAATTGAAACTTGGGGTTCTCTGAACCTTGACAGGCTTATGGGAAGTTTTCACAGTACCTATAAGGAATTGAAACTTTTTTTACAATTTGTTTTTTGTTTTATAATTATTCGTTTTCACAGTACCTATTAGGAATTTAATCGAATCAGGATGACCTGAAAAATGGAATAATCTTTTACAGAAGTAATTTTTAGGATTCTTTTGTATGCATTTTATATTTATCCAAGAAGCTGCAAGGCTGACTCTGCATTTGGCAATACCTGTTGATGAGAAAACAGGAAGGCATCTTAAGCCTTCTTTTTTCAAGAGTTCAAGTATTTTCAGGTCGTTGTAAACTATCCTGATTCAAAATGGCTTTTCAGATTTATTCCTGAGAATATTTTCAATTAATCCAAAAACAAAAAAACTTCATTACAAAGCTCTGCCGGGAACTCAGAATGAATTGAGTGGGCTGCATTTTTAATTATTTTAAATTCAGCATTTTTAATTAAATCTGAAAGACTGCGGCATTCTTCAACAGAAAAAAGTCTGTCTTTTTCCGGTGCGAGAACAAGGGTTCTCTGGGTTATTTTCCGGGGAGTGTCCTGAGGTCTGTAGTTTTTCAGTGCATTGATCTGTTTTTCAAAACCTTCAATTGTCTGAGGAAAAGGGTAGTTTACGCTGTAATCGAGACCTGCGTTCAGAATTTCCTTATTTTCAAAAAATTGATCTGTTAAAATCCAGTAAAAAAGGTTTTTAAACCACAAGCGTTGATTCATTTTATTTTTCAGATAAACAAGCCAGTCTGAGAAAAGCTCCTTGTTTTTTTCTGAAATTTTATCCGGGCTTGCTGCAATAATAAGATTTTTTATCAAATTATTGTTTTTTGCGGCTGCATTAAGGGCAATAAGACCTCCCATCGAGTGGCCAAGAAGTGTAACTTCACTTAAATTTAAATGATTTATCAGCCTCAGTGCATCATCTGCCATAAGATCGATTGAAAGCTCTTTTTCATCTGATTTTGTTCTGCCAGTTGTTCTGTTGTCAAAAACAACTACCTTATAATGCTTTGAAAGTTCGGGAATAACTGTAATCCAGCTCTGGCTGTCGGATGCAAGGCCTGCAATCAGAACAAGAGGTCTGCCTTTTCCATGGATTTCATAATAAATTTTTGTATTGTCTTCATTGTAAATCATAAAATCTCCGAATGCCGGATTCTGGAAAAAGATTATAAAAACTGAAGCAATAATCAGAATAGTGATCTTATCTGATACTTTTTTAAAGTTGTCCATGGAAATCCTTTTATTTCAGAAGTAATGAATTTTTTTAAAATATGTGAAAAAATACAACACCGCAACATATTTCCATGTATAAAAAACGCAGCCCTTTTTGTTCTTCAAAACTTTAAATATTGCCTGCAGCATCCTGAAAAGTTTTACTTATGTCTGTTTTGTTTGATTTGGCTGCACAATAAGAAATCAGATCAGCAAGGTTTTTGTCATCTGAATTGAGTTTCAGTGCTTTTGATGCACAGAAATAAGAGTTTTCATAATCTTTTCTTTCATAGCTGATGTATGCCTTTAGTTTCCACAATTTTGCACAGTCTGGATATTTTTTTAGTCCCTGTTCAGCTTTTGAAAACGCTTTGTCGTAATCAGAGCTTTCCATGAGAGCCGTCACAATCATCTGGAAAATTTTTTTGTCATGCTTCTTTTCAAGGGCTTTTTCGTAAAATTCAACAGCTCTTTTGGGAGAATTAACTGACAGAGCAAGATCTCCGGCAAGTCTGGCCGTTTTGAAATCTGTTTCTGAATCGAGCATTATGATTGATAAGTATTTAAGTGCTTTTTTGTTGTTGTTCTGTGAAAGAGCTGTATTTGCCGCAAGTTTTAAAAGGAGCTTCTTTTCCGGATTTTTTTCAATAAGGCTGTCAAGAACCTCTGATACCTGATTTTGTCTGTTAAGTTTAATTCCTGTTGCTGTAAATGTATTTATATGGTTTTCGTCACTTTTCCAGTTTTGAATAATTTTATTTAAAAGTTCAAAGGCTTTTTCGTCCATCCCGCATTTCAGGTAAGATACTGCTGATGCAAAAAGAATTTTGTCCTCTTTTTTTTTTGATACAAGATATGCTTTTTCAAAGCTGAGTGCAGCCTTTTCATATAACTCCAGATCATAAGCTGTACTGCCTGCAATGTGCCAGCCTGCACAAAAGGAAGGGTAAAGCCTTACACTTTTTTCAAATGAATTCAGGGCTTGCTCAGGTTTGCCTGACTCAAGAAAAAATGTTCCAAGAAGGTATTCCAGGTAATGGTGGTTTTCCTTTGGATATTTTTTTTGAAATTGAATTATAAGTTCTGCACCTTTAGTGAGTTCTCTGGATGCTCTGAAATTTTCAGCCTTTTGAAGACAGAAAACAGCTTTTTGAGAAAGGTTTTTATCTCCATTGTCTGCAGATAAATTCAAAGGGAAAAAAACAAGGATGAATAAAAAAAATATTTTTTTCATTTGCTTACTCCTCCAGTTTAAAAACTATATTGGTTCTGACAAGGGTTTTAACGTTTTCTCCCATCAGTTCTCCGGGTGAATATTTCCATGATGAAACCGCATCCATTACACTTTGTTCAAAAATTCCCTCAGGCTTTGCCTTTAAGATTTTAATGTCTGAAACTGAACCGTCTCTGTGAACAACAAAGCTTATTGAAATTTCTCCCTCTATTCCCATTCTTTTGGCTCTGTATGGATAGACCGGCGGTTTTTTGTATCTGGGAACAGGGATTTTATCCAGTTCATCAAAAGATATCATCTGGTCTTTGCTGTGGTCTGCAAAAGTCAAGAGGTTTAAAGGGATTGAAAATCCGGTTGCCTTCAGATTTGGATTGAGCTCAAATGAGGGCATTTCAAAATCAAATTTCTGGGTTTTTGTATAAAGTTTTTCTGTCTGAGGTTTTACGATTTCTTCTTTTTTTTGTTCAGGTTCTTTTTCCCTGATTTCTTCGGGTTCGGGAATTTTAGGTCTGAGCTTTACGTTTTTTATTGTTATTCCCTGTATCAGCTTGTCTTCCGGACTGTTAAACTCTCCTTCAATAAGCTGGGTCAGTACCACAAGAATTATAATGTTTGCAAATACAGCCAGCAGAAAAGCTTTTAATATGTTTTTTTTAAATAAACTTTCTTCCATTTAAGCCGCCTTATTCTTTTGTGGCTGCAATACTTATACTGTCAGCCCCTGAAAGCCTGCATTCATCCATGATTTGTATAACTTCACCTGTCTGGCTTTCAGTGTCTGCAACTATTATGACCTGGGCTTTGGGGTTTTCTGCAAGGGATATTGCAACAAGGGATCTTATGCTTCTGATGTCTGTTTTTTTTCTGTCAAAAAAGATATCTCCGGTTTTTGACACTGCAATCATTATTCCTGTATTCTCAGATATTTCAGCTGTTGCTGCAGACGGTCTGTTTACATCAACTCCGGTTTCTTTTACAAAGCTTGTTGTAACCATGAAAAAAATCAAAAGAAGAAAAACAAGATCTATTAAAGGAGAAATGTTTATTTCAGCATTGCTCGATCTTGATCTGAGACTTCCCCTTACATTTATCATTTAATGCTCCTTTTTATTGTCATTGCAGCTTCATTAAGGCTGTCTTCAGCTCTTCCTGCCTTGCCAGATAAAATTACAGCCATCAGCATTCCGGGAATGGCAGTCAGAAGTCCGGTCTGTGTTGTTATAAGAGCCTGTGATATTCCCCCTGCCATGGCTTTTGGATTTCCTGTCCCGAAAAAGGAAATAACATCAAAGGTGTTAATCATTCCTGTAACTGTTCCAAGAAGACCGAAAAGAGGCGATACTGCGGCAAGAATTGAAATTGCGGCAATGTATGAATAAAGATTTTTTTTAATTTCCATCATGGACTGGTCAATTATTTTCAGGTCTTTTTTTCTTACTCCGGTTTTTTTTGAAAGATATTTTTCAAGCAAAAAAGCATTGATTCCTTTTTTTGCATGAAGTGATTTTGTGCCAGAGATAATTTTTGATATTTCGTTTATTGAAATGTCGTTTGTGCATGCTTTTTTAAACCAGAAAATTCTCTCAAAAATAAATGTCCACATGAAAACTGAAGAAATCAGAATCGGAATAAGTACAAATCCGCCTTTCTGAATATAATTCTGCAACGGGATAAAAATTAATTCCATTTTACAGATTCCTGTCCCTGAAAATTATGTTTGACAGTGCAACAGCTTTTTCTTCCATGTCACCTATTACATGATCAACTCTTCTGCTTAAAAAAGTGTGAAGAAGCATGATGGGAATGGCAACGCTAAGTCCAAGCATTGTAGTAACAAGGGCTGTGGAAATTCCTCCTGACATCATTCTGGGGTCTCCTGTGCCGTATACGGTTATTACCTGAAAAGTGTTAATCATTCCTGTAACTGTTCCGAGAAGTCCTAAAAGCGGGGCTATTGCTCCTAGAATATTGAGCAGGGGAAGAAATTTTTCCAGTTTGGGAAGCTCTTTTAAAATAGATTCCTGAAGAATGCTTTCAAGGGTTTCCCTGTCTTCGTTTTTTGCCTCAAGCCCCTGTCTCAATACATTGTAGACAGGTTTTTTCTTTTCATTTCCGACAATTCTGGAACATTCATCCCATTTTCCTTTTTCTGCAAGTTCGTTTACCCGGCCCATTACAGTATCTGTATTTCCATGAACCCGTGCTATGAAAAAGCCCTTTCCAGTCCTATTAAAACAGCTGCCAGTCCGATTCCAAGGATCGGCAGGACAAGAAATCCGCCTTTTTTTATTTTTTCAATCAGGCTCTGCTTGTGTATGAGCTGTGCAAAAGCCCCGCCTCCTGAAATATCTGCATAAATTGAGTCTGATTTTCCATTGAAATATTTTTTTATATTGTTTTTGATAAAAAATGACGGATCTTTTGAAAGAGAGTAAAAGGTGTTTGTTGAACCGCTGTAATTTAAAAAACCTTTTTCATAATAATTTGTAAATCCTCCTATTGTAAGGATATCTCCCGAGGTTTTTTCACCCTGTTTATTTATGTAGGTGTGCGGTTTTATTGTTACACTGCCTGAAAGTTCTGCCTCTTCAAGATAAAGAGATGCTATTTTTTGCATATCCTCTATTCCTGGAAATATTTTTTTGTCAAGAATAGGTTTTAATTTGCCGGCCCGTTCAGGATCAAATGCTGTAAAAACCGATTTATCTATTACCGACTGAAGTTCCCTTGCAGAGATTCTTACAGCTCCTGTAAGTTCTTCAATATCTGACTGGTCTGATTTCGAAATTTTTTCAAGTTCAATTCTTTTCTGACTCAGGGCCTCAGTCTTTGCAGCAAGTTCCTTTATTTTTTTTTCTGTTTCAGTATTTGAATTTTCAAGTTTTTTTATTTCAGCGTTAAGTTCTGCTTTGTTTTTAAAAATTGTTCTTTTCAGCTCTTTTTGCTCTTCAACAGATTTCTGATATTTTTCCCGTGCAAGAACGGAAAGTTCCCTTATATCCCTTGAAAATGAAAACGAAGGGATTAAAAATATAAATGCAATTAATAAAACTGATTTTTTCATCTTGCTATCCTTCCAAAGGGGAGATCCACAAACTCTGAAATCTGCTCTCCTTTTGCAATCGAAGCGGCTTTTTCAATCTTAGAGTTGTATTTTGAACTGAGCTTTTCATAATTGCTGCTGAGCGGGTTAAAAAAACCGCTCTCGGTTTTATCAGGAGTAAGGTAGAAAAGTGAAACCCTGCCTATCCTCAAAATATCAGCTGTTTTTGTTTCACTGCCTGAATTTATTTCCTTTTGATATACTTCAATTGTTTTGCCGTAATCTGTTTCTGTTTTCAGGGCTTCAAAAATCTGTCTGTATTTTTCTGCAGATTTAATCTCATTGTTTAATAAAAGTTCCTTCAGCTTTATAAGTCTTTGTTCTCTTTCCTCAAGATGAAATGGCAGGTCTTTTTTTACAAAAGTTTCAAGTTCACTCACAACGTTTTCAAGAAAGGTGTCCAGTTCGTTTTTTATTTTCTCTGTCTGTTCCTGTTTTCTTAAAATCTGGCTGTATTTTTCCTGTTCCATGGCATAGACAGATTCAATTCTTTCAAGTTCTTTTTTTAGTCTGTGATTAATATGCTGCAGGTTTTCAAACCGGTTTTTTAATACTGATTTTTCATTGTGCCATTCTGAATTTATTTTCTGTGTTTCAATTTCTGTATCAATTGTTTTTGTTACAGTTTCATCCAGTTTTTTTACAATTGATTCTGCTGAGGCAGAAGTCTGATATGTAAAAAAAGCTGCAAAAAACATCAGTACAAGCTTAAAGTGCTTCAAAATCTCCTCCTGATTTAACCTCTTGTTATATTTAAAAAAACAATAATATTTTCTGGCCGGTTTTCAGGTAAGTTATTTACTGTTAAATCTATGCGGAGTCAATAATTATTTTAGATAAGTCTAATTTAAAAAGATGTCTATATTTGCTGCTGTCCTGGAAAATAAGCTGCGGTCTGAGTCTTGATTTACATGTGTTTAAGTTTTTAAAAATATTAACAAGCAGGTTACTTGTAAAAGTCAAAATGAAAAATAAGACGATCTCTGGAAGTGGATTGATGAAGCTTAAGCATATTTAATGGAACATACAGGCTGGAACATAATGAAAAAGCGGAGGTTAAAAAACTCCGCTTTTTCAGTTTCGTTTAATCAGATAAACCTTGCAACATCATTTGCAGAAGTAATTGCCTGCCACCCGCTTGCAGGCTCTCTTGAATCTCCGATTGTAAAAATATCTCCCTTAAAATCTGAATTTGAAATTTCTGAGTAAAGAGAATTTTCTGACAATGCTCCTGTTGCAAAAATTATAAAATCAGTATCAATTTCAATTTTTTCTGTATCACTAATATTTAATTTTTTATCAAAAGGATTGTGAATATTTTCAGGGATAAGTGTATGCCATGGAGTGAAAGGATCTTTTCTTTTTTTGTTTGCCTCTATAACAACTGAATTTTGTCTGACTTCTACTGCTTTTGAAGATGTATAAGCTTTTACAGGATTTTTTATCAGAGGATTTTTTGAGTTGTCTGTTGAACCAAGTCCCATCATGAGCCATAAGAGCATTGCCCTGTTTGCCTGGACAACACCTTTCATAAGGTCTTTTTCCATTTCAATTACAGTTATTTCAATATCCTTGTATTTTGCACCCATTTCACAGGCAAGTTCGCATCCTACAATTCCGCCTCCTATTATTGTTATTTTCTTATACTTTTCATCAAGCTCAAGATTATTTTCAAGAAATGTCCGCGAATCTGTGAATGGAATATTTTCAAGGCCTTTAATATTTAAAACAAGGGGTTTTACTCCGGTTGCACAGATAATTGAATCAAATGATGAAATAAGCTCTTCTTTTGAAGGTTTTGTGTTTAATTTTATTTCAAGACCCTGTTCTTCAAGTGCTTTAAGACGGTTTTCAAGGTTGTTCAGATAAATTTTTACATCATGTTTTATCTCCATTTTTGAGGCAAGATAAAACTGTCCTCCAATATTTTTGCCTTTTTCAAACAAGGTTACCCTATGTCCTCGTTTTGCCGCTGTTATTGCTGCTTCACATCCGCCGGGACCTGCTCCTACCACAGCAACATTTTTTATTTTATCTGCAGGTTTTAAAATTTTTACATCCTCAAAGCCAGCATAAGGATTAATGCTGCAGCAGGGATGTCCTCCAAGAATAAAAGACTGAATACAGGCATCCTGATCTCCGATGCAGTGAACAATCTGATTTTCTTTTCCTGTTCTTACTTTTTCCGGCCAGTAAGGATCTGCAAGAAGAGGTCTTCCAAGCATTATCATGTCTGCTGTATTGTTTTTTAAAACATCTGATGCAGCTTCTGGATTTCCAAGTTTTCCAACGGCAATTACAGGTGCTTTTATATTTTCCTTTTCAAAAAATTTTTTTAGGCTTCCTGCCATTTCCTCAACGTAGGGCATATCTTTAAAATATGCAGGAGGGTGGGGGAAAAACCAGTTGTCATAACATCCTTTGTCAACATCAAAAGCATCAACTCCGGCCTTGTAAAGTTCTTTGCAGAACTCAAGACCTTCTTCAATTGTTCTTTCCATTCCCATGAATCTTTTTTTAAAGATTTCTTTTCCGTAGGTAAATTCAAGTCCCTGGGTAAGGTCAACTCTGTAAATTACAGGAAAGTTGTTTCCGCAGATATTTTTTATTTCCTTTACAATGTCTATGGCAAACTGAAATCTGTTTTTGTATCTTCCGAATTTTCTTCTGTTCCATGGAAGGGATGTGAGCTGATCCATTAAATAACCTTCATGGCCGTGAAGATGAATTCCGTCTGCTCCGCATACCTTGGCATTTATTGCACTCTGGCCGAAACTTTTTACTATTTTTTTGATTGCCATGTCAGTAAACGGAAAGTGGGGAATTGCCGGAAGATAAAAATTTCTGTTAAACGAAGCTGATTTTGGAAGCTTTAATTTCAGTGCACATTCAGGAGAACCGACCCTTCCAAGTCCTGCTGTGAGCTGGATAAAAAATTTTGAATCATAGGAGTGAAGGGTTGAAACAAGGTCTCTCCATCCTGACATTCTTGTCCTGGATGATCCGTCAATCCTTGGGAAATATGTTGTGTCATTTTCTTCTGAAATTGTGGGGTCAATTCCAAAAGAAACAGGAACAAGCCCGCTTATTATAAGACCTGTTCCTCCTTTTGCCCTTTCTTCAAAATATGAAATCATTTTCTGAAGCGGTCTTCCTATGGGGTCTGCCATGTTTATGTTTCCCATTGGTGCCATTACTATTCTGTTCCTGAGATCAACACTTCCGATTTTTATCGGTGAAAACAATTCTTTGTACATTAGCTGCTCCTGATGCTGTTTTTAACTTAGTGCAGAAAATAAAATCCGGCTTAAAACTGACCTGCTGAAAGGTTTTTTTATAAAACCGCATAACCCGTTTTTATTTAAAATTTTGATTTCACTCTCTTTTGAAAATCCGGATGAAACTATTATTTTTGCAAGGGGATTAATTTTTTTTATTTCAAAAAAAGTTTCTTTGCCGTCCATGAGAGGCATGACCATATCAAGAATTACAATGTCGTATTTTTCAGGATTCTTTTTGTATATCTGCAGAGCTTCAAATCCGTTTTCCGCTGTTTCAACAGTGTAGCCAAGGGTTTTGAGAAGAGCCGAAGATGTAAGCCTTATGGACTCTTCATCATCTGCCAGGAGAATTGTGCCGCTGCCGGTTAAAAATTCTTTTGAATCGGAATTTTCATGGGCGGTTTTATTTTTTGACAGAGGAAGGAGTATTTTAAAGGAAGTTCCCTTTTCGGGTTCGCTGTAGACTGTAATTACTCCGTTGTGTTTTTTTACTGTTCCGTATACTGATGAAAGCCCGAGACCAGAGCCTTTACCTGTTTCTTTTGTGGTGAAAAACGGATCGAAAATTTTTGAAATTATATTAAAAGGTATTCCGTCTCCTGAATCTTCAACTTCTATTTCAAGATAGTTTCCGGGGTTTATTTCATATGGAAGATATTTAATTGTATTATCGTCGATTACTTTGTTTTTTGTTCTGAAAAAAAGAACTCCGCCTTTTGACATGGCGTCTTTTGCATTGATTCCAAGGTTGAGAAGGGCATTCTGAATCAGAGACTCATCTCCGGTAATCAAAGGGTCAAAAGCCTGAAAATCCTTTGAAATGATGATTTTTTTATCTATGCTTCTTTCAAGAATTTCAACTGTGTTATCAATTAGTTTATGAATATCAAGCTCCAGAAGGGTGAGCGGGCCTTTTCTGCTGAAAGTCAGAAGCTGAGAAATAAGAGCTGCTGCTCTTTTTGCTGAATAGTTTATTGTATCAACAAATTTTTTGTAGTCGTCATCAACATGATTGTAGACAAGTTCGCATGAACCTAAAATCCCTGTGAGGACATTGTTGAAATCATGGGCAATTCCTGCTGCAAGCTGTCCAAGTGCATCCATTTTCTGCCTGTGTGCAAGTTCTTCCTCCATTCTTTTTTTTTCAGAAATATTTTCACAGAAGATTTCAATTATATTTTCATTGTGCTCTGATTTTAAAATATTTGCAGAAACTGATAATTCTTTTTGATTCTCTTTTTTTAATTTAATCTGAAAATTCTTTACAGGTTTGTTCAGTTCGAGTTCTTTTATTATTAAACCCCACTCATCAGGATATACCATGAGGTCTTGTTGAAAATTTCTCCCTTTAAGCCCGGAACTGGTGCTGCCGAAGCCTGTCATGTGAAGAATTGCAGGGTTTGCTTCAAATATTTCCCCGTTTCTGTCTACTCTGAGTATTCCGTTAAAGGCATTGTTGAAAAAGGATTTGTATTTTTTCCTTTCCTCTTCCAGTTCTTCAATTTTTTTCTGAAGCTGCGGATAATAGCTTTTCTGAATTGATGAACTTCCAAGGCCTATCAGTTTTTCGAGAATATCGTTTTCAGGATTTTCACATGGCTTCTTCATATATTATCTCAATGTCCCTTTTTACTGCTTTTTTTGGATTTGTAACAATGCAGGCATCATTTAGAGCTTTTGAAGCAAGAACCGGAATATCTGAGCTTTTTACTCCTGTGTCCTTCAAAGTGTTTGTTATTCCTGTAATATTTTTCAGTTCCCTTATTTTTGAAAACATTTTTTTTCTTATCTGATCCTGACTCAATCCTCTTGTGTCAATACTCATGCTTTCAGCAATTATTGAAAAACGGTGGGGCAGAGAGTTGAAGTTATAGTTTATGACATGTTCGAGCAGCATTGAATTGCATTCCCCGTGGGCAAGGTCCATCAGGCCGCCCAGGCTGTGGGACATGGCATGGACTGCACCAAGTATTGCATTTGAAAAGGCAAGGCCGGCCTCCATGCTTCCGAACATGACACTGTTTCTTGCTTTTATATTGTCCGGGTCTGAGTAAACTTTTGGCAGATTTTCAGTCAGTATTCTTACCGCTTCCAGGGCATGTACATCAGTGAGCGGGGAAGAGGCTTTTGAAACAAAGGCCTCTATTGCATGAACAAGAGCATCCATTCCTGTGCATGCCGTAAGATATTTATCCATTGTCAGGGTTGTTTCAGGGTCGATGAGGGCAACGTCAGGAAGAATTATCTTGCTTACAATTGCAATTTTGACAAGTTCATATGTGTCGGCAATAATTGCAAACTGTGACACATCTGCCGAGGTTCCTGCTGTTGTCGGAATAAAAATCATCGGGGGAAGAGGATTTGAAATTTTGTCTATGCCCTGATAATCAAGTATATGTCCCTGGTTTGCGGCAACAATCCCTATTCCTTTTGCACAGTCCATGGGGCTTCCTCCCCCTACAGCCACAATTGAGTCACATTTTTGGGCAAGATAGGTTTCTGCTCCGGTCATTACCTCATGTTCTCTGGGATTAGGGCTTATATCTGAAAAAAGAGTATAATTAATCCGAGATTCGGCAAGGCTTTGAATAACTTCATCTGCCCATCCGGCTTTAATCACTCCGGGATCTGAAACAACAAGGGCTTTTTTTGTATGAAAGTTTCTGCAGTATTGCCCGGCAAGCATTCTTGAGCCGTTTCCAAATATTATTTCCGGTGCTATGAATTTTCTTAAACTCCTGATTGATTTGAGCATATTTTTCTCCTGTAATCAGATAGTTGTATCGTTTGTTTAGGAGCCTGCCAGTAAGTTGTCCAGCTGTTTTTTTTTGATAAGAATAATTTTTTTAAGAATAAATTATTTTTGTATGATTGTAAAATTTTAAACACTTCAGTTTATTTTGAGATTTTTAATGCCTGCGGCAGAATATCTCATTTGCTCTTTATTGTTCAGGTGAAGGCTCAGAATCTCTTTTATAAAGCTGGAACATTATCTGAACTGAAAAAAGTAAAATAGCAGAAGAATAGAATATCCATATGAGAATTATTATTACTGAGCTTATTGAGCCGTAAATCAGGTTAACAATTGAAATGTTTCTTATGTAAAATGAGAAGATGGTTTTGGCAGTGTTCCAGAGAAAAGCGAAAATAAAGGCTGAAACAAGTCTGTGTTTGATTTTAATATGAATATTGGAAGGAAGGAAAATAACTGAAGTTATTATGAAAAAAAGCATGAGAATAATTAATGAAATCATGTCAACGCTGAAAAAATTAAAGGTTTTCAAAGCCTGAAGAAACCTGAATATTGCAGGGCTGTCATGAAATGCAGCTGTAATGTTTGTCAATATGGAAGACAAAACTACCCACGCAAAGTTGGCCGTAAAAATTAAAAGAAGAACAGCTATTGTGAATAAGGCATAAAAAAACTGATTCACAATAATCATTCTTGCAGGTATTGAAAATATTTTTCTGTATGCAGTTTCAAGCTCGTGGAAGATAATTCCGCTTATTACCGGAAGCATGATCAGGCTGAAAAAAGTCAGTGACTTTGAACCGCTTGTTACTGTATTTGTCCTGAACCATTCAGAAGAGACAAATGGTATTATTTTGTGCAGTTCGCTGATAATAAGGTCTGTATGGTTGACAAACCGGCCCTTGTAAATGAAGTAGTTTTGTATCAGTCCGAATATTTTTGCGGCAAGAGTCAGAAAAGGTATTAAAGAGAGCATAAAGACAAATGAAATTGCAGAGGCCAGGGTTATGCAGTCGTCATTTTTAAACTTCAGAAGGGCTTCCCGTATTAAGAATAACAGAGTTTTAATAAACTTCATTTTCGTCGACAATCCACTTTTGCAGGTTATTTCTTTTTAAGGGTTCCTGACTTGTATCTGTCAAAAAAAGATTTCCCTATCATTTTGGAGATTTCCATGGGGCTTGTTTTTCCTCTTGAGTGAAGAATTTTAAGTGAAGCTGTTACAATATTGCTTGAAACTGCCGGGAAAGACCCTCTGGGTTTTCTTTCAAGCTTAAGTGTTTCTGAGGGGCAGGTTGAAACACACAGCCCGCAGCCGATGCATCTGTCATAGTCAACAATGACTTTTTTCTCTTTTATTTTCAGAGCATCCATCGGGCATCTTTTAAGACACAGGCCGCAGCCTGTGCAGCTGTCATCCGATACAAAGACCCTGAAAGGTGAGGAGAGAAAATCCGCAGGCTTTGGATATGTTTTTGCGGTTCTGAGAATTCCGCAGCAGCATCCGCAGCAGCAGCAGAGCCAGTGAATGTCCTTGCCGTTGCTTGGCTGCAGGACAAGCCCTTTTTTGTTTGACAGTTTTAATACATCGATAACTTCCTGTTTAGAAGCTTTTCTTCCAATATTGTTTTTTATATAAAAATCTTCCTCATCTCCAAAGGAAATGCATGTATCAACAGGTTTTCCGCATCCTTTTCCCTGAAGATCCATTTCTTTTCTGCAGATGCACGGACTTATAACAAAATTTTTTTTCCTTTCGACAAGCTTGTACGCATTTTCATAGGTCATTACCTTCAGCCTGTTGTCAATGCTTTCACCAATTGGAATTGTTCTCATCTGCGGGGTTTTTTTCCATGTTTTCACATCAAGAAGATGAGGTATGTATTCTTCCATGTATTCAAGAAGTTTCGGAGTGAGTCTGTCCACCTGGAATTCCCAGATCCCTACAACATACTGGAGAGCCATATATTTCGGTTCCTTGTCCGGGTTTTTGGTTCTAAGTATAAGACCCCTTGATGCCATCTTTTCCAGAAGCCTGCTTGTTTCTTCTGTATTTTTTTTTGCTCTGAAAGCTATTGTGCGTGCGTTTTCGGCCATGAGGGTGAGGTGGAGAGCAAGTTTTGCTTCTTCCTCAGTGAAAAGGAGTTCAAGAATTTTCAGCTCAACTCCCGACTCTGTACCCGGGAACCCTCCTGGAAGAGAGTCAAGGTGATCTGCAAGTTTTTTGTATAATTGTGTCTGCATTGTCATAACCCTGGTTAATGGTTTTCAGGTGAATGCAGACCAAGGTCTTGAAAAGAGGTCAGCCGTAATCCCGGTTTTATGTCTGCATATTATGGATTTTGGGATAATAACATATCTGGCGGCATACAATCAATGCATAGGATTAAGGTCTGCTTTACCTGCTGCTTGGTATTGAAATAAAAAACTTTTTTTGGTAAACAAAAGACCTGTTCTTACCAACAAATGAGGCCTCATGAAATCCCATGTCGATATAAAGAGTTTTCTGAAGTTTTTAATTTTTATAGTGGCAGCACTTGTGCTTGCGATGTCAGTTTTTTCTCTTGTGCAGATTAACAGTGTAAAGCGCCAGACCATATCTGCAGTTATGGAATCTACCCTTGAAAAAGCAGATATTGAAATGACCATGAATCTCGACAGCATAAATTCCAATCTGGAAATGGCAAAAAGCTGGGGAGAGAGCGGACTTATTAAAATTGAAGATGAAGATGCCCTGCAGTCGCAGTTTGTCCAGCTGCTCCGGCAGTATAAAAATATTTTGGCCTTATGTCTTGTAAGTGAAAACGGTGATACTGCGGCACTTATAAAAAAAGGCTCTTCAGTGGATATGGTAATGGTTGTGGATGGTAAGTCAGAGCAATGGGAAATCGATCCGGAAAATAACAGAAAATCAGTTCCTCTGACCGTAAAAATCGAAGATCTCAGGAATACACTATGGTATAAAAATGCAGTGTCAGAGGGTAAGGGAGTGTTTACCCAGAATCATATATTCAGTCAAAACAGCACCGGCAGTCTTGCCATGCCCTATACAGACAAGGCCGAAGGGAAAAATGGCGTGGTGATGTTTGAGATTACAATGGATGAAATTACATCCGGAGACACAAAAAATTATCTCCATAAAAAAAATCATATTTTTCTTTTTTCGCCTTCGGGGCATGTGGTGACACTGCTGAACAATCTGTCTATGGATGAAAAGATAACCGAACAGCAGAAACAGCTGATGGGTAAAATTTTTGAAGATTCAAAATCTCTTTCAGGAAATAAAACATTCTCCTCATATCTTATTGGAGATGACATGTGGTGGACCGGAATTTTAAGATCAGAAAAAAACAGCAATGTGCTCATAGGAATGATAACTCCTGAGTCTGAACTTGTTCCGGAGGTTTCATCGAGTCGTTATAAATGGTACGGAGTGCTGTCAGGTGTAATTGGCATTGGGGCACTGTTTTTTGCAGCTCTGATCAGAACATACCGCAGAACAGCTTCACAGCTGGATGCTCTGCACAGCAGTGAATCAAAAACAGATGAAGAGAGAATTCTAGATCTGATTTCCAGGGGAGAAAGTGAAAATCTTGAGTTTAAATCAACAGTGCGCTTCAACCTGAAGTCGGAAAAGAACGGAAGGGAAATTGAACATGCCTGGCTGAAAAATGTTGCTGCATTCCTTAACTCCAACGGCGGTTGTGTATTCCTGGGAGTTGCGGATGACGGTGAAGTGCTTGGGCTTGAACCTGATAATTTTTCAAGCCAGGATAAATGCATACTTCATGTGACAAATCTGATAAAGCAGTGCATAGGAACTGAGTTTCACAGATATCTGAGTATAAGCATACATAATGTGCTGGAAAAAGATGTTGTGGAAATAAGAGTTGAGCCGTCAAAAACTCCTGCCTACCTTACTCAGAATAAGGAGGAGGAATTTTTTATCCGTTCCGGTCCTTCCTGCAGCAGGCTTACGGTAAGCCAGGCCGTAAATTATATTTTAGAGCGCCAGAAACAGTAAAAATAGCGGCAGATTTTTTCCCGGTTAAAAGATTATACGTTTTGTTATTGTTCCCGGAAGTTTATTAAATTATATTAAAATTACTAAATTTATTGCATATTTTCAGAAAATGTGTCAAAAAATTCAGTTTTCTTAATATAAATTAAGGTAGAAGTGTAATGAAAAAAGCAGTAGCTCTCTTTGGAAGACCCAATGTTGGAAAATCGACCCTTTTCAACAGACTCACAAGGTCAAGGGATGCAATAGTTGACAATATGCCCGGGGTTACAAGGGACAGGAACTACGGTGATGTGGTTTATGATGACAAATCTTTTCTTCTTGTCGATACAGGCGGTTTTTTATCAAATGATACCGATTCATTTGCAAAGGAAATAAAAACCCAGCTTGAAGCAGGTATGAAGGAATGTGATATAATTGTTCTTGTTTTTGACGGTAAATCAGGCCTTTCATCATATGATTACGATCTTTTGGATCTTGTAAGAGACATAGACAAGCCCAAGTTTTTTCTTGTAAATAAAATAGATTCTCCTGAAAAAGAAGACCTTATTTATGATTTTTATCAGACAGGGACAGAATATCTTTTTCCTGTTTCAGCAGAACACGGATATGGAATAAATGATTTTTTAGATGCTGTATGCGAACATATCCCTTCAGAAGATGAAGAAGATGAAGAAAATGAAGAAGATGATATTATAAAAATTGCGATTGTAGGAAGACCTAATGCAGGAAAATCTTCACTTACAAACAAAATTCTTGGCGAAGAAAGAATGGTTGTAAGTGATGTACCCGGAACTACAAGGGATTCCATAGATTCTAAAATAAGTTTTGATGGAAAAAACTACCTTATAGTTGATACAGCAGGTATAAGAAGAAAAGGCAAGGTCAATGAAAAGATTGAAAAGTTTTCAGTTATTAAAGCACTTAAAAGCCTTGAAAAATGCGATATTGCCCTGATTTTGATCGATGCCTCGGAAGGTGTTACAGATCAGGATGTAAAAATTGCAGGTTATGCAGAAGAAAGAGGATGCGGTGCGATTTTTGTTCTGAATAAATGGGATCTTGTTGAAAGGGATTCAAAGGCCCAGAAGCGCTTTGTTGATGACCTGAGGTATCAGGCTGCTTTTCTTTCCTATGCTCCGGTAATTACAATTTCTGCAAAAACCGGTAAAAGGGTCCACAAGATTTTTGATCTTGTAAATAAGGTTTATAAGGAATACTCAACAAGAATTTCCACATCAAAAGTAAATGATATTATAAATTCTGCTGTTGAAAAAAATACTCCTCCATATCACAAAAACAGAAGGCTGAAATTTTACTATTCAACTCAGGTAAAAGCCTGTCCTCCTACTTTTGTATCATTTGTAAACTATCCTGATGCAGTTCATTTTTCCTATAAAAGATTCCTTATTAATCAGATAAGAACAGAAACAGGTCTTGAAATGAGTCCGGTTGTTTTTTATCTGAAGCAGAGAAAGGGAAAGGAAGGTTTTATGGAAAAGCTTCCCGCAAGGCCTTCCAATAAAAAACCCACCAAAAAAGGCAAAAACAAGAGACTTAAAAAAAGGCGCTGATTTTGGATCTTTTTGAGCAGAATACTGACAGGCTTTTATACCAGCCCCTTGCAGAAAGAATGAGGCCGGCTTCCTTGTCTGAAGTAATCGGCCAGCCCCATATTACTGGGGAAAAATCTCTTTTAAGCACATCGTTAAAGGAAAAAAGGATTTTTTCCTTTCTTCTGTGGGGGCCTCCCGGATGCGGAAAGACCTCCATTGCAAGAGCCCTGTCAAATGAGAGCGGATATTTGTTTGTCCAGCTTTCAGCTGTTCTGTCAGGTGTTGCAGATGTCAGAAAAGTTCTTGAAGAGGCAAAGGAAAAGCTTTTTAAATTCAGGAAAAAAACTGTTCTTTTTGTTGATGAAATACACAGATTCAGCAAATCCCAGCAGGACGCCTTTTTAAAGCATGTGGAAGAAGGCCTTATTACACTTGTTGGAGCTACAACCGAAAATCCCTCCTTTGAAATTATTTCTCCTCTCCTTTCAAGACTCAAGGTCTTCAGGCTCAATTCACTTGAGGAAAATGATATTGTAAGTGTTCTTAAAAAAGCTCTTGATGATGAAGAAAAAGGGCTCAAAATTTTTGGTGTGGAAGCTGATGACGAAGTGCTTTCAATGGTTGCATCGGCAGGTGAGGGTGATTTGAGGCTTTGTCTCAACAATCTTGAAAGTCTTGTTCTCTTCTGTGTCGATTCCTCAAAAAAAAGAATCGAAAAACAGGATCTAAAGGCAGTCTTTGGTGAAAAAACTATAAGATACGATAAATCAGGTGAAAATCACTTTGATCTTATTTCAGCCTTTCATAAAAGTTTAAGGGGAAGTGACCCTGATGCAGCCCTTTACTGGATGGAGAGAATGCTGTCTTCTGGTGAAGACCCTTTATATATTTTAAGAAGAATGGTTGCAGTTGCATCTGAAGATATTGGAAATGCAGACCCTGAAGCTCTTAAAATTGCAGTTTCCGCTGTAGACGCTTTTAAGTTTATGGGGCTTCCCGAAGGAAAGCTTGCAATGGCACAATGTGCTGTTTATCTTGCAACAGCTCCAAAAAGCAACAGGTCATATCTTGCCTTGAGAAAAGCGGAAAAGACTGTTAAGGAAAGCAAGGCTTTTGAAGTTCCAATGCATTTGAGAAATGCTCCCACAAAACTTATGAAGGAACTTGGATATCACAAAGGATATCAATATCCCCATGACTTTGAATATGCATTTGCCGATCAGGAGTATCTGCCAGAGGAACTTAAAGGGATAAAATTTTATGAGCCTTCTGATTTCGGTCACGAAGCACTCATAAAAAAAAGGCTCGCATTCTGGGAATCAAGAAGAGAAAAAACAGGAAAAAAGTGATTTTTTAAAGAAAAATTTATTTGACTTTTTCAGACTTTTTTTAGATTTATTGTCTGAGCTTGAAATTATGAAAAGTTCAATTCAGTTAAAAATTAAGGAAAGTTTTTATGTTTAATCCCAAAAAAGAGATTGTTTTTAAAGCTGCTTAGTAAAGGGCTGGTTTTTTTATTTTAAAAATATCTAACCTCTGGTTTAGGTTTTATTATAAGTTTTTATATCCTGAAAAGTTAATTCCCCCTTTTTAAGCGGCATTCCATTGTAAACTGATCATATTAATTTATTTATCGGCAGAACGAAAATATATATTTTTCAGTCAACTGCTGTTTATTGAATCAGGCTGTTTTAAGCTTTGTTTAACAGCCGCTGTTTTCAGGAGAATAAAACAATGTCTATTAAACCAATGGGATTTGGCAGATTTTACAATACAGATTCAGATACAGACACTTCAAATATATTCAGGATAGTATCATCCGGAAGAAATATTTATCTTTCGTCAAACGGAAAAAAAGAAATTTATGCAAAACCGGCAGGACGTCTTCTAAATCAGGGTATTTATCCTGCTGCAGGTGATTTTGTTGAAGTATCAGATCAAACAATAGTCAGAGTTTTTGAAAGAAAAAATTCTCTTATCAGAGGAAGTTCCGGCAAAAATAATAAAAAAGACAATTTTGGCCAGAAAGAGCAGGTTATTGCATCAAACCTTGACTATGTCTTTGTTGTTGGAGGCCTTGACAATGACTTTAATCCAAGAAGGCTTGAAAGATATTGTGCGCTTGTATACAGCTGCTCAATAAAGCCTGTAATAATTTTGAACAAGTGTGATCTTTGTGATGATCTGTCTGAAACAGTATCGGAAGTGGAAATGTCTGTTCCGGGTGTAGAGGTTTTTGCTGTTTCCGCAAAGGAAAATACCGGAACTGATCTTATAAAAAACTACATGAAACCTTTTGATACCTGTGCTCTTATCGGCTCTTCAGGTGCCGGGAAATCATCCATAATAAATTCTATTTGCGGATTTGAAAAAAGAAAAACCAGTGAAATAAGCAGTTTTTCGGGTAAAGGGAGACACACCACAACCACAAGGGACTTAATTGTTCTTGAATCAGGAGCAATGATTATTGACAATCCCGGCATAAGAGAAATTTCTCTTGCTGAAGGAAATGAAGGCGTAACAAGAACTTTTGCAGATATTAAAGCTCTCGAGCAAAAATGCAGGTTCAGAAACTGCACCCATGAAAATGAGCCTGGATGTGCTGTGTTAAATGCTGTCAGGTCTGGAGAGCTTGATCTTAAAAGGCTTAAAAATTACAGAAAATTAAGTCTTGAGGAAAAATTTATAAAGGACAGACAGTCAAAGTCCTTTGATCGTATTGAAAAGGAAAAATGGAAGGATATTCATAAAAAAATAAGGAAAATGAAAAAATAAAATCTTCTGGAGCCGCAGTCATGCCGATGCGGCTCCTGCTTTTCAGGAAATAAAAAAATCGGTGTCCTTTACAAGTCCTTTTTCAAGATAAGCCCTTTCCCTGAAACGGATTTTTCCGTTTTTATCTATTAAAAGAACAGAAGAAGATCTTGTACCGTAAATTTCACTTTTAACAAAAACAGGTGACAAAAGCCTTTCCCATTCAAGTCCCATTCCGGTTTGGGGAAGTTTTTCATCATCAAAAATTTCATCGTTTTTGAGCATTTCAAGGCTTGATTCAACTATATTCTCAGATTCAAAAGATTTTTGTAACAGGTTTTTTGCTTTTACAACTTTAGGCCAGGGAGTATTTAAAAGGTGATTGCTTACTCCGTGAAGTCCTGACCCAATTTTTGTTATTTCATCTGTGATGTTTGAATAATGGTAGATTTCTTCAGTATTTCCAAGAATAAAATTAAAACCATTGTAAAGGTCTTTTTCCTTTTTCAGGTTTTCAAGAAAGCGGAGAGGGTTTTCATTCTCATTTAAAAAAGAGCTTACAATTATTCCCCTTGATTTTGCATTGGTTTTGTTTTTTGAAGGATCTCTGTAATTTGTAACTGCTGCAAACTTTTTTGTTTTTCTGTTTACACCCATCCATGTTCCTCCCGATTCAAGGTCTTTTCCTGAAATTACAAGGGGATTTTCATCAGTTACATCAAGAGTTTTTGTTTCTCTTTTGTAAAATTCATCGCGGTTTGCCGCAATGATGAGCGGATAATTCTTATTTTGGCGGAACGAAAAAATAATCAGACACATTTTCTTTGCACACAGTGTTTATTGTAGGTTTAATCTGTTTAACCAGATTATTGACTTTCACTTTTAATACGGCTAATCTGCGTCTATAATTAAATTTCGGTGAGTGTCAACTATAAAGTTTTAAATATTATTTTAAAAAATCGATAAGGAGGAAGTCCATGAGAGATGTTGTAATAGTCAGCGGTTCAAGAACAGCTGTCGGAAGTTTCGGGGGATCTTTAAAAAACGCTTCTGTGATTGAACTTGGCAAAACTGTAATGAAGGAGACTCTTAAAAAGGCTGGTGTAAGACCTGCTCCCTCAGCTGAAATGAAAGAAATTTACCCTGACTCACTTAAGGATCAGGGACAGATAGATCTTGAAAAAACAGGTTATGACTATGATGATTCGCTGACTCCTCTGGCAGTTGACGAAGTTATAATGGGATGTGTTCTTACAGCAGGGCTTGGTCAGAACCCCACAAGGCAGGCAATGATTGCAGCCGGTATGTCAAAGGAAACCCCTGCTTTTACTGTAAATAAAGTTTGCGGATCAGGTCTCAAGGCAATTGCACTCGGTGCTCAGGCAATCATGACAGGAGAATCTGATGTTGTTCTTGCCGGAGGTATGGAAAGCATGAGCAATACCGCCATGGCTCTTCTCGATGCAAGATGGGGACACAGAATGGAGCTTACAGGGGTTGGAAAAGTTCATGACCTCATGGTTTATGACGGGCTTTACGAAATCTTTTACGGATACCACATGGGTATTACTGCTGAAAATATTGTTGCAAAATATGATATCTCCAGAAAAGCACAGGATGAGCTTGCTGTTCTAAGTCACAACAGAGCTTTAAACGCAGTTAAGACAGGCCTTTTCAAGGAAGAGATTGTACCGGTTGTAATGAAATCCAGAAAAGGCGACATTGTAGTTGATACAGATGAGCGCCCTATGGAAACAGATATGGAAAAAATGGGCAAGATGAAGCCTGCCTTCAAGAAAGACGGTTCTGTTACAGCAGGAAACGCTTCAGGTATAAACGACGGTGCAGCTTCGGTTCTTCTGATGTCTGCTGAAAAGGCAAAAGAACTCGGACTAGAGCCTCTTGCAGTAATCAAAGGATTTTCTTCAGGTGCAATGGACCCTGCCTATATGGGGCTTGGACCTGTTCCTGCAATAAGAAAGCTCATGAAAAAAACAGGAATGGATGTAAACTCTATAGACATGATAGAGCTTAACGAAGCTTTTGCAGCTCAGGCAATCGGCTGTATGATCGAGCTTGGAATAGATACTGAAAAGCCAAATCAGTTCGGAAGCGGTATTTCAATAGGTCATCCGATCGGATGTACAGGTGCAAGACAGATGGTTACCCTTATCCATGGAATGAAGAGAAACAACTGGAATACAGGCCTTGTTTCCATGTGTATCGGCGGTGGTATGGGTATGGCAATGGTTGTTGACAAGTAATAAAAGTTAAATATTTTTTTATTAAGCTGCCTTTAAAGAAATTTAAAGGCAGTTTTTATTCATTTGCATGAAAAAAAATGTTAATTGAAGGATAATAATTTTAGTTCTCTGCCGGAGTTTTGAAACTGTATTTTTTGATTTGCCGGAAACTTTGTTTTTGCAGAGCCGCATCTGAAAATTTACCCTGCAGAATACTTATGTATTTTCTGGATTGAATTTTGAGTCAGGTTCAGGAGTTTTTTGGAAAAATGAATTTTCTTTTTTATCTGATCGGTTTTTTCTGTCTTTTGGCAGCCCCGGTTATTCAGTGTTTCCTTTTCATCATAAAAAGGAGTTCTTAGATTGAAACCTTCAATATTGAAATATTTTCTTGTTCTTTTTCTTGTATCCCTGGTTCTGATGGGAAGACTTTTATGGCCTTTTGTCTCCATTCTTTTCATTGCAGCCGTATTTGCTGCATTTCTTTATCCGCTTCACGTAAAGCTTTCCTCAAAAATTAAACCTGTTCCGTCTGCAATGGTTATATGTTTTATTGTTTTTGTGATTACAGGGTTTATTGTAACTGTTTTTGCCGGAATAGTTTCAAAGGAAGCATATTCTCTTTATCTTGTTGCAAGAGGAGCTGTTCTTAGGGATGAAATTATGTCTATTGTTTCAAGTGAGCAGCTTGAAAAATTAAATATGCTTCTGTCGAAATTTGATCTTGAAGTTACAAGAGATGATCTTATTGCCCCGTTTGCAGAGCTTGGCAAGTTTCTCGGAAAGACCCTTTTTGACCAGGCAAGTATGGTGGCCTCCAATATTTTGAAGCTCACAGTAAGCTTTTTTATGCTCTTAATTGTACTCTTTTTTCTTCTGGTGGATGGAAGAAAAGTTATTGATTACCTGATTTATCTTTCTCCTCTTCCAAGAGAAGAAGATGAAACCATAATAACAAAATTCAGGGAAATGGCAGGAGCAATTCTTATTGTCAACGGAATAGCAGGTGTAATTCAGGGGGTTGCCGGAGGTATCTACTTTAAGCTTATTGGTATATCTTCTCCTTTTCTTTGGGGGGTGGTGATGGGTATTCTGGCGTTTCTTCCTATTGTTGGAATCGGTGTTGTGATGTTTCCTGTGGCTGTTTTTCTTTTTCTGAAGGGGAAAATCTTCCTTGGAATAACCACAGTTGTATTTTATACGGTAGCTTCTCTTTTCACAGAATATTATTTCAAGCCAAAACTTGTAGGCGACAGGGTTAAAATGCATCCTCTTCTTGTTTTTCTCGCTATAATCGGAGGGCTCAAGCTTTTTGGAGTGCTGGGAATAATATACGGCCCTCTTATTGTTACATTCTTTTTTACTTTATCTGATATTTACCATAAAAAATACCAGAAAATGGTTGAATAAAACACTGAATGAAATGTATATTAATAAGGTTATGCCTTGTTTGAATAATACTGAGGCTTTTTTCAAATTTTATAAGTAAGGTTGTGATATGTCTGAAGAACAAAAAAGTTCTGGAATCAGTATAGAAAAGGAAATGCAGCAGTCATACCTGGATTACGCAATGAGCGTTATCATAGGACGAGCTCTTCCTGACGTAAGAGACGGCCTGAAGCCTGTTCACAGGCGAATTCTCTTTGGTATGCATGAACAGAAAAACGATTATAACAAGCCGTATAAAAAATCAGCGAGAATTGTCGGAGAAGTTATCGGTAAATTTCATCCCCACGGTGATTCTGCTGTATATGATGCAATAGTTAGAATGGCACAGAATTTTGCCATGAGATATCCTCTTGTGGACGGTCAGGGAAACTTCGGCTCCATTGACGGAGACTCACCTGCTGCCATGCGTTATACAGAAGTGAGAATGAAAAAGATATCCCATGAAATTCTGGCTGATCTTGAAAAGGAAACAGTAGATTTTATTCCGAACTACGACGAATCTATTTATGAACCGGTTGTAATGCCCACAAGAATGCCTGCTCTTCTTGTAAACGGCTCTTCAGGGATTGCGGTCGGTATGGCTACAAATATTCCGCCTCATAATCTTACAGAAGTTTCGGATGCTCTTGTTGCTCTGATAGATAACCCTGAAATTACAATAGACGAAATTATGGAGATAATTCCAGGGCCTGATTTTCCTACCGGAGGTATTATTTACGGAGTAAACGGAATTCGTGATGCTTATCATACAGGACGCGGAATCATAAAGGTCCGTTCTGAAATTTTTGAGGAAAAAGACGGCTCAGGGACAGTTCTTGTCTCAAACGAAATTCCGTATCAGGTCAACAAGGCAAGGCTTATTGAAAAAATAGCCGAACTTCAGAGAGACAAGGTTATTGAAGGCATAAGATATGTAAGGGACGAATCTGACAAGGACGGTATAAGGGTTGCCGTTGCTCTTAAAAAAGATGCAATCCCGGAAGTTGTAAAAAATCAGCTCTATAAACACACTCAGTTTGAAATAAGCTTTGGTATAAATTTCCTTGCTGTTGTGGACAGAAAACCTGAGCAGATGAACATTAAGGAAATCCTGTCTCATTTTGTGCGCCACAGAAGAGAAGTTGTTATAAGAAGAACCAAGTTCGATCTTAAAAAAGCCGAGGCAAGAGCTCATATTCTTGAAGGTCTTAAGATTGCTCTTGATAATATTGACGAAGTGGTTGCTCTTATCCGTGCGGCAAATTCACCCGAAGACGCAAAAGCCGGGCTGATTGAGAGATTTTCTCTTTCAGAAAAACAGGCACAGGCAATCCTTGATATGAGACTTCAAAGGCTTACCGGGCTTGAAAGAGGTAAAATTGAAGAGGAATATCAGGCTCTGCTCAAAGATATTGCGTGGTACAGAAGGATTCTTACAGAGGAACCTCTTGTCTACCAGATCATAAAGGATGAAATATCCCAGGTTAAAACAGAATTCGGTGATGAAAGAAGAACCCGTATTGTTGCTTCAACAGCAGATATTGACATTGAAGATCTTATCGCAAGGGAAGATATGGTTGTTACTGTTACAAGAACAGGCTATATCAAGCGTACACCCCTTTCAACATATCAGAGCCAGAAAAGGGGAGGAAAGGGAAAGATTGCAATGTCTGTAAGGGACGAGGATTTTATTGCCCATCTTTTTGTAGCCTCCACACATGACATGTTTCTGTTTTTTACTAATTTCGGCAAGGTTTACTGGTCAAAGGTCTATGAACTCCCGGAGGCGCAGCGTTCAGGAAAGGGAAAGGCACTTGTCAACTTTCTGGATCTTCAGGAAGGTGAAGAGCTTGCCACAATTTTAAATGTTTCCTCTTTTGAAAAAGACCACTATCTTCTCATGGCAACCAAAAACGGATATGTCAAAAAAACAGATCTTATGGCTTACTCCAGGCCGAGAGCAGGGGGCATAATTGCTCTTGATCTTGGAGAAAACGATGAACTTATTGCTGTAAGAATGACTAACGGAGAAAAGGATGTTTTCCTTGGATCAAAAAACGGAAAAGTGATCCGTTTTAAGGAAAGCGATGTAAGACCTACAGGAAGGGTATCGCGCGGTGTTATAGGTCTTCGCATGGAAGAAGATGATTCTATTGTGGGAGTCGGGGTCTCTGAAAGCGATGACAAGACTGTTTTTGCGGCAACAGAATTAGGCTATGGGAAGAAAACATCTTTTGAGGCCTATCCATTGAGACACAGAGGAGGGAAAGGCGTAATCAATATCAAGACTTCTGGAAGAAACGGAAACGTGGTCGATATGCTTCTTCTGGATGAAAATGATGAGATTATGCTCATTTCTGACAGAGGAAAACTCATAAGAATGTCTGCCTCTGATATTTCGTCTGTTGGAAGAAATACCCTCGGGGTTAGACTTATAAATCTTTCTGAAGATGAAAAGCTTATAGGTGCCGCAAGAATTGATGAAAAAGAAGAAGATCCGGACGAAGAACAGGATACGGACAATCAGGATTCAGATTTGACCGATGAGGAATAAACACGGTTTTTTGCTTGAAGTGATGTTAAAAGTTGAACTTGAAAATTATGGTGTTATTTTAGGGTAACTTTTGGGCAGATCCGGAACCGGAGGCAGAAACTTTATTTTGTCTCCGGCTTATGAAAAGTGAATCCGGCCCAGAAAATCAATAAGAACAGACTCAGATTGAAATGCCGGATTCATGAAAAAGCAAAAAATGAAAGAATGTCATGAATATAGATGAAAAAGTCAAAAATACCAAAGTCTCAGTTATCGGCGCAGGAAGCTGGGGTACCTCTCTTGCAAATCTTCTGGCGGTGAAGGGTTTTAAGGTAAAGTTATGGTGTTATGAAGAAGATGTCTTCGATTCAATCAGTTCTAAACGTGAAAACAGGATTTATCTTCCTGAAATAAGACTTTCAAAAAATATTGTGCCTGATACTGATCTGGAAAAAGTTTTATATGAAAGCAATCTTGTCATACTTGTTGTTCCTTCCCATGTAATGAGAGAAACTCTTGAAAAAATCAGGCCTTTTTTAAAGGAAGAAATGATTTTTATTTCGGCTTCCAAAGGAATAGAAAATAATACCTACAAAACAATGACCAGTATAATTGAAGAAATTCTTGAAATAGAGCCTTCAAGGTGCGGTGTTCTCTCAGGGCCGAGTTTTGCCCGTGAACTCGGAGAGCTCAAACCTACAGTTGTTACTGTTGCTTCAAAAGATATCGGCACTGCAGCCTATGTTCAGAAGGTTTTTGCCTCAACTTATTTCAGGGTTTATACAAGTGAAGATCCAATAGGTGTTGAAGTCGGAGGGGCTGTAAAAAATGTTATAGCAATAGCATCAGGTGTTGTTGACGGGATGAAGCTTGGACTCAATGCCAGGGCGGCTCTTATTACAAGAGGACTTGTTGAAATAAGGAGAATCGGCCTTGCTATGGGAGCAAATCCTCATACATTCTCAGGTCTTTCAGGTGTGGGGGATCTCATTCTCACCTGTACAGGAAGTCTGAGCCGTAACCATACAGTAGGGTTTAAGCTTGGCGAAGGAAAAAAGCTTGATGACATTCTAAAGGAAATGAGAATGGTTGCAGAAGGTATTAAAACTGCCAAATCTGTATACAACCTCGGTAAAAATCTTGGAATTGAGCTTCCTATATGTGAAGAAATATACAATGTACTCTATAATGGCGAAAAGCCTGACAGATCAGTTGTAAGGCTTATGACAAGAAGCCTGAAAAATGAAATCGATTCTGATATTGATATGTAAAATGGTTGAAAATGCCGGATAACAAAAAGCAGAAAAATTCTAATTCAGGCCACAGACAAAGGCTGAGGGATAAATTTTTTGAAGCCGGCATTTCAGGTTTTCACGACTACGAAATAATTGAAATTTTACTGACACTCGGCACTCCTGTAAAAGACTGCAAACCTGCTGCAAAAGAGCTTATTGAAAAATTTAAAAATCTTCCTGGTGTTTTTGACGCTTCCCTAAAAGAACTTAAATCTGTAAAAGGAATTGGGGACAATAACGCTTTTCCTGTTTTGTTTGTAAGAGAAGCCGCTGAAATTTATTTAAAGAGTAAAACAGAAAAAAGGGATATTGTGTCCTGCTCTGATGATGTATTCAACTATCTTTATTTTTCCATGCGGGGAAAAGATATTGAAGTTTTCAAGGTGCTGTTTCTCAATTCGAAAAATGAGATTACAGGAATAGAAGATATTCATGAAGGAAGTATATCCTCAAGTGCAGTATATCCAAGAGAAATAATCAAATCAGCTCTTGAAAAAAAAGCATCCTCCCTTATTTTCGCCCACAATCACCCGTCAGGCTCTGTTGA
The DNA here is from genome assembly GCA_050253255.1 of Desulfobacteraceae bacterium. Lineage (GTDB taxonomy): Bacteria > Desulfobacterota > Desulfobacteria > Desulfobacterales > JACKCP01 > JACKCP01. The sequence continues at coordinate 1,586 of JBFWJK010000003.1, read as the reverse complement.
ACCTTCAAATTCGGATATTTCAATAACAAGAAGGCTTGTTCATGCCTGCCTTCACATGGACATAAAGGTTCATGAGCATATTATAATAGGAAATAACAGGTATTTCAGTTTTGCAGATCAGGGTTACATCAGAAAATTTTCAGAAGAATTTTTAAATTTTGAAAGAGATGTTTTGATACATGGAAAATAAAAAACCAAAATGCTTTGGTGATCTTGATATTGTTTTTCCAATGACGGATGAGGGGTACAGAAAAACCCCGGAAAACTGTATTGATAACTGCACCTTTAAAAAGGAATGCATAAGGTCTGCTCTTGATTCAGAAAAAGGTATTGAAAAACAAGAGGAAATGCTTGATGCATCGTATGAGTCAGGAAATACTGATTTTTTTTCCAGATGGGCGAGAAAGAAATCTATAGAAAATCAGAAGAAAAAAAAAACAGCCGGGAAAAAATTTCTATTTTTTAAAAAAAATCAATAAAAAATTTTTGATGTTTAATTCAGGATTGAAAAAAAATAGACAAACCTTTTTTATATTTTAAATTTTTGCAGATGTTTCGGGAGTCAGACATTAATGCAATTCAGATTTTTTAAAAAAACAGCTTTTAAGCTTTTAATCATTTCAATATTTTTTTGCTTGTTTGCGCTGGTTTATTTTTTGAAAGACAGAATTCCTCTAATCGAAATTTTGTCAGATAAGCAGCTTCTGATGAGTGAGATAGAATCTTATGGAATGTATGCTCCGTTTGTATTTATTCTTGTTCAGGCAGCACAGGTGCTTCTTGCTCCAATTCCCGGCGAGATTTCAGGGCTTGCCGGAGGGTACATATTCGGAGCTTTGAAAGGTTTTTTTATTTCAAGTTTTGCTCTTACTCTTGGCTCGGTAATCAATTTTGTTCTTGCAAGATACGCAGGCAGGGATATTGTCAGAAAAATTCTTCCTGAAAAATATTTTAGAAATTTTGACAGATTTTTTGAGGAAGAAGGTAAGGTTTTTGTGTTTGCCCTGTTTCTTTTTCCAGGTTTTCCAAAGGATTATTTTTGTCTTTTTCTTGGAATAACGAATATAAGATTTTCTGTATTTCTTCTTTTTACTTTTCTGGGAAGAATGCCCGGAACACTTCTCTTAAGTATTCAGGGTGAAATGCTTTATGACGGTGAGTATCTGTTCACAGCTGTTCTTGCGGCAGTGACAGGCATAATTTCATTTCTTCTTATCTTCTACAGGAAAAAAATTTATCATAAATTCAGAAAACCAAGATAAACTTTAAAAAAAAGAGAAAATATCCAATTTTCTTTGTTGTGCCTCGTTGACCTGAACCTGCATTTAGTGTTAGATATTAATATTAAGTATAAAACTGGCTAAAATCAGTCAGCAGAGTTTACCAAAACTGAATTTTTTTGTAACTAACGGACTCCTGCCGGATTTTTTTATCTTTATTCATGAAAGTCTTGAGGATTAATAAAATTCGGTCTCTTCATCAAAAGTTATATGAACCGGCTCTGGTCTGCTGATTTTTATACACCTCATAATTAAACTTTTACTATAAGGGCAAATACAGAAGTGGCAGGAAGATTATGGCATAAA
>JBFWJK010000002.1:0-52675 GCA_050253255.1 Desulfobacteraceae bacterium | reverse complement strand
GGGCGTTCCGTACATTGGAGTAAGATTTTGAACATGAGTTTTGATTGAAGCCGAATTTGCATCATCTGAAAGAGAAGGATTGAGAGAGTGGTGCAGAGTTGCTCCGTCTCCTGATGTTCCGCTGTATTTGAATGTTGCAAATCCCCAGTTGATTTTTCCTTTGAAAGTGTCAAGGGCATAAAGCATTGCATCCTTTGCGACATCCAGTCTGTTCTGCATTAAATAGGAATCGAGATGATAAGTTACTCTTATTTTATCGATTACATATCCTGTCCCGAGAACAGAATAGTCTGTAGCTAGTGCAATGTTTACTGTGTCGTCATAAACAGTGACAGACCAGCCGTCTCCAGATGTTGGCTTGTTGTCATTGTCATAATACTGGACTGCAGCACCTGCGCTGTCCCTTAAAACAACATAATCGTATTTGAAGGTTGCCGCATTTTTATCTCCTTCAACATCAAACTCTGAAAAATGAATCTGAATCTGTTTTGCCCCCGGATGAGTTATGGTGCGCTCCGTGTCTTTCTCCTTGAGGTTGTTTTCGTACTTGACTCCATCACCTTCAGGGTAATCCAGATTGTATTCAATTATTGACCATCCGGATTCTGAAATTGGGAAAAGCTCAAACTTCCAGGCGGAATCACCAGTTGAGGCTCCAGTGGGGTTCGGGTTGTTAGTTGTATAGTGAAGATTGTACATGGCCTGCATGTTTACCCAGTTGCCTGTCACAAAGAAGAAAATGTTTGAATCTCCGTTTTCTGCAGTGTTTAGGCTTCCTGCTGTAACCCCCTCATATCCGCTGAAATAATATCCCGGAGCATTTAAAAGACCGCCGAATCCGTTGTCAACAATTGTTCCGTCATATAGAGAACTGAAATCATGGAGTTTTATATCCTGGCCCAGGGGAAGTTTTACCCCGTCAAACAGAATATTTCCGTCTGCATCTGTGGTAAGTCTCTGGGCAGAAGCTGATCCGTCGTGGGCAAGATTGCCTGATTCGTCGATGACTGTATGGGTGTCCACAAGAGTGTTTGAATACCATAAATAGTCAGGATCGGAAGCATCTCCGGTAAAAGCTATTGTTTTTCCGTCAACCACTTTGGTTGTAACTCCTATTTTACCCTGCCAGAGAAAGATTTTATTTTTGGGCTGGTGAGACTGATAAAAAACATCACTGTTGTTCACTGTATCATGGATGTAGGTACCCGTACCGCCGTCGACCATTGTAAAGAGGTAGTCAAACATTTCTCCGTAATCTATTGTATGCTCATAAACTCCAAAGTCCATTGAACCGGAGTTGTCCATAAGCATATATGCGTTCTGCTTTATGTTTACCTCGTAAATATCAGTATCTTTTGCATGGGAATATGAGAATAAGCTGAAGAAGATCAATATTGAAATTATAGAACAATATCCGGTTTTGTTTTTAAAGTTAAAAAAACGCATTATACCTGTCTCCTTCATTAAATTTAGTGTTAATTCTTTTTTACGCCGACCTTGTTTCCGCCTGCCTCTACAGTAATGTTTCTGTTTGAAATAATCTGGAATTTGTAGCCTGAAAATGAGGACGAATCATAACCTTTCGGGGGGTTGTCAGGATAAAGATATTTTACATAGTATGAATAGTCTGTGGTGTCGTCGGAAGTGCTTCCAAGAAGATTCTGGTGAGGCCAGTACAGAGGATCTTTCTGGTTGGAGCTGAATTTTGTGTGGTAGTCGGATGTAATGGTCATGTCACTGCCTGGATCAAAGGCAGTCTGGGTCGCAGGCGGCAGAAGAAGGCTGTTGTATTTATCAGGGTCGGAAATCTGGTACCAGCTGTAATAACTGGATGAAGCATACCCCAGATTTGAAGCCTCTTTTTTTACCCCGCCGTCTGAAATATTGAAATTTTTGTTCCATCTCTGCTGATTCCCGGAAATTTTAATTTCAAAAAAACTTGACTTCAATGCCCATGTACCAAGTAAAGTTACAACTATCAGTACAAGAAGGGCAGTGATTATAACATATCCTTTTTGGTTGCTGTAATTAAACTTATCCATTTTTATTCCTGATTTTAATTTAAAAAATTATTGTCTTTTACAGCTGTAAACTCAAGGTGACTGGTGCCAAGAGGTGTGTCCCAGTATACAAAAAGCTTTATTGTGCAATATGGTGTTTTAGTACCGCTCCCTGTAAAAATGTTGTTGTTTATTACATTCCAGAAAACCGTATAAGATTTGTTGTTGTCATCAATTACCTGATTGCCTGAAACAGTCAGAACATTTGACAAAGCGGGAAGCAGTCCTGCACTCAGTTCATGCCCTGCGGCAGATGGATCGGGAGATCCTCCTGCTGAAGCTTTCCCTGCATCGAGATTGAATCCGGCAGATAAATTTGAATCATCAAAAGGAAGTCTTTTCAGCTCTTCGATGACAGTTGTTCCTACATTGTTTGCAACAGATCTTGAGTAAGCCTCTGAATTGCCTTCGATCGCTTTGATCTGCATCATTGAAATTGCAAGGATGCCTATACTTAAAACAACCATTGCCATTAGAACTTCTATCAGTGTAAATCCGTTTTTATTTACCGAGATCATGATTTAATACCCCATATTGTTGCAGTAAACTGAGGTGGATCCAAGGCGTCTTCTGTAATTGTCATTGTATGGGCCGAAAACAGTGCCTGAGGCCGCTGTATATGATTTTGTATCTGAATATTGAGGGTCTGTTTTTGACGATCTAAGGAGGAGGCTGATCTGAACTGAGCGGATCTGGCCGAGATTGTGAACTGGAACTGAGGATGCGGAAGTTCCGTCATCGAGTATGTAATTAAATTCTACAAATTCAACGTTTTCTACAAGAGTCTGAAAACTGCCGGCACCGCTTATTCTTCCAAGGGAAGAAACACCTCCTGAGTCGGGTATTCCGTCTGAGTCTGTGTCTTCAGCAGGTAAAAGCCCGTATGTGATATATTCTTCGTTGTCATTGACATCACCGTCAGGTTCAAATGAGTTGGCGGCATCGTTTATGTCTCTTGTAAATGAAAAAATTCCCGGGAGAGCAGTTTCCGGACCTGCTACAGATTTTTCAAGGGGATCGCATCCTGTCTCACGAATGTCATTTGTCATTGTCAGTATTGCACCTCTTATATTCTGCTGCATTTCGACAATGTCATCCTGCACAACATAACTTTTATGCTGTGAGTTAAGACTTACGTAAACACCGGCAAGAATTATGAAGGAAATTGCCATGGCAACCATTATTTCAACCAGTGTGAATCCTTTCTGACTTTTACAGATAAAGTTATTTACCATGATGATCCGTTAAACTCCCTGATTTTTAATGAGCCAACACCAGTTATGCTTACGCTGTAGCATATGTCATTGTTTTTATTTTTGAGAAAAACTGATCCTGATCTGTCTGCAAGCCCTTTTTCATCGAACACAATCACTTTGTCTGTGAGTACAATACTTGAAGCTATAGCGTTTCCGTTCCAGTCGTTTACCGCATTGCCTGTTCCAAAGTCGATATTGTATTTTTTATTTTCATCCGAGTTGAAATCAGTTTCAAATATTTTGGTTTCTGTGGCTGAATCAAAAGCTGAATTTGAGTTGGCGTCATGAAAACAGAAATATTTACCTGGTGTGGAAGAGTCGTCGAATAAAAGGGTGTATGTTGTGTTTTTTTCAACGGCAAGACTTTTTGCAGTCTGGACATCCGAGACAAGATCCCTTGCGGCAGATTTAAGTTTTTCTCTTGGAAGCCATGAAGTTATTATGGGGTATGAAATCCCCGCAAGAATTCCCATTACCATTAAAGTAATGATAAGTTCAATTATAGTGAATCCTGATCTGTTCTTTAAGCTGGAGGGGTTAGGCATATTGCACACTGTTTATGTTATTAAAATTGAAGTTATTATACAAACAATGAAATTAATTTGCAATTTATTTAATTTACAGTGTTTATTTAAAAAAATTATTAATCGGTTAATTTGGGCTGGAATTCAAGGCTGCATGTAACTATTTGAAAGTAAATAAATTTTTTCCTGTAAAGTATTGACAATAGACATTATTTTAGCTATTAGCTTAAACTTAAGTAGTAATTAGTAGAAAAAATCTTTTTTAAAATTATTGAAAGATAAAGCCATTTTGATTTTTAAAGTAACAGAGGTTTTAATGTCTGAAAAAAAGTTTTTTCCAAAGTTTCCTCCCTGTATCTTATCAAACAAAAAAAACGGATTCACCTTTATCGAACTTATGATAGCAGTTGCGATTGCCGGAATAGTTGCTTCTCTTGCAATGAACGGGCTTAGCGGACTTATACCTGATTACAAGGCTAAATCCGCAGCAAGAGAGCTGAGAGTAAATATTCAGAAAGCAAAGATGGAAGCTGTGAAAAACAACAGAGAATCTTTGGTGGAATTTACCTACACAGGCGGAGGAAGCAGCGGAAGTGCCTTCGGCTGTTTTGATACCAATTCCGACAATTCATGCAAACCTGCAGATGATGAAATGATATTTTCGTTCAGTCTGGACGGGACATCTGGCGTTAAGTTGATTAACGATAATTTTGGTAGCTCATTTTTTTCTTTCAACTCAAGAGGTCTGCCTGATGTGGGAGCATCTTCAAAGGTAAAATTTTCCAACGATTCCGGATATGAAATTTTTTTGGAAGTGATGCCGGGCGGCAGAGTTAAAATCAATTAAAAGGCAGATAAAATATGACTGGAACAGATAATAAATTCTGCAGAAATGCAGGTTTTACTCTTATAGAAATATTAATTGCTCTTGCAGTTTCAGGCTTTTTTCTTCTTGCTCTGACAAGTTTTTTTATTTCGACAAATAGAGTAAATACAGTCCAGGAAAAGGTTGCAGGGGTTCAGCAGGACATCAGAGCGGTAATGGAAATGATGTCTGGTAATGTCATGATGGCAGGTCTTGATCCTTCACAGACAGCAGCCTGTGCCGGTTTTTATGACGGAGCTTCATATTCCGGTGCAGAAATTGATAAAAATGATACAGATCAAAATTCGATTTCAATAAAATACGACCATGACGGAGACGGCGGCTGCGAGTTTGATCTTTCATACTGGTATGACAGTGCAGCCGATACAATAATGTTCAGAAACGGTGCAGGGCAGCCATTTTCACCTCTGACCGAAAACGGAACAATAGATTCGGCTGTTTTTACCTATATACTTGATGACGGTACAGTGGATAATGATCCGACAGGGAATGGCAATCTGGGAGACATAAGTATGGTAAGAATCAGAATCTGCGGAAAAATAACAGGTGCATTCAAGGATGAGTTTGACAATACATATTGTTTTGAAAATGAAATAAAACTGAGAAATATGTAAATAAACAGAGTGGAGAAGCTTCCAAATGTTAAAAAATAAAGAATCAGGTTTTACATTGATCGAAGTGCTTTTTGCTCTTGCATTGTTCTCAGTGGGGCTTTTTGCACTGAGCATGATGCAGGCGTATTTTGCAAAGGGTCTTGCAGATTCGAGAAGCATAGTTCATGCAACCGATATTGCCATGGGTAAAATAGAGGAATTATCGGATATTACAAGCCCTCTTGATCCTGCCTTTAATACCGGCGGTCACAATGAAACAAAAAATGCCGGCAATAAAACATATAATGTTCAATGGAATGTTGTAGATAACGGGAACCTTACTCTTGACATAACTGTTACTGTGTTGTGGGCAGAGGGAGGAAGAAATCATTCCCTGAGTTTTCCGTGGGTGAAAGGCCTGTAACAAAAAATTATGAGAGTGTTTTATGAATAAAATTTTATATCCGTTTTTTTTATCCTCTGACAATGAAAAAGGCTCTGTTCTTCTTACAACTCTTCTTATAATGCTGCTTCTCACTGTTATCGGAATAGGATCCATGTCAACTTCTTCAACTGATCTGCAGATCAGCAGAAATTATAAAGTCTATAAAGAAAATCTGATTCTTGCGGATGCGGCGGTAAATCAGGCAAAAAGTCTTGTTCTGAACGGGATTGCAGATAATTCAGCTTCATGGGTGAATGATATTCTGGATCTTTATAATGAAGATGACGCGTATATGAAAGACGGAGCCAGCTACGATACTTCAAACACTCCTGTTTTGAATGCAATAAAAGTTGATAAGATTGTAAACGACTGGAGTGCGGGAAAGGCGGTTATAAATCCCCGCAATCTTTCTGCCGATCCAGATGCTCAATATGTTGTTTACAGAAATCTGAACAGCTCAGATAATGAATTTGTAGTTATAGCGCGTTCTGCAAAAAACGGAGGCAACGTTGTGGTTGAAGCCGGTTTTTCAAACTGAATATAAGGTTTTTTAAAATGAATTATTTCCTGAAGTATTTTATACTTTCATATTTTTTTGTAGTTTTTTTTTCTTCCTTTTGTTCTGCAGATTTTATTCCTCCGGAAAATATTATTCAGAAAAACAGATTACCTCTTGAAAATCTCAATCTGGTAAAAACCAAATCCGGCATTAATTATCTGATATCTGAGGACGGCAGATATGTTTTTCAGGGAGAATTCTTTGATGTCTGGAACGGGAGAAAAATTTCTTCAGTTCAGGAAATGAAGTATTTTAAAAACAGAGTTGACTTTAACTTTCTTGGTATAAAACCTGAAAAAATGTTCAGTCTGGGGATAGGGTCTGGTGAGAAAAAAGCATACGTATTTGCTGAGCCAGGGTGCTTTTACTGTCATAAGCTTGCAAAGGAAATTATTGAGCTTTCTGAGATAAATGATGAATTTAAAGTTTATTTTATAATAGTACCGATATCTTCTGAGAAAAGTATTCAGAAAACGAGGGAAATTTTTGAAATAGCTCAAAATGATAAAAAAAAGGCTCTTGAGTGCTTTATCAGCGATTCCTGCGGAAACGCAAATCAGAATTTAAAAGAAGAATTTACTTATGATTCAATTGATTATAACAGGCTGGTAGCCAAAGCTCTTTCCATCAATAAATTCCCATTTGCTATAAATCCTGAGGGTATTGTCAGTGTTGGGATGCCCGAAGATATTTTCTTTTTTTTAAGACAGAATTAATTTTAATAAGGTTAAAAAACGGGGGCAGTATGAAGCATATTTTACTGGTTGTATTTTTTGTTTTTTGTTTTCAGGACGGATTATTTTCTGAAGAAGGTTCAGTTCCGGCTGAAAGTAAATCTCCCTTAAATGCTATTGCAAAAAAACTTGAAGACCAGGGTTACAAAATGATTGCCGGGCCGGTTCAGTACATAGAAAAAAACAAAAATCAGATTTTATTCTACAGGCACAAGCCGGTTAAATACAAAAGAATCAGAACCATAGATGCTGAAGAAAATTTTAAAATTATTCAAAAATATGATTTTGTTCATGTATTGTCCAAAGAAGACAATGTTGTTCTAATTTACTCAGAAAAGGTAAAAAGCGATGATGTCTATTAGTTTTTCCAAAAATACAGTTATTTTTCTTGTGTTTTTCCTTTTTAGTATCCCTGGTGTTTCCATGTCGGCATCCAATTCTGATTATGCAGCTCTTCCACCCTTTATCAGTGCCGATGCCAAGGCCAATGTTTTGTTTGTCATGGACTATTCCGGAAGTATGCAGGGGCCGGCTAATTATGGAACTGTGTGGCATGGATATAGTTACGATGTGGCCAATTACGGAAACTTCAGTAATAATATCAATGTGTCTTATGATAAAAGTAAAATATATTTCGGCTATTTTGATACAGAGAAATATTACAAATATAATTCTCTGGGATACTGGGAAATTGACGAAAACACATCATATACCGATAGAGAAATTGGTTCAAAAGACAGTCTTTCCGGGAATTTTTTAAACTTTATTCTGATGTCAAGAGTGGATGTCTCTTTTAAAAGTCTTTTCGGCGGTTATGCAGAATGTCCTGAAGGTCAGAATTACTGCATTTTAAAACCAAAAGGAGCAAAAAGATCAGTAACTCTTTCAGGGACAGATTACGGTTTTTATATACGGCCGGTAAATTATGACAAAGGAAATGCTTACTTCAATGATATGATAATAACGCTTTATAAAAATTATGGTGAGTCTAATCAGCAAAAAATATTTGAAAGATATGCCAATGTTAAAATTGATAAAGATCAAAGGAAAGGAATAATACAGGAGAATTTCGACAAGGTAAGATTCGGTTTTATTGCATATGCAAATTCAGGTAACAGCAGTGCAAAGGAAGGGTTAATCAAGTATGGTCTTCATCAGAATGATGAGTCAAAATTGATATCGGCTTTTGAAGATACTCTTGCCTACAACGGTACTCATACGGGTGAGGCTCTTAAAGAAGCATATTACTATCTTACCCAGGATTCTTCACTGATCAGCAGTTATAACAGCGGATTCGTTGGTATTGGTACGTCATATGATCCATACTATCAAAAAAACAATGATGGTATCATGGAGCCTGCATGGTGCAGAAAAACTTATGTTGTTTTAATTTCTGACGGTGAATATGGAGGGAGCCAGGACCCTGATACGTGGGCGCATAAGCTTCATTCATTAGATTTAAGATCAGAAGTTGATGCTTCAGGAGTTGAAAAGTTAGCGGGTACTCAGAACGCAGATGTTTATTCTCTTTTTGCATTTTCTGATTCTCAGACTGGCGAAAATTCTATGAAAACAGTTGCAGCTTTTGGAAAATATAATAATCTTGAATCATGTTCTTCAAATACTCCCTATGAATTTAAAGAAACTGATAACAGTCTTGATGTAAGCTTCCCAAGAACTAAGTGTAACCCGGGCGTAGATTATGATGACTGCTGTAAGGAATGGGATAAAGACAAAGACGGAGTTCCTGACAGTTTTTTTAAAGCTGATGACGGAGAGGCCATGGCAAAAGCCCTGACATCGATATTTGAAGAAATCCGGCAGGGTACTTCTTCGGGAACAGCTGTTACAGCTCTTACATCAAGAATATCCAGCGGTTCTGCAATTGCTCAGGCTGCGTTTTATCCTGAAAAGGAATTTGAGAACGAAAAAAAAGTTCAATGGACAAGCGATCTTGTATCAAACTGGTATCTTAATGATTACATAAAGAATGCTTCCAGTGCATTTGAACTGGTCCAGAATATAAGAGAAGATACAAATGAAAACTATATTCTTGATATAGAGGAAGACAGAATACTTGATTATCTGGTCAAAAATGATTCTTTGAAAATCAATGCATATGATTCAAATGAATACGGAACAGAGTTAGATTCAGATCCTGACATGGTTTATTCTTCTCTTCAGGATGTAAAAAATCTTTTTGACTGCGGAGAAAATCTAAAAAACACAAAGCCTGAGGACAGAAAGATTTATGGGGTGGATAAAGATGACAATCTGAAAGAATTTAAGGCAGACAACAGTGATTTGTTTAAATCAAGTCTTGGAACTGCTGATTATAATCCGTGCCTTCTTGATGCTTCAGGGGCTCCCGATTTTAAAAAACTTATCAGCTACACAAGAGGGCGCGATTATGACGGCTGCCGGACAAGAGCAACTGACAGTTCTCTTTCTGAAAATGTTTGGAAGTTAGGTGACATAACCTACTCCTCCCCAACTATTGTAAGTTATGATAATTATTCAGTAATATATGTAGGCAGCAACTCAGGTATGCTTCACGCCTTCAGGCTTGGATATCTGAGAAATACAGGTGTGAAAATCAGTCCTACACAGATTTGCGATGATAACTCAGTAAACTGCACTCAGGATAAGATCGGAATAGAAGAGTGGGCTTTTGTTCCAAAGGACGCTATGCCTTACCTGAGATTTATGGCATCGCCTGAATATGACCACCTTTATACAGTGGATATGAAGCCATATATTATCAATACAGGTTCCCAGACCATACTTATAGGGGGAATGAGATTTGGCGGAGGGAACAGCAACGGCAGCGTAAACCCTCCGCTTGATACTGCTCCGGTAGGACGTTCAGCATATTTTGCCCTTGATATTTCAGATCCCAAGAATCCGAAATATCTTTGGAGATATGCTCCTGACGGACTTGGTTTCTCATATTCAGGTCCGGCGTATGTAAAAAGAAAAGATGCTGACGGAAACTACAAACATTTTGTGATGTTTGCCTCCGGGCCGACAGGTTATGACGGAACCTCTGTTCAAAATCTCAAGGTCTTTACAGTTGACCTTTTAACCGGCTCAGAACTTAATATAACCGGTGATGATACTAATGAATTCAATATCAAAAATGCTTTTGGCGGAAGACTTTTCACAGACGGCTTTGATGTGAATGATGATGGCCAGACAGATTTCGTTTTTCTCGGTTATACCGATAATTCGCTGAAAGAGTACGAACTCATGGGAGGGGGAGTAATAAAAATCTACACAGGTTCTTCAGACCCTGCAGCCTGGAATTACGATACTTCCTTTCTTACAGGTTCAATAGGAAATCCTGTTACAGGCCCTGTAGTGTTATCAAGATGTTTTTCTGATTTCGCAAACTATCCGTATCTTTACTTTGGGACAGGACGGTACTTTGTTCCTGACGACGATACCCAGAGTAATTCAAATGACGTAAATTACCTTTACGGTGTTCCGTTTTCATGCGATGCGGCAAACACCTGCAAGGTAGGAACAATAAATAAAATAAGCAATGCAACAGACCTCACCTGCGATGATCTCCTGAATGTGAATACCAAACCTGATCTCGCAGCATGGAAAGTGCCTCTTAAAGCTAATGAAGGTCCTTATTTGAGAGAAAGATGTTATTCAGATCCTGCAGCAACAGACAGCAATATTGTTTTTTTCAATACTTCAATGCCAACAAACGTGATCTGCGAGTGCGGAGGCCAGTCAAGATCCTGGGCCTTGAACTGTGCAACCGGTCAGGGCATTTTTGCTGATATCTGTCCTGATGTAGATAAATTTGACATAGATTCTGACTTGAAATTCAAATATCTCATCCAGCTTTCAAGAGGAGATATCCAGGACTATGGAGAAGACGAATTCAATAACGGAGCAACAGACTTTGCAGTCGGTGTTGCACCGCCGTCCGGAGGTCTTCCGACTATGCCTCCAAAAACAACAATTGCTGGTAAAATGCTTTACTGGAAACAATGGTGATTTTTGAAAAGAAAAACCGGGTTAAAAATCAAACCCGGTTTTTTTAATCAAAGAAAACTTTTTTGACCTGTTTTTTAGTTTTGTCTTTTTCTGATCATTGAACAAAACCCTAATATTCCAAGTCCAAAAAGAATAAATGTTGAAGGTTCGGGAACCGGATCAGTAGTGTTTGAAAAAGAACCTCCCTGAATGAATACACCTGAATCAAGAACATTGTCTCCGGCATCGGCAATTGCAAGCTTCAGATTGTAGGTTTCACCGGGAGTAAGACCGTTTATGGATACAGTGAACATTGATGTAAATCCGTCGTATTCAAAGTTGAAAGCTCCGGGGTTGTCGTTGTTGTCATTGTCGAAATAATATGAAGAGTTGCTGAAGTTGTTAACATTGTTAATTGAAACCGGAGTATCAGTTCCGGGAATAAGAGCATAGTTTATATCATTCATGAAAAAACCGAATACATCGTTATATGAGCTGTTTACATATTCATTGTACTCATCTGATGCAAAGACATAGTTGAAATATGCATTTTCACCCGCACTTTGAAAATCTATGGAAAGTATTGTTGCATCATAAGTTGTATATCCAGGAATTAGGGTGTTGAGAAGAGTGCTGCCTGGAAGACCGTTGTCTCCTGTTATGCCGTCGCTTGTATTGGAATTACCGTTGGCATTTGAAGCAAATCCCGAAGTCAGAAGTATTCCTTTGTCAATCTGAAGTCCTGATGAAAAACCGTCTGAAAAATACCCGGATGCTCCGGTTGCTCCTGTATATGATGTCCCTGTAATTGTAATACCTGTGCCTAAAAGTGCCTGAGCCATGTTATCGGAATTGTCAAATGGTGTAACAGTGACAGCGCCTGCGTTTAGTGAAAACATAAAGCATAATAAAAATACAAAAAGAAATAGTTTGATTTGTTTCATAATTACCTCCGTTTTTAGATACAGTAAATTTTAAAAAAAAGAACTTTAGTACTTGTATTAATTGAATATACACACCTCCTTCGCTGAAAAGCTTGCTAGTGAATATAAAATTGATTTATAAACAAAATATTTAAAAATCAAAATTATTTTAGTGCTGTAAAAAATGTGGAAACTTAAAAAATAATATAATTATTTTTTCTCTTAAAGTAAATAAATTTTAAAAGTTTTTAGTATGTTAAAGAGTATTTTTTTTTATAAGACTCAGCTCAGCTCGGTTTTCAAGAAGATATGTTTATATTTTCCTTAATTAATAATAAGTTAAAATCAGAGAAACCAAAGAATTTATATAAATCATGTTCTTAAAAATTATTTAATGTTTTTTATAAATATCATTGTTTATAGTTAAAAACTTATTTTGACATATTGCCGGTAACTGGTTAATATAATCTGACTCTGGTTTTTAGTTTTTGCCAGCAGTTTAAATGGTTCTAAAATTTTAACAGGGATATTTATGACAAAGATATCAACATCTGAACTTGTTCCGGGAATGGTTGTAAAAGATGATATCGAAGACAGAAACGGCAGGGTTCTTTTAAACAGAGGTTCTGTAATCGAAAAACATCATTTGCGCATTCTTAAGATGTGGGGTGTCTATGAGGTTGATGTAGCTTTTGAAGAAAGAATCAGCTTAAAAAAAAATGCTCAGAATTTAAGGCTCTCGGATATAGTTGAAAAAGCGAATGCCCGTTTTTTTAGATCCAATGTCAAAAATCCATGCATAAAAGAACTTTTCAAGCTCACTCTTCCCTATGGAAGGCAGATGAACCTTTCTTCTCCTGAAGGCTTTATGCCAAATTTTTCGGTAAATGAAGATTATGACCTGATTACAGGTTTCAGTGATATATTAACACTGGAGGATCTTATTGAAAATGAGGAAAAACTCCCTGTTCTTCCTGATGTTTTTTCAAGACTTATGGAAGCTATTGAAAATCCGAGAAGAAATGCTTCTGATATAGCAAAAATTGTTGAAAAAGATTCTTCTCTTTGTGCAGGGACTTTAAGGCTTGTCAACAGCTCTTTTTACGGATTTCCAAAAAAGATTGATACAATTTACAATGCTGTTGTAATCCTTGGAACAAGGCAGCTTTGTCTTCTTGCAATGGGACTTTCTGTGATCAAAATTTTTAAGGATGTACCTTCTGAATATATTGATATGAAAAAAATCTGGACTCATTCACTGGCAGTTGGGCTTTGCTCAAAAATTATTGCAAGACAGACAGACTGCCAGGATTATAATCAGATTTTTGTTGCAGGTATTATGCATGATATAGGGAAGCTTATCATGCTTAAAAGAATACCCTTGAAAACAGCTCTGATAATTAAGGAAGCCTGGGAAAAGGATCTCTTTCTTTTTGAGGCTGAAGAAAAATATCTTGGTTTCACACATTGTGAAGCAGGAGAAAAAATTTGTCTTAAATGGCAGATGCCTGATCTTGTAACAGATATTTCAAAGAATCACCATAATCCTCAAAATTCCAGGTTCCCGCTGCAGTGTTCTGTTGTCCATCTTGCAGAAGTAATTGTCAATGCAGTTGAAATCGGCTGTTCAGGTGAAAAGCTTGTTCTCCCTCTTGACGAATATTCATGGGAGATTCTTGGTCTGTCTTCAAACGCAGTTCCTGTAATAATAAGACAGCTCCAGATTGAAATGCAGACCAGTCTTGAATTCTTAAGTTAAGGTATTAAAAAATGTTTTCCGGAAAAAAAGAACAGCTTTTGGAAGAAAGAATAAAATATCTTGAAAAAATAAACACCTATTCAGTCGAAATGCTTGAGCAGGCCCTTAATCTTTTTGACTTCAATCTCAAGGACAGGCTCAAAAGCGGTGATTATGACAAACTCAGCTTTTTAAAAGATATAGAATCGAGAATCAGAAAAATTCTTCCGCTTAAAGATGTTTCATTTTTTCTGGTTGATGAAAAAACCTCTGACTTCAGGCTTGCCTACAGAAACGATTTTTCTGATGAATCTTATATTTTGAAGGAGCTTGAAAGGCTGATAGAAGACTGGACATTTGCAAGGGCTTTAAGGGAAAAAAGATCAGTTATTGTCAATTCTCTTAATCAGCAAAATGACCTTCTGCTTCATGTCATGACCACTTCTTCAAGAATCAGAGGAATGTTTATGGCAAGTTTTGCAAGAGATGAGATGGGGAAGATCCCTGAAATTTCTCTTCTTCTTCTTTCTACCACTCTTCTTGTCTGCTCCAATTTTCTCGAAAGTATTGAACTTTATGAAATTTTGACAAAAAATAACTTATTGCTTGAAAAAACAGTAAAAGAAAGAACAAAGCAGCTGAAGCATCAGGTATATCACGACTCACTCACTTCTCTTCCCAACAGAAATTTTATAATTGAAAGACTTAAGAGCATGCTTAAAAACGGAGCAATCAGCTCTGCTGCTCTTATAAAGGTTGATCTTAACAGATTCAAGGAAATCAACGACAGTTTCGGTCATCAGACCGGCGATCTTGCTCTTAGAATAATATCTGCAAGAATAAGGGAGTCCTGCAGGGAACAGGATATTGTCGGAAGGTTCGGCGGCGATGAATTTGCAGTTATTCTTCCTGGAATTGAAACAGAAAATGACGCCCTTGGAATAGCCTCAAGAATTGTGACTAATTGTGAAAAAAGTTTTATACTTGGTGAACAGAAGTTTCAGATAGATCTTTCCCTGGGAATTTCACTTTATCCCAAAGACGCTGAAAATATATCAGATCTTATCCGCAAAGCCGATGTTGCACTTCATAAGTCAAAATCAGATAAAAACGGAATAAGCCTTTACAGTGAAAAATATGACAATATCGATTCCTTAGATATTTTCATAAAAGTGGACTTCAGGTCTGCAATGGATAATGATAACATTTTTCCGTTGTTTCAGCCCAGATACTGCTTCAGAGAAAAAAGAATAACAGGAGCAGAGGCACTTGCAAGATGGGATCATCCTGTGCATGGTATGATTTCACCCGGAAAATTTATTCCCATTGCTGAAAAAACCGGGATAATTAAAAGGCTGACTGAACATATTCTTATGAAATCACTTGCTCAGGCAGAAAAATGGAATAAAAAAGGTTATGACCTTACAGTTGGTGTAAACCTGTCAGCTATTGATCTTCAGGATGAAAATTTCCCCGAAAAAATAAACAGGCTTATAGCCAATTATGATGTTAATCCGGAAAAAATTGAGTTTGAAATAACTGAAAGTTCAGTAATGGTAAATCAAAGCCTTGTTATTTCCAATTTAAAATATCTCAATCAGCTTGGTTTTTTAATTGCTCTTGATGATTTTGGCACCGGTTTTTCTTCTTTGAGCTATCTTCATATGTTTCCTGTCAATAACATAAAAATTGATCTTTCTTTTGTAAGAAATATGGATAGATCCCCTGAAAACAGAAAAATTGTTCAGACAATCATAAGTCTTGGAAAAAGTCTTCAGAAAAAAACAACGGCAGAAGGTGTTGAAACAAAGGAGGTAGGAGAGCTTCTCCACAAAATGGGATGTGACTGTATGCAGGGTTATTATTTTGGAAAACCAATGATGGCCGATGAAATAGAAAAAATGATCAGCACAAATAAATGCCCCAAGCTTTAATCCTGTTTTAAAATTTTAAATAAATTCAAGATATTATCTTCTAAAATTCGATAAAATTATTGTGAGATGAAAATTGAATTTTATTGATTGTTTCTTTTTAATATATTTGATATCTCATAAATCTTATGTATTACTCAAAGGATAAAAATTGATTTTAGTCCTTTGAAGTTCAAGTATATTTGAAGGAAACAATGAAAGTTCTATTTTTCAGGCCAGGCTTCTTCAGCCGGTATTTCAATGAATTAAAATCTATTCTTATGCTTTCACTCCCCATATTTATGACTCAGCTTGGAATGACTGCAATGGGCTTTATAGATACTGTAATGGCTGGTCATTATGACAAGACAGCTCTTGCTTCTGTTGCCATAGGCTCAAGTCTTTTTTTCCCTTTTGTAATCTCACTTAACGGCATAATGATGGCGGTTGTTGCCATCACAGCCCAGCATAAGGGAGCGGGAAACGAGGAGAAAGCTGTTTCAGTTTTGTCAGACTCGCTCTGGATAGGCCTTTTTTTTGCTGCGGTACTGTTTGCTCTTTTTATAAATCCTGATTTTATTCTGGAGTTCATGAATCTGGACTCTGAAGTAAAAAAAGTTGTCAAGGGCTATTTATTCGGCATTTCAACCGGACTCCCGGCTGTTTCTGTATACCTGTGTCTGAAATCATTTATTGAAGGGTTTGGAAAAACAAGACCGGAAATGTTTATATCTCTTATATCTCTGATTTTTAATTTTTTTGCTAATAACGCACTTATTTACGGCAGATTCGGGTTCAGGGAAATGGGCGGGGCAGGGTGCGGACTTGCTACAGGGCTTACTTTCTGGCTTTTTTTTATACTCATGCTTATTTATTATTTCATTGATAAAGAAGTCAGAAGAATGAAAATATATAAAAAAATAAGGCTTCCAAAATTTCAGGGAATAAAGGAAATTCTTTATCTTGGGATTCCAATTGGGGGGACATTGTTTATGGAATGCAGTATTTTTGCATGCATAACTTTGTTTATAGGGGTTCTTGGCCCGGCTGTTGTTGGAGGCCATCAGATAACTTTGAATTACTCATCCCTGGTTTTTTCTCTTCCCCTCAGCATCGGAATGGCTGTTACTATCCGAACCGGGCATGAAATTGGAAAAAAGAATCCGCACTCTGCAAGATTTTCATGTCTGACAGGAATCAGTTTTGCAATGACTGCTGCTGTTTGCACTCTTCTTTTTACCAGATTCTGTCCGGAGCTTATTGCATCATTTTACACTGATGAACAGGAAGTAAAAAATATTGCTGTTTCTCTTCTGAAGACCGCAGCGCTTTATCAGGTTTCAGATGCAATGATGGTTATAGCTCAAAGCGGCTTGAGAGGCTACAAAGACGCAAACGTCACCTTTATTCTCACTTTTGCTGCATACTGGGTTATAACTCTTCCAATAGGATATGTAATTTCAATGACGGACTGGATTGTTTCTCCAATGGGAGCAAACGGATTCTGGCTCAGTCTTATTTTCGGGCTTACTGTCTCAGGGATTTTTCTTGGACTCAGGCTGGAATATGTTTCAAAAAAATATATTAATCACTACTCTTCTGATTAAATCAATACCGGATCTGATAAGTGATTTGAATTTTGTTTTGTCACTGTGAAACAGCTGGTTTTATACTGGTTTAAGATTTTAAAAAAATATATAAAGCCCGGTTTAGGTGGAAATGATTTGTGTAATATGGTATTGAAAAATAAATATTTCATATTAAATTAAAAAATCCGGTCTCAGTCCTTTAAAAATCTAAATCAAAAGGGAGAAAAAAATGTCTTATAATTTTAATGCTGATGAAGTGTTTCAGGTTGCAATAAAGATTGAAGAAAACGGAGCTGAATTTTACAGAAAGGCTGCAAGCCTTCAGGAAGATGCTCAAAATGTAATGTTTCTTGAAAAACTTGCCAATATGGAAGATACTCATAAAGAAATTTTTGAAAAAATGAGAAAAGAGCTTTCAGATGCAGAAAAGGCAAAGACAGTATTTGATCCAGATAATGAACTGACAGATTATCTGATGTCCATGGCGGAATATCATGGAGGAGAAGGCAGTCCTGATGCAGTCAAAGCTCTTACCGGCGATGAAACAATTGAGGAAATTATCAATACTGCCATAGGACTTGAAAAGGATTCCATACTTTTTTATGTAGGGATTTTATATCTTGTTCCTGAAAAAATGGGACAGGATAAAATAAATGAAATAATCAAGGAAGAGCAAAGACACGTTGTTCAGCTGAATGGATTCCTGAATAAACTGAAGAAGTAAATTGTCTGTGTTTTTATAAAAAGCAATTTTGTGTCCGGTAAACAAATTATAAGAGGCTTGACCAGAGTTAAGCCTCTTATTTTTTTATGTGTATTTTTGTTTAAGTCTGTCTGACTGATTTGAAAGTCAGTCGCTGTAAAAACTATCTGGAAATTGCTTTAAGGAACCTGTCCACTCTTGTTTTCACAATTGGGAAATCGTCCCCCCTGTCATCTACACAGTCGCCGTCAATTGTAAGAATCGGAATTCCTGCTTTTTTGAACATTTCATTTTCCATTATTGCGCCACCGTGGAAATGTCTGCATGACTTCGGGTAATATGCAATTATTCCACTAGTATCTTCAGGAATTTTTTCAATTGCAATTGATGTCCTTGCCATTACAGAAGAAAAGGCAGGGTGCATAACTGTCCTTCTTGCAATTGATCTTACAGGGTCATCAGGGTCCAGGTCGTCAAAAAAGACAAAATTTACCTGAGATCCGGAAATTTCAATTTTTTCATCAAGGTAATCCATAAGCAGATTCTTGAAGTAAGGTCTCAAATGGAACCATGCAATTCTTGGAACAGTTATTTCTCTTTTTTCATGCTGGTTTTTTCTGTAATCTTCATATCTTGATTTATAGACATCAACAATCTCCTCAGTACCCCATGTCTGCATGAGGTTTGCAGCATAGTCAAGTTCCCGTATGCCTTTTTTAGAGGAGGTTCTTTCATATAAAATTATGTTGTTTCCCTCGTCAAGATATCTTCTTGCCTCATTTGTCCAGACACATATTTTTCTCAGCTTTTCCTGATCCAGTTCAAGCCCTGTATTTTCAGTGACAAAACTGATCATTTCATGAAACTGTTCTGTTACATATTCTACCGCTTCATTTATTCTCTTTTCATCTTCACTCCCTTTTTGGTTCATATTGAGATCATATATACCGTAAGGAATATCAAGGATAAATTCAGGCCGTTTGTAGATGTGTGATGCAAGTTCGGCATACTTTGCAGAGGGATCGCATAAGTGGGTTGAGGTAAGAAGGATATCAGGAGTTGGGAATATATTTTCAATTACTCCTCCAGCAACGGTTTTCATGAAGGAGCAAAGATCCCCTGAAAAATTGGAAGCTTCAGCTGTTTCAATTCTTTCTCTTGCCGCTCCGGACATTGCAAGCTGGGATGCTACCATTTCAGTTGTGTAGGGTACAAGGTTCATGGCATACATAAGCTCAGTTGGAACAAAAAGAGACCTCCATGCAACATGATGATATTCATCCTGACCTGAAGTGTTCATGTTGTATGCATTGAAAAACTGTTTTGTGTTTACATATCCCCTTTTTGCGGAAGGTGAAAGTGTTTCGTATGGAGCTGTAAATGCAAGCTTAACAGCATCAGCAGGCTCGATATCAGTAAGTCCGTTTGCTTTTAGAAAGTTTTTGAGCTGAACTTTCCTTGCTTCAGAATTTTCTTTTATTATATTTTCACGACTCATTTTTTTTCTTTCTTTTTTTAAGTCTTTTTATAAAAGAGTAAATTTCCCGTTCATTGATTTCTGAGCTGATGTCACCTTCTATCACCTTCATGGGAAGGTCTGTAACAGTATCGTTTTTTAAAAGCGCCCAGTCCATCTGCATATTGGCACAAAATTTCATTGAAAAATAAACTATGCCGTCTATTTTGTACTCATCAATGATTTTTGGAAGTTCGTTTGTTTTCTGTCTTGATTTTTCACCAAGCATTCTGGGGCAGGGTGTTTTTTCAAGGTAAAGCCTGGCGAGAAGTTCAAAAGGGTCTTTTTCATCACCGTATGACCCTGAGTATGCTCTTAAGCCTGTACACATGTTTTCGGCTACGCATATGCCGCCGGAATCTTCAATCGATTTTACAAGACTTTTGTTACCGGGACCTCCGATCACCATCACTCTTGGTTTTGACCCTGAGCTTTTTATGCCTTTTTTTGAATCAATGAATTTTTTCATTTTTTCATTAAAGACTTCAACAGGCATTGCAAAATAATCATTCATCAGTTCCTCGATTTCCATGCCTGTAACTGGTGTGGAAATATCTTTGCGCAAATTGTCTGCCTCTTTGAAAAGACTTCTTGTTATTTTGTATTTTTCGATTGACTCGAAGATACTCTCATTGCTTATCGGCCCATAATGGCTTTCAAGGTCATTTTTGAGTCTCTTGAGGGAGCCGGCAAAAAATTTTATTGAAGACTCGGATACTATTTTTGGAATATCAAGAATATGAATCAGCCTGGGTTTTATCTGTTCCTGTCTGAACATCCAGCCGTCAGCAAGTCTTCTCATGCACTCGCATGAATGGGCAATCACGACCCCGTTGAGATCGTCATACGCATTTGTAAGTGCTCCTCCCATACATGATCTTACATATGAGCACATTGAATCTCCAAGAAGCACATCCTCATGTTCAGCTCTGGAATCTTTTCTTATTCCGAAAGGTATGACATTTGCGGCATGTATCAGCTCAACCGGAGTATAAGTGCAGAACCATCCTGTTTTTTTCAAAATCAACCTCCGAAATTGGCTTTAAGTTCAATGTTTTTTTCATTTTCGAGAAATTCAGAATATTCCTCGCATGCATAAAGTGTTTCCACTACCTCATCCCCGATATATAAGTGGACAAGATCGCAGAGCATCTGTTTCCTGCAGTTAAGCTGTTCTGCTTTTGAGCACTCTGTGAAATCAGATCTGATTTTGCAGATGGTTTCAATTCCCCTGAATTTCCCCTGGCTTCCTTCAAGCTCTTCTTTTGCAAAAAGTGCCATCCCGATTGCCCCCATTACCTTATGATGCATGGGGATATAAAGCTCCACTTTTTTTCCTCTTGCTTCAAAAAGGAGATCCTCAAGAGCTTTTTTTACTCCTGAGTTTGAAGCTACCCCCCCCTGAAATGCAATTGGAGTTTTTATAGTTTTTTTGTTGATCCCAAGAGTTGAGTAAAAGTTCATTGCAAGACTTCTGTGAAGTCCGGCTATTATATTTTCCTTGGTATTTCCTTTTGCCTGCTCAGCAATTAAGTCCCGTCCGACAAATACTGTACACATGCTGGAAAAAGAGTAGGGCTTTTTAGCTTTAAGTCCTGTTTCACCAAATTTTTCAATTGGAATTCCAAGTCTGTCTGCCTGTGCATCTAAAAAAGCTCCTGTTCCGGCGCCGCACTTTTTGTTCATTCCTGCTTCGTCAAGTTCACCGTCCTCAATGTACATTACCTTTGAGTCCTGGCCTCCTATATCAAATATGACCTGTGTTTCAGGGAGCATATGAAGAGTTGCTTCAGCATGTGCGTCAAGTTCTGTCTCATACACATCTGCATTTAAAAGTGAAGCAGAAATTTCATGGCCGCTGCCGGTTACACCTGACCCAAGAATTGTTGTGTTTGCCGGAAGATTTTTCTTAAGATTGGTAAATCCTTTTTTGATGTTGTTTATTACATCTCCTTCTGTGAGAGTGTATTCTGTTTCAAAAATAACTCCGCTTTCTTCAACAAAGGCAATGTTTATTGATATGGACCCTGCATCAAGTCCTATATATCCTTTCAGACTTTCTTCCCATATCTTATTTTTTGAAGTGAAGGCACAGACATCTCCGCCTTTTAAAAAATACTTAAAGCATTTTCTGTCTAGTTTTAAAATCTCATATTCAAGGTCTTGAATCAGGTTCTGATTGTCTTCCAGTCTTGTTCTGACCCATAAATCAGAATTATCAGCTGTTATTTCTGCCTTTGAATTGTCATTTAATTCAAAAAAAAGAGAATCTTTAGATGCAGATTTTCTGAAATTTTTGCTTTCAAAAAATTTTATTATGTTTTCAGCGCACTCCCAGGCGTCTTTTAGTCTTTTTTCAGCAGTTTCGAGGAAAAGGAAGGGGATCCTGAAAAAAACCTCAGATTTTTTTCCAGGAAGTCTTTCAAATTCTTTTGTTTCATTCAGTCTTGGTTTAATTAATTTCTTTTCCATTGTCGGCCTCATTGTTTTGGTTTACTGGTTGACCAGTTGAAGGGCTAAATAAAAAATTTTGCCTGAGCAGTGCTCCGGCAAAGCAGTGCTCAGGCAAAACTGTTTTGAAACTAAATATTTTTTAAAGGCATATTTTTATGTTAACCATGTTTATCAAAATAAAAAGAGTTTCTTTCAAAATACCAGATGCAAAGATTCAGTCAAGACAAGATTTTAATTTTCCCAAAAAAATTCTTAAAAAACAGGGTTATTTCTTCTAAGTACAGCATTATAAACTGTTAAAATCCTTTTTATGCTGAATTGTCTTAATGAAGTTTTCAGGAAATGAATCCGTGAAAAACTTCCTCTGTTGCAATAAATGCGTCTTTTCTTATCTGCTCCAGTTCTTCAGCTGTAATTTTAAGAATTTTGAAAGCATCAGGATCAATGTATTGGTTGTCGCTGACAGAAAGTTCCATTGGCATATCCATGATCTGATTTGCTGTGTGAACTATGAAAGACAGCAGGTCATTTCCTGATTTTGATGGTTCGTGATGATATCTTACAGCTTTCAGCTGAGCTTCAGGAATATTCCATTTCTGAAGAAATTCATATCCAATTTCACAGTGATCAAATCCGAAAATTTCCATTTCCGCAATATGGACAGGAGTTCC
Organism: Desulfobacteraceae bacterium; assembly: GCA_050253255.1. Lineage (GTDB taxonomy): Bacteria > Desulfobacterota > Desulfobacteria > Desulfobacterales > JACKCP01 > JACKCP01. Next base: position 30,121 of record JBFWJK010000002.1, on the reverse strand, counting down.
GGAAGATACTTTTGAAACAAAGTATTCCTTGATTTCTATGAGACTTTCATCGAGCAGAAGTTTTCCTGCATCATGAAGTATGCCAGCTGAAAAAGCGTCTGCATTAAGTGACGGGTCTGTCTTAAGAGCTATAAGTCTTGACGCGAATGCTACTCCTGTGGAATGGGTGAATACTTCGCCTGAGCTTATTGAATACCCAGCAAGTTCTTTTCCCAGAAGTTTTGAAGTGCTTGCCAAAGTAATCATTTGGAGTAAAACATCTGACCCAAGAATTATACAGGCCTGCTGAACTGAATTTACAGGGCTTTTCAGTGCATAATATGCGGAATTGGCAATTTTCAGAATCCTTGCTGTCATTGCCTGATCTTTTTCAAGAACTTCTGCAAGATCTCTTATATCTCTGTTTTCGTCAGTAAGTATCTGCCTTGCCTTGGCAAGTATTTCCGGTATGGGAGGTAAAGCCTTTGCTTTTTGCAGAATAGTTTCTTTAGTATTTTTTAAATTTTGAGTATCAGGTGCTCTGACTGTTTCTTTGAATTCAAGCAATATATCGTCTTTAAGCGAGATTGTTCCTTTACACTTAAGACATTTGATTTTCAGGTTTGGGTTGGAAGGTATTTTTTCTTCGGGGATGTTATAAATTTTATTGCAATGGGGGCATTTAAGCTTCAAAAGATACTCCGTTTAAATTCTAAAATTAAAAAAACAATATTACTTAATATATTTTATAAATTCCAGTAGTTTATTGGTTCTTTTCATAAAAAACTGGCTTAAGCCAGATTTATAATATATGTGAAATTCAGATTATGTGAAGAAATTTTTTAATTTTTTAACTTAAAATTAAGTTTTGAGGAAGAAATGAAGAAAGAAGAGCATTTTAAAAAACTCGAAAAAATGTATGAAAAAGCTCCGGTCAATCAATTTTACAATCCTGTAATCAGGATTAATGAAGGTCTGTGCGAAATTGAAATAAAAGTAGAAAAAAAATTTTTTCATTCAGGCGGTTTCGTTCATGGAAGCGTACTTTTTAAAATGCTTGATGACGGCGCATATTTTGCTGCAAATTCACTTGAAGATAAATATTTTCTTGTAACAGCCTCTTTTACCACATATTTTACAAGGCCTGTTTCAACCGGTTTTCTAAAGGTTTACGGCAGGGTAGTCAACAAGACCAGGTCTCAGTTTATTTCAGAAGCAGTCCTGTGTGACAGCGATAATAACGAAATAGCAAGAGGAAGCGGAATTTTTGTGAGATCAAAGCTGATGGCTGAATCAGTAATGCAGGGGTGAAAAAACATCCGGACCTTTTATAAAGTTTATCTTCAGGTTTAAGTTTTCCGGAGCCTCAAAACAATTGGTCCGGAAAAATAATCGGTTATTTTTTTACCATACCCCAGGCTATGCTTCCGGGGCCTGTCTGAACAGAAATTGCTGCCCCGGCTTTTGCAATCCTTATTTCTTTTTCATCCATTCCAAGGTTTGCTGCAAGTTTTTCACAAAGATATTTTGCATCATCAACAGCATCGCAGTGGGCAACCCATACATCATAGTCAAATCCTGTTTTTTTCTTTGTCTTGCCGGCATATGACGCCATTTCGTTCAAAACATTTTTTTTGCCCCTGATATTTCCAAGGGGTTTCAGCTGTGAATCCTTTAAAACAATAAGAGGTTTTATATCCAGCATATTTCCGAAAGCAGCTCCGAGAGTACCTATCTTACCGCTTTTTTTGAGCCAGATCAGAGAGTCGACTGTGAAATTATTTATATTGGTTCCCATTATCAGATTTACCTTGTTTTCAAGATCCTCGACAGTCTTGTCTTTTTTTATGGTCTCTATGGCTTTCAATACATACATTCCCTGGCCGATGCTTGTGGATCTTGTATCAATAATTTTAATTTTTTTTGACGATTCCGGGGGAAGGAGGTTTAGAGAACTTTTTGCACTCTGAAAGCATTCAGAAAGGTTTGAAGCAACCTGGAAAGACAGGATATAATCATATTTTTCAAGAAGTTTTTCGTAAAAATCAGCATATTCGGCAGGAGCAGCCGGTCTTGTAAAGACATGATGATTGTTTTTCATTTTTTCAATCACCTGTTCGTTTGAAATTTCTTTTCCGTCAAGATAATCTTTTGAATCAACTACCACATGCACAGGCATGATATGGATATTATTCTGCTTATCAAGACCATGTGGAAAATCTGCTGTTGAATCAGTTACAAAACCTATCTTTGCCATAAAACTCTCCTTAGATTTCTCATAAAAATTCATGGCAATAATTATACAAATAAATCCTTCAAACAATAAAAAAATTTATTTTTAGAAAAATAAATTTTAATTCAGCTTATAACTAATTGAAATTTTTTTATATATAAACTTCTGGATAAAATTTTGCCGGTTGTTAAATTTTAATGTTTCCCCAGAATTTTATTTACCAGGCAGGATAAATGGCGGGGAAATTTATCAGCTTTTTGCACACATTTTAATGCATTCTTCAATCTTTGCTTCTCTGTTTTTCTGATAAGTCTCATAGTCCGGGACTATTCTTGTATATTTCCCGCTGAAAAGTGGAGAGGAGAATATAAAGTCGGCTGTAGCTGTGTTTGTTGCCGCAGGGATATTCCATAAAACAGCAAGTCGAAGAAGTGCTCTTATATCTGGTTCGTGGGGCTGGGCTTCAAGCGGATCCCAGAAAAAAACCAGTATATCTATTTTCTGTTCAGATATCAGAGCACCAATCTGCAGGTCTCCTCCAAGAGGGCCGCTCTGCATTCTTCTGATTTTAATTCCGAGCTCTTTTTCGATTATCCCTCCGGTGGTACCGGTTGCATACAGCTCATTCTCGAGAAGAATTTTCCTGTTGGACTTTACCCATGATATCATTTCATCTTTTTTTGCATCATGGGCTATAAGTGCAATTTTCTTTTTTTCAGGAAAGGCAGATTTTTTATATTCCATATTTTTTAAAGTTCCTTGACTTTAAGCATGTTTGTTGTTCCTGAGACCCAGACAGGATGTCCTGCTGTTATTATAATTGTTTCGCCTTTTTTTACAAGCCGGGATTCCAGTGCGGCCTTTGCTCCCTGATCAAGCATTTCGTCTGTGTCTTTTGGGTCTCCGAATATTTTTGGAATGCATCCCCAGTAAAGACAAAGTTTTCTTATTGATTCTTTAAGCGGGGAGAGAGCGATTATTCTGCTTTCAGGTCTGAACCTTGAAATCTGTGCGGCAGTATATCCTGATCTTGTAGGTGCAACTATGGCAGATGCATTTGTAAAACTTGAAAGAACGCATGCAGCATAAGGAACAGCTCTTGATGCTTCTGAATCCGGCTGAAACTTGAATTTTGGATATGGATATTCCTTTTCAGCATTATCTGCAATTTTTCTCATGTATTTCACAGCTTCCACAGGGTGATTTCCGCTTGCTGTTTCTTCAGAAAGCATGAGTGCATCTGTACCGTCAAGAACTGCATTTGCAATATCTGTTGCCTCAGCTCTTGTAGGTCTTGGCGAGCTCACCATGGAACTCAGCATCTGGGTTGCTATAATTACAGGCTTTCCGGCTTTTACGGATTTGTTTACAAGCATTTTCTGGTAAATCGGAACATTTTCAAGCGGAACCTCAACACCAAGATCTCCTCTGGCAACCATAATTCCGTCAGCTTTATCAAGAATTTCATCAAAATGCTCAATTGCCTCGTGTTTTTCAATTTTTGCAATTACAGGAGTTGTCCTGCCGAAAGATCCGATTATTTCCTTGATTTCTTCTATGTCTCCGGCGCTTCTGACAAATGAAAGTGCTACAAAATCAACTCCTATGGAAAGACCGAATTCTAAATCTGTCCTGTCCTTTTGTGTCAGAGCCGGAATGTTTAAGCTTGTTCCGGGAAGATTTATCCCTTTATTGGATGTAAGCAGTCCACCGGATTCAACAATACAGGTTATATCGTTCCCTTTTATTTCCTTTACCCTGATTTCCATCAGTCCGTCTGCAAGAAGAATCAGTTCATTTATTTTTACATCCTGAGGAAGTTTTTTGTATGAGACCGAAACCTTTTTTCCGCTTCCAATTACTTCATCTGTTGTAAGAACAAGTTCTTTTCCGGGTATAAGTTCAATCCCGTTTCCCTCAACTTTTCCTGTTCTTATTTTAGGACCGCTCAGGTCCTGAAGAACTGCAACAGGGATGTCAAGCTCATCAGAAATCTGTCTTATGAGATCAAAGGTTTTTTTGTGATCTTCATGACTTCCATGGGAAAAATTAAGTCTTGCAACGTTCATCCCTGATTTTATAAGTTCTTTTATTATTTCAGGGGTGCTGCTTGCCGGACCTATTGTGCAGACAATTTTTGTTTTATTCATTGAAATACTCCGGATAAAATAAGAAAAAACAAACCGATTTTTTTGTTCAGTGAAGTTTTTCACCAAACAAAAAAATCAGATTTTAATATTTATTTGTCAGATAAAGCTTCCAGGCCTGGAAGTTTTTTACCTTCAAGGAATTCTAAAGAGGCTCCGCCTCCGGTTGAAACATGGGAAACTTTATCGGAAAGTCCTGCCTGCTCGATTGCAGAGGCTGAATCACCTCCCCCGATTATTGTAATACTCCCTTTTGCCGAAGCATCGGCCATTGACTGGGCGATCTGAAAAGTACCTTTGGAAAGCTCATCAATTTCAAAAACTCCCATGGGACCGTTCCAGACAATTGTACCTGATTTTTTTATTATATCGGAAAATTTTTTTACAGAACCGGGGCCTATATCCACAGCCATCATTTCCTTTGGTATCTGGCTGTTTTCTACATGCTTTATTCTGCCTATAACCCCTGCATCAAAGTCCAGTACATCAGTTACAATAAGATCATCTGGCAGAATTATTTTATCACCTGCCTTTGAAAGAAGTTCCTTTGCAAGCAAAACCTTGTCTTCTTCAATAAGGGAACGCCCGGTTTCAAGTCCTTTGGCTTTAAGAAAAGTTGATGCCATGCCTCCGCCGATTAAAAGATGGTCTACCTTTGGAAGAAGAGAGTCTATAACATCAATTTTACCCGAGATTTTTGCTCCGCCGATTATTGCGGTAAAAGGCCTTTTGGGATTTTCCAGGGCAGTTTTCAGATAATCTATTTCTTTTTTAAGAAGATATCCGCATGAAGCTTTCCCGATAAATTTTGTTATCCCCTCAGTAGAAGCATGTGCTCTGTGGGCTGTACCAAAAGCATCATTTACATAAATATCTGCAAGGGAAGCAAGTTCTTTTGCAAAATCAGGATTGTTTTCAGTTTCTTCTTTTTTAAATCTCAGATTTTCAAGAACAAGTATTTCTCCTGCCTTTAAGTCCTCAATCTCTTTTTTTACCTTTTCTCCAATGCAGTCATCAATAAATTTAACTTTTTTATTTATGAGTACTCCGAGATGATCTGCAACCGGCTTAAGACTTAGCTCAGGAACAATTTTACCCTTTGGCCTTCCAAGATGAGACATCAGTACAAGAGAGGCATTTTTACTTAAGATATAATTGATGGTAGGAAGTGCAGCTCTTATTCTTTTGTCGTTTAAAATCTTTGAATCTTTCAAAGGAACATTGAAATCAACCCTTACAATCACCTTTTTATTATCAAGTTCAAGATCTTCAATAAAAAGTTTGTCCATTTTAAACCTCAAATTCTATAGAGAAATATGTTTTGCCATATCAACGACTTTGTTTGCATATCCCCATTCATTGTCATACCAGGCAATAAGTTTTATAAAATTATTGTTGAGTACAATTCCAGCTTCAGCATCAAAAATGCATGTGCATGATTCACCTGTAAAGTCAGATGAAACTACCTGGTCTTCAGTATATAGAATAATCCCTTTAAATTCATTTTCAGATGCTTTTTTCATGGCATTTTTTATTTCATCATATGATGCAGGCTTTTCAATTCTGCATGTTAGATCAACAACTGAAACATCGGCTGTTGGTACTCTGAAAGCCATTCCCGTGAGTTTTCCGTTAAGTTCAGGTATGACCTTTCCAACTGCTTTTGCTGCTCCTGTTGTTGCAGGAATAATATTTTGAATGGCAGATCTTCCGCTTCTCCATTTTTTGGGGGAGGGGCCGTCCACTGTTTTCTGGGTTGCAGTTGCAGAATGAACTGTAGTCATGAGCCCTTCAACAATTGTAAAGTTATCGTTAATAACCTTTGCAAGAGGAGCAAGGCAGTTTGTTGTACATGATGCGTTTGATACAATTGTTTCGCCGTTGTATTTTTTGTGGTTGACTCCCATTACAAACATAGGGGTGTCATCTTTTGAAGGAGCTGACATTACAACTTTTTTTGCTCCAGCCCTGATGTGCGCCTCAGCTTTTTCCTTTGTAAGAAAAAGTCCTGTGGATTCAATTATTGTTTCAGCGCCTGCTTCATTCCATTTAAGATCTTCGGGGTTTCTTTCGTTGGTCACTCTTACTCTTTTGCCGTTAACAACAAGATAATTCCCGTCTGTTTCAACACTGCCCTTAAATCTTCCGTGAACTGTGTCATATTTTAAAAGATAGGCGATATAGTCAATGTCTATAAGGTCGTTTACAGCAGTAACTTCAACGTCGTCTCTTTCAAGTGCAGCTCTGAACGCAAGTCTTCCTATTCTTCCGAATCCGTTGATTCCTATTTTAACCATGAAACCTCCAAATATTTTAAAATTAACATTGAATGCCTTATATCATAGAGACAAAATTAAAACCGCCTGTTTTTTAAAAATTTTTAATCCTGAAATTATTCCAGTACTAAGCTGAAAAAAATGGTCTTGGCGCATTATTTTAAAAAGGTATAAATTAAAATTATATTTAGTTCAATGATTATTTTCAGTTAAGAACAAATTGTAATAAATTGAACCTTTAAAAATCGTTAAGAGGTCAAACCAGATGGTTAACCAGTTAAAAATAAAGATTATTTTAGATGTGGGTTTTGTTTGAAAATGAAAATTGACAGGTTATTGTAAAAGGATTTTTTCCATAATTTTATATTCTTCTTTATTGTAAATAAAATTCCTGCTGCTTTTTGCAGATAGAAAAAAAGTTTTTGCATCCATAAGTTTTAATTCTTCAACCTCAAGGGGGTCATTTTTGAGTTCTGATATGTTTACTTTCATCCTTAAAAGAAAAACATCATAAATTTCATGGTCCTTTATACTGGAAGAAAAGTATTTTTTTTCAATGGAGGTAATAAACTGAAATTTAGAAGGGGAAGCCTTAATTCCTGTTTCTTCATACAGTTCTTTTACTGCTGTTTCAAGGGATGTGTCACCCGCACTTACATGTCCGGCGCATGAAACATCCCACATTTCGGGGTGGGTAAGCTTTGTTTTTGCTCTTTTCTGGATGAGAATCTGATTGTCCGGGCTTACAACCCATACATGAACCGTTTTATGTATATAGCCTTTGCGATGAACTTCATCCCTTGACTTTACCATACCGGTCGGTTTGTGATTTTTGTCAATTATTTCTATGAGTTCCATGCAGAAATCAACCTGGTCCCGGAAGAAAGTTTGTGAACTGGTATTCAAAAACGCTGCAGCCTTTGCATACTTCGAAACTTCTTTCACCCCATTGTTCTATTGTTATGAAACTGTCTCCGTCAGCTGAAGAATAATCATAGGCTATAAACGGCTGCTCCTGCGAAGAAGAGTTTTCAAAAAAATATCCTGAGGACACTTCTTCAAGGTAATATTTTTTGGTTTCAACTTCAATTTCTTCAGGTGCATCATCTGAATTGGAAATTTCATTGAATACAGACTGGTCAATAAATGAATTTGGTATTTTTCTGCTTATTATGAGACTGTTTGATTCATCATCGTCTATTTCAAGAAAAATATTGTCATCGCTTGATTTAAGCTGCCATTCGTATATTGTTTCACCATCATAGTCATATTTGTGCCTTGCTTTGACTTCCCAGGTTTTCATGTCAAAATCGACCATGTCCCCGGGTAACAGATCTTTTATTCCAATATCTGACCTGTCTTTTTTCTTTTTTTTAAAAAAATCAAAAAAGCCCATATTTATCTTTCCTGTTTAAAAGCCTTCCGTATACGGAAGGCTTGAATTATCAGTTTAAAAGTCCCATTTTCTTTTTAAGTTCAAGAAGTGAATCGCTCTGCGAAGGTTTTGATGAAGAAGCAAGAACGGCATTTATTTCATCATCAACAGATTTTTCTGTATTTGCAACCTCTCCGTAAGCCTGTGAAAGTGCTTCCTGCTCTTCAACCTTTGCTTTCATTTTCTCAAGCATTGAGATTGTTCCGGACGAATCAATTTTTGAGAGCTGCTTGTTTATCTTTGCAGTTGCCTGAGCTGTTTTTGATCTTGCCTTGAGTGTTATAAGCTCATTTTCATATTTTGTAATTGTAGATTTTATTTTATTTACATTGTCCTGAAGCTGTGAAGCTCTTGATTCATGGGCAGCCGCCTGCTCCGAAAGACTTACTGCTTCACCGGCAAGGTTTTCCTTTTGAGAAAGAGCTTCAGTGGCAAGTCTTTCTGCATCTGCTGTATCGAGCTCGCCTGACTGAGCTTTCTGAAGAAGAAGCATTGCCTTTCTTTCATAATCAGCGGCAAGTTTTTTCTTATTGTCTGAATCCCTTCTGGTCCTTATTGCTATGGCCTTAACCTGTGCAAGGGTTTCCATTGCAGCCTGGAGGTCGTTTTTCAAGTCTCTTATTCCCTGTTCAGTCATTTTTACGGGATCTTCAAGCTTATCTATGGCTGAATGAGCTTCTGCCTGACCTATTTTAAAAATGCGTTTGAAAAGTGACATTGTTTTTTACTCCCTGTAAAAATTAGTTTTTTGAGAATTCAATAAGCTCTTCACCGTATTCCGAAAGAGCGAGTTCAAGGGATCTTATCGATCCTTCAATTTCATTTCTGTCAATGTTTTCAAGCTGAAGAGTATCTCTGAAAACTATAAGGCTTTCATCTGTATTAAGAGCAAAGGCTCCGTGGACAATTTCCCTGTTCATCTGAAGAAGTCTCTTAAAAAGTTCGTTTCTGTTATTTTGGGGTACGCTCATTATAACCTGTTCCATTACAAGAATGGGATCCTCGCAGTCAATTACAAGGTTTGAAATTGAGCTTTCCTCATCAGATATGACTATTAATTCTTCGTTCTGGTCTTCAGAAAGAATGTCAAAACCCATTTCGATTATGCAGGATTTGACAAATTCAAATTTTTTTTCCATGGGGTTTCATACCTCCGTCGGCAAAATAGTGTTGTTGATAGGATATGGTCTAAATTTTTTCTTTTTCAATAATTCTTTGTGTGTATAATAATACAAAAAAGTTAAATATCAAACTTTATGGATCAGATTTTCATATGATTGAAAAAGAAGTTAAATTTAATATGGAAAACGGGAAAATTTTTAACGGAATTTTAACAATCCCTGAAAATCCCGCAGAAATTTCAGGTGTGATAGCCCATGGTGCAAACAATGATATGGATAATTATCTTTTGAAAGGTTTTTGTTCAGTACTGGGTGAAGCAGGAATTCCTGTTCTCAGATTTAATTTCCCTTACAGATATGCAAATAAAACATCACCTGATTCTCCAAAAATTCTTAAAAAAGCCTGGATCGAAGCCTATAATTACATGAGAAACAACAAAGCGTTTCCATCTAAAAAAATGATAGCTGCAGGAAAGTCCCTTGGTGGAAGAATTGCTGCTGAAATTACTGCATCAGGGTATTTTGAACCTGACCTTATGGTTTTTTTAGGATATCCCCTGCATCCGCCCGGAAGGCCTGAAAAGGCAAAAGACGAATCTCTTGGTCTTATTAACTGCCCTGTAATTTTTGCAAGTGGTACAAGAGATCCCTTGTGCAGAAAAGAACTTCTCTTAAAAATATGTGATAAGCTGGGTGATAAATGCAGTCTTTATTTGGTTGAAAATGCAGGTCATTCTCTGACCACTTATAAAATGAGTGAGGATGAAACAATAGATCATTACAACTTTGTTTTAAGTGAGTTGAAGGAACTGATCTTAAAGCTAATTTAAATATCAACCAAGAGCTTTTAAAATTTCTTCAGCCTGCTTTTTTGCAGCTCCTCTGTGTTTTTCAACTGCGTAAAAAGCATTGAGTCCGGTTGTTTTTCTCAGGTCATTATCCTCAAGAAGATTTCTTATTACATCGTATATATCCGCTTCAGAAACCTGAAACCCTCCTTTTTCACTTAAAATAATTTGTGAAATTTCCTTGAAATCGTCCATGTATCTACCGAAAATTACAGGCTTTCCAAGGGAAGCAGGCTCGAGAATATTCTGGCCTCCAAAATTTTTGAGGCTTCCCCCGACAAAAACAATATCTGCAAGAGTATAAATTTTTTTTAGCTCACCCATTGTATCTATGATGACCGCATCTGATTTTTTATCTGAATTTTCTGTTCTCAATCTGAAGTCTATATTTTTTTTTATGAAAATTTTTTTTATTTCATCAAGCCTTGAAAGATGTCTTGGAACAAGAACAAGTTTGAGATCCGGAAAATTATTTTTAAGTTTTTTAAATACTGAGGTTAAAATTTCTTCCTCACCCTCTCTTGTGCTTCCGCAGACAAAAATCAGGTCATTTTCATTAAATCCAAGCATTTTCTGGAAAGTTTTTCTGATCTTTTCAGTATTGTTTTTATCTATGTAAAAATCGTATTTGGCATTTCCTGTTACAAATATTTTTTCATTTGCGCAGGAAAGCTGCAGAAGGTTTTTCCGGTCTTTGAAGGATGCGGCATAAAACCTGTCGACAAGGCTTAATACAAATTCTGAAAGTTCTTTTATCTTGAGATAATTTTTTAAGGATGAGTTGGAAATCCTTGCATTTGAAATAATTACAGGAATTTTATTCTTTTTTGCCTCAAAAATCAGGTTTGGCCAGAGTTCGGTTTCTATTATGCACAAAAGGTCAGGTTTAATAATTTTAAAGGTTTTTTCAACATTAAAGGGTGTGTCTATCGGGGAATAGGAAATATCTGCAAGATGGGAAAGGTTTGAATGTGCGATCTTACAGCCTGAATCCGTCATGAGTGAAACATGGAAATCAATATTTTTTTTCTGTTTTAAAATTTCTTTTATAAGAATTTCACAGACGCCTGCTTCGCCAACTGAAGAAGCGTAAAACCAGATTTTTTTTCTGCCATGGCGTGAAGATACTATATTTTGAAAGCTTCTCTTAAAGAAAAAAGACGTGATTTCATTTTTTTTGAAAAGATTTAAAAATCTTGAAACTAATATTAAGGTTTCACCTGCTATTGCTGAAAGAAATCTGTATGTTACAAAGGTTATTTTCATATTGATCCTGTGTTTTTTATTTTTTTAAGGTCATACAGATTTTTTTTTATTACTGCAAGCAATCATGTGTTTGCTTTTGGTTTTAATCGGATATAAAAAGCAGAAAAAGATAATCTGAGAGGCTGGTGTACAAAAAAAGCTTATTGTCTTCAGCCTGTGACTAAATTTTTTATAAGGATATTTGAAATGAGTTTTTTTGAGATAATCATGCTTGTCTGTTTTGGCAGCGCCTGGCCTGCAAGTATATCTAAATCGTACACTTCAAGGGATAATTCAGGTAAAAGCCTTGCATTTATGCTTATTATTTTTACAGGTTATGTTTCAGGTGTTCTTCATAAGGTTTTCTACCATTATGATAATGTTATCTGGCTTTATGTCCTGAATGCTTTGCTTGTAGGTATTGATATTTGTCTTTATTTCAGAAACTCCATGATAAAGCGTTCGGTTTAGGTTGACAAAAGTCAGGCTCTGTGTTTCTATATGCAGAAACATTTTTTCGGGGGGAAGATGAGCCAGAGAACATTAGATGAAAAAGCTTTTGATGAACTTGCAGATATATTCTGCGAAATAACAGACAAGTCAGAAATGAAAGCTTTTATTGAAGAAATCATGACCGGAAAAGAATGTTTTGATCTTGTATTGAGATGGAAACTTCTCAAGGCTGTATACAGCGGCCAGCCTCAGAGAAAAATTGCACAGGATTATAAAATTTCCCTGTGTAAAATTACTAGAGGTTCAAAAATTCTGAAAAAAGAAGATTCCTGTGTAAAAAAAATCTTGGATAATTTTAATTTTGAAGGATCAGGGAAATGAGCAAAAAAGTTTTAAATTATGAAATGCCTGATGAGTCGGGCTTTTTTGGTGAATACGGCGGAAGTTTTATTCCTCCTGAACTTGAAAAGATCATGAAGGAAATAACTGAAGCATATATTGAGATCAAAAATGACAAGTCTTTCCAGGAAGAACTTCTGCATCTCTACAGAACTTATGTGGGAAGACCAAGCCCTATTTATTATGCTAAAAATCTCTCAAAAAAACTTGGTGGAGCAGATATTTATTTTAAAAGGGAAGACCTCAATCATACAGGAGCTCACAAGATAAATCACTGTCTTGGTGAAGCACTCCTTGCAAAGAAAATGGGTAAGAAAAAGGTTATTGCTGAAACAGGAGCAGGTCAGCACGGAGTCGCTCTTGCAACAGCAGCCGTTATGACAGGTCTTGAATGCGATATTTACATGGGTGTTGTTGATATTAAAAAAGAACATCCAAATGTTGTAAGAATGAAAATTCTTGGCGCGAATGTAATCCCTGTCACAAGAGGAACAAAGACCCTCAAGGATGCAGTGGATGCAGCATTTGAAGCATACCTTGAAGATCCTGTAACCCAGCTTTATGCAATAGGTTCTGTTGTAGGTCCCCATCCTTTTCCAATGATGGTAAGAGATTTTCAGCAGATAGTCGGATACGAGGCAAGGGAGCAGTTCCAGGAAGCCTGCGGCAAACTCCCGGATGCCATAGCAGCCTGTGTTGGAGGCGGTTCAAATGCAATGGGTCTTTTTACTGCTTTTCTTGAAGACGAGTCTGTTTCAATTTATGGTGTTGAGCCTTCAGGAACCGGATTTGAGCCGGGAAAACATGCTGCAACTTTAAAACTTGGAACCCCTGGGATTCTTCATGGTTTTAAATCCTATCTTTTACAGGATGAAAAAGGAAATCCGCTTGAAGTTTATTCTGTTGCAAGCGGTCTTGATTATCCAGGTGTAGGTCCTCAGCATTCTCTTTTAAAGGATCTGAAAAGAGTAAATTATGTAACAATAAGCGACAAAGAAACAATTGATGCTTTTTTCGAGCTTTCAAGAACTGAAGGAATAATTCCTGCAATTGAAAGCAGCCATGCAGTTGCACATGCAATAAAACTTGCACCTGAGCTTGGAAAAGGGAAATCAATCCTTGTAAACCTTTCAGGCAGAGGAGACAAGGATATTGATTTTGTGGTGGATAAATACGGAAGTGATTACGGTGTAGTAATGGATTAATTACTGGTTAATTAATAAATCCAGAGTTTCAGGATAGAATTTTTTTAAGTCGGTAATTCAATTTTAGATTTGACTTTATTTTTAAATAAGATAAAAAACTTTAATATAAATTTGACATAAAAAAACGACTTAAAATAATTTTAATAAAATACAAGGAGTATGATCATGGAATTTTTGCCTTTTAAGCCTACTGTTTTAAATGCAATTATCTGGCTTGCAATTGTTTTGATTTTTGTTGGTGTTTCCAAAGGAATCGGCGGAGCAGGATCAAATTATTTTCTTGGCGGTATCCTTTTAGGATTTCCAACATATTTCGCAAATATTCTTATAATTGAAGGCTTTAACCCAAAGCACTAAAAATTGTTGTTTCCTTTCTTTTAAAGCCGCACTATTCCTTTATACGTGCGGCTTTTTTTATTTCTTGAAATTTACTTCTAAATTATTAATTTTAATCTTCATAGACAGAGTATTATTAAACAGAAAAATTTAAATTATAGGGTTTTTTACTTTATGGATGAAATTAAGGAAAAAATTGCTCAGATTTCAGAAGTTATTGACCAGATTAGAAATGAAGTAAAAAAACATCTTGTAGGCCAAACCAAACTTTGCGACGGGCTTCTCACAGCACTTATAACAAAACAGCATGTTCTTTTGGAAGGGGTTCCCGGCCTTGCAAAAACAAGTTCAGTCAAAGCTCTTTCTGAAACTGTGAATTTAGGTTTTAAAAGGATTCAGTTTACCCCTGATTTACTTCCTGCAGATATAGTCGGTACAGAAATTTATCTTCCTAAAACAGGTGATTTCACAGTTAAAAAAGGGCCTGTTTTCAATAATATAATTCTTGCAGATGAAATAAACAGGGCTCCGTCAAAGGTTCAGTCTGCACTTTTGGAAGCAATGCAGGAAAAACAGGTTACAATAGGAGACAAAACCTATTTTCTTCCGTCTCCCTTTCTTGTGCTTGCAACTCAAAATCCGATTGAGCAGGAAGGAACATATCCTCTTCCAGAAGCTCAGGTGGACAGGTTCATGTTAAAACTTAAAATTGATTATCCCACTAAAGAAGAAGAAAAGCTTATTCTTGAGAAAATGATTTTTTCAAAACCTGAAAAAATAAATCCTGTTGCAGATCCTTTGCAGATTGAGGAAATGTCAGAACTTGTTTTTAAAATATATATGGATGAAAGTCTTAAAAACTATATTGTAGATCTTGTGTGTGCCTCAAGAAATCCGGGTGATTACAATCTTGATATAAAAGAATATATAAGGTTTGGAGCATCTCCAAGGGCAACAATGTTTCTAGCACTTGCTTCCAAGGCAAGGGCTTTGCTTGACAAACGCGCATATGTAATCCCAAATGATATAAAAGATGCTGCCTATGATGTTTTACGGCACAGAATTCTTTTATCATATGAAGCAGAAGCAGAAGATATAGAAAGTGAAGCTGTAATTGAAGAAATTTTAAATAAAATAAGCGTTCCATAAAACTTTATGATTTCAAAAGAAGAACTCAAAAAAATAAAGAAACTCCATTTAAAGACCTCTCTTATGGTAAGTGCTGCAATGAGCGGGCAGTACAGGTCTGTATTCAGAGGTTCGGGGATGGAGTTTGAGGAAGTAAGGGAATATAAGCCGGGAGACGATGTAAGGGCAATTGACTGGAAGGTTTCAGCAAGAATGAACAGGCCTTATATAAAGGTTTTCAGGGAGGAAAGGGAGGCTTGTGTAATTATAATGATAGATATGAGTTCCTCTGGAATTTTTACAAGTTCTTCCATGACAAAAACTGAAAAAGCAGCTGAATTTGCAGCTGTTGCAGCATATGCTGCAATAAAAAACAATGACAGGGCAGGGCTTATTCTTTTTACAGATGATGTAGAACTTTATCTTCCTCCGAAAAAAGGTGTTTCCCATGTATGGAGGCTTATTAAGGAAATTTATACATTTGAAAGGAAAAAAGGCCTTAAAACAGATATTTCAAAGGCATTGAACTTTTTTTCAAAGGTTTCAGGGTCAAAAACAATCTGCTTTCTTGTTTCGGATTTTATTTCAGATGATTTTTATCATGAACTTAAAATGGCAAAAAAAGACAATCAGATTATTGGTGTTAAAATAAGTGATAAAAACGATTTTTCCTTTCCTGAAAAAGGGCTTGTTTCTTTTCTTGACCCTGAAACAGACCAAAAAGTTTTTTTTGATCTAAGTTCCAAAAAAGAGAAAAATCTTTTAATTAAAAAAGGGCTTGAGTTTGAAAATAATTTAAAGAAAAAATTTCAAAAAATTAACTCGGATCTTTTAATTCTTGATACAGATCAGTCTTCAGCTGATTTTTTGATAAATTATTTCAGATTCAGGCATATGAGGGTACAAAAAACCCATGGATAATTTGGATATTGCAAAACAAATGGCTGATATTAAAGGGCTTGCAGAATTTGATAAAGGTTTTGACCCTTTTTTGCTGATTGCCGTTATTTTAATTTCAGCAGCAGTAATTTTACTCTTTTTTCTATTAAAAAAAATCAAATCAAAGAAAAATCAGCCTGAAAAAATTTTATATGAAAAAATTATAATTGATGAACTTGAAAAAATTAAAACTGACCAGGTAAATGACTTAAAGGAAAAATGGACAGATCTTTTTATTGTTTTTAAAAAATATCTCGGCCTTAAATTAGGCAGCGATTTTTCGGCAATGTCTGAAAAAGAGATTAAGAAAAAAACAGAAGGTGTCTTTTTTGATGATGATTTTGAAAAGATTTTAAGGTTTTTAAATCATAGTGAAAAAATAAGGTTTTCTGATTCAAAAGTATATGACAGGGAAACCTTTGATTTTTTTTATTTGTATTTAAAAGAATTTATTGTTTCAGATATTAAAAATTTAAAATCGAAAAAAGATCAAATATAAAAATGTTTGAGTTTGAATCCCCCATATATTTATTTTTGCTTTTAATTATTCCTTTTATTTATTTTATTGAAAAAAAATCAGAACCAGGTTTTTTCCTGAGAAGTCATCCATTCAGTTTAAAGTCTGGAAATCTTCTTTTTTTTCACCTGAATACTTTTTTGAAATATCTTGCACTTTTATTTCTTGTTATTGCACTTGCAAATCCGCGCACCGGAGAACAAAAAACTTTTTATGAGTCAAAAGGGGTAAATATAGTTCTTGCCTTAGATGTTTCAGGAAGCATGAGAGCAAGGGACATGGATGAATCCATGACCTTATCAAGACTTGATGTATTAAAGGAAATTGTTTCAGACTTTATAAAAAAAAGGGAAGGCGACAGAATAGGAATTGTTGTTTTTGGAACCCATGCCTTTACTCTTCTTCCTCTTACACGGGATTACAGTTCAATAGATTTTTTTATAGATAAAATTCTTATAGGAATGGCCGGAGAAAATACTGCAATAGGCGATGCAATAGCAGTATCTTCAAAAAGGCTTGAAGATATTGAAAGCAAAAATAATATAATTATTCTTGTTACAGACGGAGAAAGTAACAGCGGTGAAATTCCGCCAATGCCTGCTGCACAACAAGCAGGTGAAAAAAATATTAAAATTTATACAATTGGGATAGGAACTACAGGCTATGCACCTTTTCCGGTTAAAGACTTTTTTGGAAGGGAAGTTCTAAGAAAGGGAAGAGTCTCAATTGATGAAGAGCTTTTAAAAGAAATTGCAGAAAAAACAGACGGACTTTACTTTAATGCAAAAAACAGAAAAGAGCTTGAAAACATATATAAAAATATAAATGAACTTGAAAGCACAACTGTAAAAGTTGAAATTTTTGATACAGATAATGAGTATTATCTTAATTTTTTATTTATTTCTCTTTTTTTATTTTTGCTGAGTATTTTTTTAACCCACAAAAGATTAATTGAAATACCATGAAGTTTTTATATCCTCAATATTTCTGGATTTTAATTTTTATTCCTGCTGTCATATGTCTTTTTATTTATTCAAGGGTGCAGAGAAAAAAGATTTTAAATCATTTTTCAAATTCTGAAGCATTAAAAAAAATAACCATTAATAATCTTAATAAAAAAAGATTTTTTTCTGATTTTTTGGCAGGATTTGCTGTATTTTTTTTGATTGTTTCAATTCTTGGTCCTGTAACAGGTTATAAAAAAACAGAAATTTTAAAAAAAGGCGTTGAAATTGTTTTTGTTCTTGATGTTTCAAAAAGTATGCTTTGCGAAGATGTTAAACCTTCAAGAATCAAAAGGGCCAGACTTGAAATTTCCAATCTGGTGAAAAACTTAAAAGGTGACAAAGCTGGGCTTGTGGTATTTGCAGGAGATGCTTTTGTTCTTTCTCCGCTTACCCTTGATTACAGAGGTTTTGATCTTTTTCTTGAAAATGTTTCCCCATACACTTTTCCGGTAGGCGGTACAAATATTTACAAAGCACTTGAAAAGGCCTTTAGTCTTTTTGATCAAAAAAGCAGTGATTCTAAAGTTGTGATTTTTATTTCAGACGGAGAGAAAAATACAGGAAAAGATTTGAATTCTCTGGAGAAAAAAAAAGATATTGTTGTTTTTACAATTGGAATTGCAACAGAAAAAGGCGGGCCTGTACCTCTTGAAAATAAAGGTTTTTTAAAGGATGACCAGGGTAAAATTCTAATTTCAAAAAAAGATGACAAAGTTTTAAGGGATGTTTCCAATAAATTTAAAGGAATGTATTTTGATGCGCAGCAGGGATTTGACCTTAAAAATATTTATGAAAAGCAGATCAGGGACAAAATGGATTTAAAGGAATTTGAGCAAAAAGAAAATATTGAAAATACAAGTTCATACAGACTTTTTGGACTGCTTGCTTTTTTTTCAATGATTTTATCTTTTATTTTAAGGAAAAAAATCAGTTTAAAAATATTTGTTTTTTTACTTGTTTTTTTGCTTCCCTGTGAATCATATTCAAAAAATCTCAAAACTGAAGGACTTGAGAACTACAAAAATAAAAATTATGAAAAAGCATACCAGGCCTGGGTAAAAGATCAGATAGAAAACCCTGATGATATAAAACTTTATTATAATATAGGAAATGCTTCCTATAAGAAAAATGACCTTGAAAATGCTCAGAAAAATTATGAAAAGGTTTATGAATCAGAAAAAGCTCCAGATGATATAAAGTTTAATTCCCTTTTTAATCTTGCAAATATCCACCTTTTAAAAGGAAATTATGACAAGTCAATAGAGCTCTATGAAAAATATCTTGAAAAATTTCCACAAGACAACGATGCAAAAAAAAATTTAACTCTTGCTAAAATGCTTAAAAACAAAAAAAAACAGGAAGAGGAAAATAAAGATTCAAAAGATAATAAAAATAAGGAAAACAATAAAAATTCAGAAAATAATCAAGATTCAAAAAAATCAGATGACAAAACAAAAGAAGGACAAAATTTAAATAAAGACAAGAATTTTGAGAAGCCAGAAAATGAACCTTTTAAAGACAACCCTGAAAAAAAAGAAGAATCAGATTTTAACAAACAGGACAAAAATAAAGATAAAGAATTATCTGAAGAGAAAGATAATAAAAATAAGCCTGAAAATGATAATGAAAATAAAGAAGCAGTTTCCGGTTTAAATAAAAAAGAAAATAATTCCCCAAAAAAATTTAATTATGAATATGATCTTTTTAATAAGGTAAAAGACAAACCCATGGGACTTATTCCATATTATCAAAAAAAAGAAGTTGAAAAGGACTGGTAATGAAAAGACTCTTGTTTTTCTCTACTTTTATTATTCTGATTTTCTTAACAGATTTTTCTTTTGCTTCCAGTGTGGCAATACGAGCTGACAGAACAGAAGTAAAGACAAATGAAACATTTAATATTATTGTAAGCGTTGAAAATGCAAAAGGAAGCGTTAACCTTCCCCAAATTGAAGGATTAAAAGTCCTTTCATCATCAACAAGCTCAAGCATAAGAATTATAAACGGAAAACGTGAAGAAAAAATTATTTATACATTCAATGTTCTTCCTGTAAAAGAAGGAAAAATTATTATTCCTCCATTTGAAATTGAAACAAATAAGGGGAGTTTTAAAACCAATCCCCTTGAAATAAATGTTTCCAAAACAGATGCCGGAATTCCAGGGAAAGACAATTTTTTTGCCAGGGCTTTTATTTCCGACAGTTCACCATATATAAGTGAGGCAGTGGAGTTTAAAATTTTAATTTATTCTGATGAAAGTGTATTGAAAATCGGATTTGAAGAGCCTGATTTTAAAAATTTCAAGGCAGAAAGACTTGATGACAGAACATATTCCAAAATCATCGGCAAAAAAACATATACAGTATCAGAAATTATTTATGCACTTTATCCTTTTGCCACAGCTGAGGGACAGATACCTCCTGTTAGAATCGAGGCCCAAACAGGCAGAAGAACATCAAGACAGAACAATTCTTTTTTTAATGATCCATTTTTCAGTGATCCTGGATTTTCAACATTCCAGACTTCCAAAAAAATTATTTTTACACAGGATGTACCATACGTTATAAAAAAACTTCCAAAAAACAGCTTAAATTCTTTTTTTTCAAACATAATCGGCCGGATTTCCGTATCTGCAGATATCGATAAAAACACAATTTCAGCAGACGATTTCATCAATTACAGGATAAGAGTAAAAGGAATTGGAAACCTTTCTGATATAAAGCTTCCTGAAATTTACAGCACAGATGATTTTAAAATTTATCCTGATAATCCAAAATTTGAATTAAAAAAATCTTCAAAGGGTGAAGAGGGCGAGGTTACATTTAATTATGCCGTTGTTCCATCAAAATCAGGAACCTTTGAAATTCCAGGCCAGAAATTTTGTTTTTTTGATCCTGAAAAAGAAAAATGGGTTGATATTGGAATTGAGAAAAAAACTTTTTCAGTAACAGGTGAAATTGGTGAAATTCCGGAAAAAAAACAAAATTCAGAAAATAAAATTATTGAAAAAAAAGAGGATAAAAAAATAAAAAAACCCAAATTAAGGGATGATATAATTTATTTAAAGGAACAAAAGGAAACCATGTTTTCTTCGGTTCCGGATTATTCTTTATTTTTAAAGCTTTATATTGCAACAGGTTTTTGTTTTTGTCTTTTTTTAATGTTTAGAAAAATAACTCCTTCAGTATTTTCAAAAAATATAAAAACTGTATGTCTTAAAAAACTTGGTAGTATTGAAAAGAAAAATTCTGAAAAGAAAAATATCCATGAACTTAGATTTGTTTTAAATAATTATTTTCTGGAGAAGTATGGTGAAACAGTTGAAACCTTTATCTCTAAAACAGATGATGATGAAATAAAAAAATATTTATCAGAACTTGAATTTGCAGAATTTTCCGGCGAAAATACAGACTTTGATTTGAAAAATCTGGTTTCAAAGGGAAAAAATCTTATTAAAAGGTTTTAAAAATGTTTAGGAAATTTTTTTATTTACTGGTTTTATCCGGTTTTATTTTAAGTCCTATTTGTGCTTTTGCTGACTTTGACAAAGCTGTGAAATTCTACAATGAAAATCAGTATGAAAAGGCCCTTGAGCTTTTTCAGGCAGAGGCTGATAATTACAAAGTGACAGGTGAACTTGCCTTTAATATTGGTAATTGCTTTTTTAAGCTTGAAAAATATGGTCATGCTTTTCAGTGGTATAAAAAGGCAGAAAAATATCTTTTCTTTGATCCTGACCTTAAATTCAATATGGACGTTTGTCTTACAAAACTTTCGATTAATGATAAAAATCAAACATTTTTAACTGATAAAATATTTTTTTTACGAACTTATTTTTCTGAATTTTTTATAAATATTTTGTCTCTTGTTTTTTTTGTTTTTTTTCTGTTTCTGCTTTTATTCAGGAAAAAATTTTTTGGTTTTAAAATAATTACATGTATTTTAAGCATTTATTTAATTTTAAGCTGTATAAATTACTTTCTTGAGTATAATATTTGTAAAAAAGGTATAATCGTAAGCGGAGCAAAGATTTTCTCGGCCCATAGTGAAAAAGCATCAACTCTTTTTTCTCTTTCTGAAGGTTCAATGGTTAAAATTAATAAATGCGAAGATGGTTTCTGCAAAATTCTAACAATTGAGGGAAAGCCGGGATGGGTAAATAAGTCAAGACTTGGTGTCATCTGATTTAAGTTAAAGAAAATTTATTGTTATGGCGAAATGCAGTTTATGCGGCAGGGAAAAAGGTCTTTCAGAATCATGTGTAAAACATTTTATTAGAATAGACGGAGTTTTTTACAAAGCTCTCCCCTATAAGCCGAGGAACAAGACATTATATGAAATTCATAGCAGCATAAAAAAAAGGTGTCCCCACTGCGGAGTGCTAGAGGGAGGATATCATCATGTCGGCTGTATTTTTGAATTATGCCCAAAGTGTTTCAGGTTCTGGCTTTCATGTAATTGCTTCGGGATTAAAACTTTAAAAAATAGTACAGAATCCAACGTTGTATTTTTGGATGAATTCAGAAATAATTGGGGATAAATCAGTGGGTGTTTAATCATACAGCAATTAGTTGAAACAGAATAAAGCGGGGTAAAAATAATGATGTATTTTATATTTGGAATTTTGATTGTCTGCGGCATTGTTTACTTTGTTTTTTCTTCGAAAAAAAGGAAATCAGAAAATGATGTTGATGCTTCGTATGAGTGCAATATCTGTGATGACAACAACTGTTACTGTGAAAAAAAAGATGAAGATGATTAAAAAGCCCTTGATAGTTTTTTGTCTTTTCCTTTTTTTAATGTCCTGCTCAGGTTCAGATAAGGGTGAGGACCCATTCGAGCTTCAAATAGTCGATGACTGGAGATTCAGCTATAGAAGAAGTCTGATAATAATGAGCATAAAGGCAAACGGGAACTGGGAATCTCAGGTCAGACAGCAGGGACAGTTTTCTGAAATTATTCAGAAAAAAGGATCTCAAAAGGGTAAATGGGAACTGTCTGATAAAAATAAGTATTTTAACATCACGGTTGAATCTGGAGATGAGATAGAAACAGGCTGGAAGCCCGGAAATACTTATCAGTATGTGATTTCTTCACTTTCAGATGAAAAGCTTGTTCTTTCAAAGGAAGATTCAGGGGCTGAAATGGAATGGCTGAGAATCAGGTCACAGAAATCTGGATCAGGTTCATCATCCGGTGATTCGGCTTTTATTACCGAACAAAAAATAGATATGGATCCATTGATAGTAAATCTTAAAAAAGATACTCCGTATTCAAAAGAAAGATTTGCCTGCATTAGTTTAAGTTTTATCAAGACTCTTGAAACACCTGCTAAGACGAAGGAAGAAATGCCGCAGTTAATTCCTGTGCATCCCTCTTTCAGAGATGATCTTATTTTTTATTTTTCCTCACTTGAGTATAATGAGATGAATAATTTTACAAAAGTTAAAGAGCACATGAAAAATATTGAAAAAATTGCCAATCCGTATTTCAAGGGTATGCTCAAAGAGCTGAAACTTAATAACATTATAATCGCAGGAAGCAGAGGAAGCCTGGAAGAGTTTATAATTCAGTACCCCGATCAGATGGTAAGATTCAACATGATTCCTCCTCAGCCTCCTGAGCAGTAAGAAGTTTTTTAAGCAATGAAACATAGAGACTTTGATAATAATCCTCCTTCAGACCTCTGGATAAAGAAAGCAATGGCATTTTTAATTAGGACTGAACATCAGCTTTGGGGAAAACACAGTGAAGATGTTCTGGCAGAGCTTTTTATTCTGGGTTTTAAAAACAGTTTTATTAAAGAGCAGATGTTTGGATGGAACAAGAAGCTTACCCTGAGATCATGTGAAAGCTGGGGGATACAGGAGGAGAAGTCAGATTCTCTTGTACTGGGAGAGGGTATAGTTATTCCCTGTATAAAAAACAAGACTCTTATGAAGCTTTTTATTTCCGGATATGATGAAAAAGGACTTCATGAAACTGTCAAAATTCCGGGAAGCAGCCAAAGCCCGGTTTTCTGGCAATGCGGTTCGGATTTTCTTTTTATTTCTGATGACATGCTTTTAAGCTGTTATCTTTATCAGGAGTACGGCAAAAATTCTGATGTGATGAATCTGTGCGGCGATGAAATTGGTATGATAAACAGAAATCAGGCAATTTTTGATCATTATAAAAAAATTTTTGTTTTTAAAATACTGCGGGAAAACTTTGAAGGTT
Source organism: Desulfobacteraceae bacterium (assembly GCA_050253255.1). Lineage (GTDB taxonomy): Bacteria > Desulfobacterota > Desulfobacteria > Desulfobacterales > JACKCP01 > JACKCP01. The sequence goes on along the minus strand of JBFWJK010000002.1, from coordinate 6,634 downwards.
GTGATTTTTTATCAGATAAGTTTATCTTTTCTGATGAAAGTCCCTTTGAAAAAAAATTTGACTTTGATTCATTTGTCTCAAAAAATTTATGACTCATGCTCTGATCTATTTGTCTGCATCAAAATCTTTGCCGCTTGTCATTTTATTAAAATAAACCTAAATTGAGAGTTTCATATTTTTAAATTAAGAAATTTTTAATGAATTAAGTTTATTATATTTTAAAACATGAAACCCTGCGGGCTTTCCAATTTGCCTTGTATATGCGGCAAACTTGAAAATCGCTCAAGTTGGGATAAATTCAGAGCAGATTTTGCAGTAACTATTTTTTAACCTGTTCGTGTCTTAGCTGTATGTAAGCGTTTTTTGCAGCAGTATAAGGGTCAAGAGCAGAGTCTTTGAGGGTTTTGTAAAGTTCCATCCTGCCAGGCAGTTCATTCAGTCCGTTTACAGCACTCATTGCAAGCTTTCCTTCATTGTCAATGTCCAGAGCATAATCTACCGGATTTATGTAAAATTCTCCTGCCATTCCAATTGTATCCCGCAAAGTGGAAGGTCCCAGAAAAGGGAGTACAATATATGGCCCGTTTCCTATACCCCATCTGCCGAAGGTCTGTCCAAGATCCTCATCAGGAGGATTGAGGCTTTCAATTGAGCTTGCAGAATCAATAAATCCCAGAAATCCAAGAAAAGTATTTACAAAAAATCTTCCGGTTTCCTTTCCGGCGTTTTTTACTTTACCCTGAAGAAGATTGTTTACAACTTTTAGTGGAGATGCAAGGTTTGAAAAAAAGTTTTTTATGCCTGTTCTTGCAAATTTGGGTGTGGCATTTACATATCCTTTTGCAACAGGAGTAAAAACATAGATATATACTTTGTCGTTAAAGTAAAATATTGCTCTGTTAACCGGTTCAATCGGATCATAGTCATCGATTGAATCCTTTGCTGATTTTTTTTTATCTGAGTATTCATCTTTGAAAAGTTCGTCGTCAAGCAGTTCATCGTCTGAAAAGTCTGAATCCTTTGTACTGTAATCAGCATTTATTTCCTCAAACAAGGAGTCTTCAAAACTTTTTGAATTTTCAGAAGTCTCTTCAGCATATGAAATAAAAGAGGTTGAAAAAAAAGCGAAAATTACAACAAAAAAAATTATTTTTTTCATATCAGTTAACCGGTTTTTTTCTTTCTTCCCTCAGCTGAGTGATTTTAGAATCAAGTGCATTGATAAGTTCTTCAGGAGATTTTTTAAACAGATACTCATCAAACTGGCTTCTGTAGTTTTTTATCATGCTCATTCCTTCAATCTTGACATCATAGATAAGCCAGCCGTTGTTGTCGAGCATTCTGTAAATTATCGGAACAGGCTTGTCCTCAAGAGCCACGTGAACAAGTACTTCAGCTTTTTTTTCTGATATTTTTTCATCAATATAAGTGACTTCCTGGTTTTTAAAGTTTTCCTGAACTTTGTTAATGTAGGTGTTTGCAAGAAGCTCTGCAAAAAGTTTCTGAAAAGATTTTTGTTCTTCACCGGAGAAGGAACTCCAGTATTTACCCACTGCAAGTCTTGAAATGATTTTGAAGTCAAATGAATTTTTTACAACATTCCAGATTTCATTCCATTGTTCTTCTCTAAGCTCGGGAGTAAGAGTGCTGTATTTTTCAGCTTTAAGAATAGAAATTATCTCTTCGGTTGGCTTTTTGATTGATTCCATCGGCGTCAGTGCATAGACGTTCATGCTCATGACCAGAAAGATGAATAATGTAAAAACTGCTTTTTTCATCATTTTAAAAAATCTCCCATGTCTGAATCTTTACTGTCAACTGAACCGAAAACATATTTACTGATAAGTTCCTCAAAATCTATTGGTGATTCGGTTTCAGTAATCATTTGGCCGGGTTCGAGAATTTCTGGATCACCTCCTGGTGAAAGCTGGATATATTTATCACCTATCAGGCCTGATGTTTTTATGGATGCTATTACATCAGCTGAAAGTTTTACTTTTTTTTCTATTTTCAGTTCAGTGACTGCCGTGTGAGTCCTGGTATCGAGGCTTATATTTTCAACAGTTCCTACCTGTACACCTGCTATTTCAACATTTGCTCCTGTTTTCAGGCCTGCCACTGTCCTGAAGTTTGCTTTGAGTGTATAATAATTTGTTCCCAGAAGCTCCATTTTACCAAGCTTTACAGTAAGATATGCTGTGCAGATAAGACCGAACACGACAAAAAGGCCTACTCCGGTTTCAAGGGTTGCTTTTTTCATTTATCCTCCGAATTTTAACACTTTAGTATGCTATGCCTTCAACAAATTTCCGGACATAGGGATTTTCTGTATTTTTTATTTCTTCTTTTGTTCCTGTAAAAACAATTTTCCCTTCATCAAGCATCATTATTACATCTGAAATTTCAAAAACATCTGGTATTTCATGACTGACAAGAACAGCAGTAAACTGAAATTTTTTCTGGTAGTCCGAAATCATTTTGTGAACATAATTTTTTCTTATAGGATCAAGTCCGGTTGTCGGTTCGTCAAAAAGCACTATCTGGGGTTCATTAACAAGGGCGCGTGCAAGGGCAACCCTTTTCTGCATTCCTCCTGAAAGTTCAGAGGGATATTTGTCCTCGGAACCTGAAAGCTCCATCTGGGCTATTCTTTTTGAGACAAGATCCTTGATTTTTTCTTTATTTTCATTGTTTTCATAAAGGGGGAGCGCAATGTTTTCAAAAACAGTCATAGAGTCGAAAAGAGCGTTGCCCTGAAACATATAGCTTATTTTTTTTCTGAAATCCTTTATTTCAGGTCTTGTCATTTCACTTAAAAGTTTACCGTCAAAATATATTTTGCCCCTGTCAGGTTTGAGAAGACCTATTATGTGCTTTAAAAGAACGCTTTTACCTTCACCGCTCTTGCCTATTATGGAGGTTATTTTTCCTTTTTCGATTTTAAGGCTTATTCCGTTTAAAACCTTAAGTTCTCCAAAGCTTTTAGATATTTCTATTAGTTCTACAGGTGGTTTTGAAGTATATGTCATAATTATCCGTTAAAATAAAAAGAGGTTATTACATAGTCGAATACAAGAATCCATACACAGGATAAAACAACTGCAGATGTGGTTGAATATCCAACGCCTTTTGAACCTGAAACGTTTTTCTGGAGGTGAGTGTAAAACCCTTTGTAGCAGCATATTGTAATTACTACCAGAGCAAAGACAAATGCTTTTATAAAGCCTCCGTTTATGTCATTCATTGTGATGCTTGATTCAACTCTGGCAAAATAAATACCGGCGTTAAGACCCAGAAGGATCGATCCTGATATATAGCCTCCGATAATTCCGATAAAATCGAAAATTGCTGTAAGAAGGGGAAAACTTATAATTCCTGCCCATATTCTTGAGCTGAAAATAAATCTTAAGGGGTTTATATTCATGGTTTCAAGAGCATCGATCTGTTCTGAAATCCTCATTATTCCGATTTCGGCAGTCATTGCTGAACCTGCTCTGGCAACAATCATGATCGCTGTAAGAACCGGGCCAAGCTCCCTTACAATAGTCAGTGCTACAGCAGTTCCAAGATAGCCTTCTGAACCAAATTTAATTAGAGTGTAATAGCCTTGAAGTCCAAGAACCATTCCTGTAAAAAGTGCAGTAAGGCAGACTATTAGAACTGATTTTAAGCCTATGAAATAAATCTGATTCAAAAGTTTGGAAAACTGAACCGGCCACTTGAAAAAAAGGAAAATCCCTTTTATAAAAAAGATGAATATTTTCCCCAGGCCGTTGACAGTGAAGATAACTTTTTCTCCGAAAAGTCTTGAGATATTTAAAACAAAATCCATAATTGTCCTTTGGATTAGATAGTTGATTTGTTAGACAGCTTTGTAAAAGAGAGCAATCAGAAAAGCTAGGATATCAAACTGACCATAGACTCAAGATTCTGGTCTTTTTGTACTTTATGGAGTTGTTAAAATCAAGATTAAAAGAAAAAAGGAAAGAAAAGGCGGTTTGTTGCAAACCGCCGAAGCTTACTTGGAGAGATTTTGCTGAGGGGGTAATCATGTCTTATTAAGGAAAGCATAGATTTTATTCATCATAGATATAACTGTCATATAAAGATATAGATTTATGACCCTATTTTAATGAGTGTTGGCACTCATAAGGGAAGAAAGTCTTTTTCAGTTTAAGGCATATGAGTTAAGGATCAACTGTTACCTGAATTGAGCGTTTCGCATTTTAAATTAATAAATTTTCAATGAATTAAGCTTATTGTATTTAAAAATATGAAACCCTTCGGGCTTTCCAATTTTGCCGCATCTACTGCGTTAAATTGCATCATGCATAGCAAAAGTATCGCCTGATACAATTTGCCTTGTATATGCAGCAAACTTGAAAATCGCTCAATCCAGGTGTTAATTATAGTTAAAGTATAAAAGAGATTTGACCGAATTTATAAAAAAATCCATTAAGGAGAATTTAATATGAAAAAAATGTTTGTAATTTTTGTTTGTATATTTCTTTGGGGCTGTGCCACTGATTACCATGTTCTTAAGGAATATCAGTTTGTAAGGATGCATGACAATCTGATTGCCGGAATCGAGCCTGAGGAAGCAGACAGAAAAATACTTATTACAGAAACCGGAAAAGGGCTTGCTCCTGAAAACGGAACCCCGATGGAACAGAAATATATGGCTGAAAGAGCCGCAGTTCTAGATGGGTACAGAAGACTTTCCGAAAGACTTGCAGGTTTGATTGTCCAGGCCAATTCAAAAGCCGGAAACGGAAGTCTTGCTGAAGATGAAATCCAGGTGGTTGCAAAATCCTATATGCGCGGTGCTAATATTGAGGAAATAAATTATCAGGGGGGGATTGCAACAGCGGAAATTAAACTGTATATTAAGCCGAGAAAAGAAGTTTACTACAATTCAATTTTTTCAGGAAAAGAGAGAAACTGGTTGTGGTAAAGGTTTGTAATTTCAATCATTAATTTCAGGCTATTTTATGAAAAGGCTAAGCTGGTCAGTTTTTTTGTTTCTGCTTTTTATTTTTTATTCATGCGGATCACAGCCTCCGCCGATAGACAGGCTTAATTCTTCGCTTAATAAAGTTCCAACCTATTCAATAATTCTTGAGGATATGAAGGAAGAAGGGTTTGTTTCTGCTTCATATTATCATAAATACAGAGTGGTTACACCTGATGACGCATATGTAACTCCATGGCTCAAGGTCAGTGAAAAGTATTTCAGACTGAATTCAGGGTTTCTTGGGATGGCTCTTGTTGATAAAAAAGACGGCAGGCTTCAGGAACAGCCTTCTCCCCCAGGTTATCAGTATGTGGGAGATTCCAGATACGGAGAGTGGAAAACTGATTCCAGCGGGAACAGTTTCTGGGAATTCTATGGAAAATATGCTTTGTTCAGCCATCTGATGGGAGGATGGTACAGACCTGTTTACAGAAACGATTATGATACTTACAGATCTTATTCCGGAAGAAATATGGTTTATTACGGAAATAACAGATACGGTACAGGAGGTTCTCTTTCAAGGCAGAACAACCCATCGTTTTTTGAAAGAAGAAAAGCAAGAGAAGCAGGTTTTAAACAAAAATTTCAGACCAATCTCAATAAAAAAATAGGCAGAACCAAGACAGGGACTTTCAGGGGGAAAGCGGGAAGAATAGGTAAATAAAGTTTAACTTTTTCCTGTCTGCTTAAATTACTTGAGTTTTGAGTCAATAAAAAAGTTTTTACAAATATTTAAGGACACTGAACTTATGGATATAATAATTCATTCCGCTGTTTTGCTTTTTTCCTTTTATGCAATTTTTTTTATCGGTAAATTTGTAAATGATAAATTAAACAGAAGCTACAATATAGTTTATGAGCTTGTAAAAAATGACAACCCTGCACTTGCTCTTTCACTTTCGGGCTACTATCTGGGCCTTGTCATATCAATCGGAGGTGCTGTTGCCGGCTCTTCAAACGGACTGATCTCTGATTTTCTCGATATAACAATTTACGGTCTACTAGCGGTTATTCTCTTAAATCTTTCAGCAATTATATGTGATAAGGTTATTTTGCATAAATTCAAGGTAAGTGATGAGCTGATCCGGGATAAAAATCAGGGAACCGGAGCTGTCAACTTCGGTGTTTGTGTAGCATCCGGATTTCTGATTTACGGCTCGGTCAGCGGAGAGGGGGGAAGTATCTGGACTGCGGTTGGTTTCTGGGCTGTAGGTCAGGTAATTCTGGTTATGGCAGGTAAAATTTATAATTTTATTCTTCCATATGATATTCATGACGAAATTGAAAAAGACAATGTTGCTGCAGGTGTCAGCTTTGGCGGCCTTCTTATAGGGACAGGACTTATTATAGGTCTCAGTGCTGAAGGTGATTTTTATTCCTGGAGCTATAATATAAAACAATATCTGATTTATGCATTGATCGGGCTTCTTATCATGCCGCTTGTAAGAGTTTTGACAGACAAGCTTCTTCTTCCTTCAGAAAGTCTTTCAAAGGAAATTGCTGGACAGGAAAAGCAGAATTTAGGTGCCGCCTACATTGAAGGATTCTCATATATTGCCGCTGCACTTGCTGTGAACTGGTGTATATGAATCCAGTCTTTTTACAGGCTGCAATTTTCAT
>JBFWJK010000001.1:0-67725 GCA_050253255.1 Desulfobacteraceae bacterium | reverse complement strand
GGTGCATCTGAAAGATGGATGGATGATGATGCAGAATATGAACTCTATACAGATTCCGGAGGAAAATCCGGAGGACAAAAGGAAAAACTTGCATACACTGTACTGGCTGCAAGCCTGGCATATCAGTTCGGCCTTGAATGGGGAGAAATAAAATCTGAAAGTTTCAGGTTTGTTGCCATAGATGAAGCTTTTGGCAGAGGTTCAGACGAGTCAACAGCCTACAGTCTTGAACTTTTTAAAAAGCTCAATCTTCAGCTTCTTATTGTAACTCCTTTACAAAAAATTCATATTATTGAACCTTATGTTTCTTCACTTGGTTTTGTTCATAACCCAACCGGTTCAAATTCAGAGCTTATAAATATGACCATAGAAGAATACAGAAAAAATAAAGAAGAAATGAAAAAATGAGTTCCTGGGGAGATAAAAAAGATATCTGCACCTTTCTTGAAAAGAAATGGAAAAAAGGGGTTTTTCTAAGACAATATTTAAAACCTGAATTAGACTTTCCTTTAAAAATCAGCTTAAAACACCCAAAGACATCTGACATTGCAGACTACTATTCTGAAATCAATAAATGGGTTTTCGAGCTTGAATCAAATTCAAAAAAAAATGGAAAAACTCTTTATGAACTTAATTGGAAAGATTTTAACAGCAGGATTTCAGGAAAAAATAAAATACCCTGTGGAGTTATTTTCAAAAGCCTGGATGATATTTTATTATTCATGGGTAAAACAAGGGAAGCAAACTCTTTCCATGAAATATGCGAAAAAGTTTTAAATATTTTTCCTGAGCTTGAAGAACTTTTTATTAAAAATCCCTTTGACGTTTTAAATCACAGCAATAACTGGAATAAGCTTTTGCCTGTTTTAAAATTTATTAAAAACAATCCAAGACCAATGATTTATATAAGACAGCTCAAAATCCCCGAGATTGATACAAAATTTATAGAAAATAACAAAAAATGGATATCTCTTCTATTTGACAATATTCTTCCTGAAAATAAAATAGATTTTTCTTTTTCAGGTGTAAAATTTTTTGAAAAACGCTACGGATTTCTTGAAAAACCTGCATATGTAAAATTTCGTATACTTGACAGGGAAAAATACATTAATGGAATTTCAGATTTTCATATCAGAACTGATGAATTTTATAATCTGAATAACAACTTAAAAAACGTTTTTATTGTTGAAAATGACATTACAGGCCTTTCTTTTCCCTTTGTAAAAAATTCCATGGTTATTTTTGGCCTTGGATACAGCATAGATATTCTTTCAGGTGCAAAATGGCTGAAAAGCAAAAATATTTATTACTGGGGAGACATTGATACCCACGGCTTTGCAATTCTTGACCGTCTTCGCTCTTATTTTCCGGGTTCTGCTTCCTTTCTTATGGATTTAGAAACCTTTTTATCACATGAATCAATGTGGACAAAAGAAAACACCCCGTCTTGTGCAGAACTGAAAAGATTAAACCATAACGAGTCTGAACTGTTTCAGTTACTTAAAAACAATATTTATGGAAAAAATCTGAGGCTTGAACAGGAAAGAATAAACTTTGAACTGTTGGAAAAATTTTGCTCTTATTTTTCAGGCAATAATCCAGAGGAAGTATAAAACAGGAGATTCAATGAAGAAAAATAATGAGATACAAAACTCCTTTAAAAAAAATATAATAAATCCCCGCTCCTCTGCAGCAGAATATCTGACTTTTATAGCGGCAAGTGGCGAAGGAGGTGTTGAGGCTGTTTATGCAGATGAAAATATCTGGCTTACTCAGAAAATGATGGCAGTCCTTTATAATATTGATGTTAGAACCATTAATTATCACCTAAAAAAAATTTTCAGTGACAGCGAGCTTGAAGATAATTCAGTTATCCGAAATTTTCGGATAACTGCCTCAGATGGTAAAAATTACAATACAAAGCACTATAATCTTTCAGCAATTATTGCGGTTGGCTATAAAGTCAATTCTGAACGAGCTGTTCAATTCCGTAAATGGGCAACCCATATTATTCAGGAATTTACCATTAAAGGCTATACCATGGATGATGAACGTCTTAAAAATGACGGCACTATCCTTGGTAAAAAATATTTTGAAGAACAGCTTGAACGTATTCGGGAAATACGGCTGAGTGAACGGAAATTTTATCAAAAAATCACAGATATTTATGCCACATCCATTGATTATGATGTAACTGCCCGGGCAACAAAGCGTTTTTTTGCAACTGTTCAAAACAAATTGCACTGGGCAATTCATGGTCAGACAGCTGCTGAAATGATTTTAGACAGAGCTGACCATCAGAAAAAAAATATGGGACTGACCACATGGAAAGATGCTCCAAAGGGTAAAATTCAAAAATTTGATGTCTGCATAGCCAAAAATTATCTATCCCAAAGCGAAATGGCACAACTCCAGCGACTTGTCTCTGCCTATCTGGACATTGCAGAAGATATGGCGATAAGACAAATACCTATGACCATGGAGGATTGGGAAATCAGACTGAATAAGTTCATTGAAGCAACTGACAGAGAAATATTACAGGATGCAGGCAAGGTCACAGCAGAAATTGCCAGGGCACACGCGGAAAGTGAATTTGAAAAATACAGGATCATTCAGGATCGGCTATTTGAAAGCGACTTTGACCGTATGCTAAAAGAGCTTGAACATAAGAATAATTCTGACAAATAGATTACCCCCCTTCACTTGTTGAAGGGGACATAACAGTATTTTGACAAAAAAGCCTATAATCAAACCTGAATGGAGCGATTTTCAAGTTTGCTGCATATAACGACAATTGTATCAGGCTATACTTTTACTATGCGTGATGCAATTTAACGCCATAGATGCAGCAAAATTGGAAAGAACACAGGGTTTCATATTTTTAAATATAATAAGCTTGATTCATTGAGTATTTGTTACTTTCAAAATATGAAACGCTCAATTTAGGTCAAATATTTTATTTGAAAATTCTTATCCTATGCAGTTTTCTCTTCAGCATTTACAGATTTCAAAAACTTACCAGCCTCATCAGAAACAAACTCCTCAAAAGCATAGGCCCCATTTTTTGCTTCACGTGCAACTTTTATGGTGTCTGAAGGATCAAACTTCATATTTGTGGGGCAGGGTGTAAATATCTGAACATAGGTCGGTCCAATTTCCCTTGCAATCAAAACCGCTTTACAGACAGCATCGCCAAGTTTTTTTGAATCTGCAATGGTTACTCTGGCTCCGTAGGCGCAGCCCTGCCCTTTACCCCAAAAAAAGTCTGGACTGTGTAAAAAAAATAATTTAATCTGTGATTATGAAAAAACAAAATGAAATCAAAAAAACATTATCACAGGCTAAAGTTATTGCTCACATAAAAGAGCTTCTTAAAACAGAACATGGGAAAAGCAGAGCTAAATTAGCACATTATCTCTGTAAGGAGTATAATTTTTTTGATCCTGCGGGTAAAATGCAGGCAGCCGGCTGCATAAAAGCTCTGTCAACGATTGAAAAGCAGGCTGGTCTGGAAACTTTTTACAATTTCAAGCCAAAAACTAATAAAACAGAGAAAGTAAATCTTCGTTTGGACAAAAGTGTGCCTGAACCTCAGAATGTGCCTGATACAGCAGGCAAAATAAAAAGTCTCAAATTAATTCCTGTAGAAACCACTGAGCAAAGGTGTATCTGGAATGAGCTGATGATAAACGAACATCCCAGAAAAGCAGGTCACCTTGTAGGCAGACAGATAAAGTATCTCATAAGTTCAGACCATGGATGTCTTGGAGGCCTTGCTTTCAGCTCTGCTGCTTTACATGTTGAAGACAGAGATAAATGGGTTGGCTGGGATTGGCCAAAGCGTCAGACATTACTTCATTATATTGTTAATTTAAGCAGATTTTTAATCAGGCCGTGTGTAAAATGTAAAAATCTGGCCTCCCATATTCTTGGAATGGCAGTAAGGCAGTTTCCTGAAGATTTTTATAAAAAATACAATTACAGACCATTACTTCTTGAAAGTTTTGTTGATACAACAAGCCATTCAGGAACTTGCTACAAAGCTGCAAACTGGGAGCTTGTTGGAAAAACAAAAGGCCGGGGCCGTCAGGATTCATTATGCGAATACAAAGAGACAATCAAAGATATTTATATTTACAAGCTTGATGATTTTTTCAGGGAAAAATTTGGTACAAAGGCACCTCAATATTTACAGCCCCTGCCTATTGAATCCTTTAATGTTGAAGACTGGGCAAAAGAGGAATTTTCAGGAGTAGATATTGGAGATAAACGCCTGGATGAAAGACTTATTCAGGCTGCTGAAGAAATATACAAAAACCCCTCTGCTTCATACAGTGCATGTGTTGGAGGGGACTGGAAAAAAGTAAAAGGTTTTTACAGGTTGATTGACAAACCAGATGATTCAGCAGTTTCAGTTGAAAATATATTAAAGCCTCACAGAACAAGAACAATCCAAAGAATTAAAGCTCAAAAAACCGTTTTGTGTATTCAGGACGGAACCAAAATTAATTATGATAATCTCAATAACTGCACCGGACTTGGAGAAATCGGCAAAAATCAGACAAAAGCCGTTACAAAAGGCTTTCACATGCATTCAACCATGGCAGTGACAACTGATGGACTACCTCTTGGGATATTAAGCTCAGAAATAACATCGCCAAAAATCCAAAAAATAAAAAGAACTAAAAATGAAGAAAGAAACAGTTCCATAGAAACAAAAAAAATATTTTCATGGATAAAAGGCATCCGTGACTGCATGTCAATAAAAAAACTTACTCCTGAAACAGCTTTGGTTAATGTAATGGATAGAGAAGGAGATTTTTATGAACTTTTTGATACTCATAGAAATGAATGCATTAAAATTGATTTGCTTGTAAGAGCTGCCTTTGACAGAAAAATAAATGGAGATAATAAACTTTTTGATAAATTAAGAAATACCCCAGCATCAACTTCCATTGAAATAGAGATACCTCGTCAAAGTCAGAGATTAAGAAGAGGAACTCAAAAGGCAAAACCCAAAAAAGAAAGACGAACAGCAAAAGCATTGGTAAGTTTTGAAAAAATAAGCTTAAAACCACCGTCATACAGCAAAAGTAAAACATCTGTAGAACTTTGGGCAATACATTTAAGGGAAGAAAATCCACCTGAAAATATTGACCCTGTAGAATGGTTTTTATTGACAACAATTAATATAGAATCTCCAGAAACAGCATTGGAATGCATAAAATGGTATTGTTTGAGATGGCGTATTGAAGATTGGCATAGAGTTTTAAAATCAGGTTGTAAAATCGAAGAGCTTTCAATGAAAAAAGCAGCAAGATTAAAAAGAGCTATTGCAATAAATATTGTAGTTGCCTGGCGAATTATGCTCATGACTCTTTTGGGAAGGCAAACTCCGGAGCTTTCACCTGAAATATTATTTTCCGATATTGAAATAAAAGTACTTCAAGGTTATGCTCAAAAAAAAACTTAAAAAAACCTGTCAGCCTTGGTGAAATGGTAGTTATGGTGGGAAAACTTGGAGGATATTTGAACAGGAAAAGTGATCCTCCAGTTGGACATCAACTAATTTGGAAAGGCTATAATCTTTTACAGATTATGTGCGAGGGATATTCCTTGAAAGAATATCCCTGAGTAAAAAATTGTGGGTAAAGGGCAGGGCGCAGCCAGATGTCTTTGCCATTTCAAACATGGGAATCTTTTCAAAGTTTTTACCCTTTGGAGCCATGTTCAGAACCTGACCATGGGGTGACATTCCGCTTTCCTGACCGCCGGTATTTCCGTAAACCTCATTATCAAGCATTATGGTTGTAATATTTTCTTTTCTCAGCCAGGAATGAAGGGTCATGTCAAGACCGATATCAGCTATGCCTCCGTCTCCGGCAATGACAACAACGTCCTTTATTCTTTCCGGATAGCGGATCTTCAGCATTCGCTTAAGACCTGATGCAACCGAGTTCTGATTGCCGAAAGCAGTATTTGAATAATTCAGAGCAGACTGTGACAATGCAAAAAATGAGCACCCTGGAGTGCCGACAACTATTGTATCCTCAGGTAAAGGAAGTGAAGCCAGACAAAGACGCACACCTAAGGACACACCGCATCCTGCACAGTGGGGGTGTTCCTCGGTAATTTCCTTGAAGCTTCCAAGATCTTTGACTCCAAGAGATCTGCCGTGTGGACCGTCTGATACAAGAGCCTTGTAATCATCAGGCAGAATATCTGCCAGAGAAGGGACCGGAGTTATTATTTTTTTTGACATTATCAGTTCCCTCCCTTTAACTGTGCGGCCTGAATAGCCGATTTAACTTCATCTGCAATCAGCCAGGGAGGCATGGTCATACCCCCGAAAACCCTTGGCCCGGCTGTTACTCTGGTATTTCGATCCAGAGAGGCCCTGATCTCCCTTGCAAGCCAGCCTCCGGCATTGAATTCCGGAACTATTATGTGATCTGCTCCTTCAACTGCATCCTTGAGTTCCTGTTCAGGAAAAGGACGAATGGATTTTATCTTGATAAGCCCTGCATCAATTCCTTCTCCTTGAAGAATACGGATGGCTTCCCTTGACTGTGAAACAGCTGTTCCTGAAGCAGCGATAAATACCTTTGAACCTGGATTTTCAACTTCAATAAGTCCTCCCATGAAACGCCTTATATGCTTTCTTGCCCTTTCTGCCGCAGCAAGAATCTCCTGATGCCAGCTTGCATTGGCACTGCTGCTTATGAAATTGCTTTTGTTAAGCAGAGGATCTCTTGTAATTCGCATAGGCGGAGTTTCCATATCAAAGGTTGGAACCGGAGCAAGATTTGAATCATAGGGCAAAAGCCTGAAGTCTTCCGGAGGAAGCATCATTTCTTCTCTTGTATGGGTTACAAAAAAGCCGTCTGCAAAAACACCTGCAGGAAGGTGAACATCTGTCTGTTCCGCAATAAGATAGGCCTGCAGAATCATGTCATGAAAATCCTGACCGTTTTCTGCGTGGAACATGAGCATTCCTGTATCCAGAAGCATTCCCATTTCAATATTTTCAGGCTGAATTGAAGGAGGAAGAGAAACACCCCGGCACATGAATGCACAGACTATGGGCTGCCTTGCTCCTGCCCAGACAGGAAACATTTCCATGGCCCTGAGCGTTCCGGGTCCGCTTGTTGCCGTAAATACCCTTCCGCCCCCAAGAGCTGCACCGTGAACTGCGGCCATTACCGCAAATTCATTTTCAGCCCTGTAATAGTCTTTTATATAACCCTTTGCATACAGATCACCGATCAGATGCATACTCTCTGACTGGGGAGTAATGGGATAAGCAATTGCCATGTCAACACAGGCACGTTTCACAGCCTCGCAGACAGCTTCACTTCCTGTAATAAAGGCCCTGGTGCGCGGGCCGTGAAGCAGCATTGCACCAGGATCGTCAAAATTATTATCTGAACACATGTTGAGTCTCCTAACCCCAGCTGCACTTATAAAAGCAGCATTAAATTAATGTGCATTCAAATTTTTGAAGGGCGGCATCAGTGCCGCCCCCGGAACAAATAAAAACACACTTATAAACTGACTGATCAGCTGATTTTCAGGGCGTCCTTTGGACAAACTGTGGTGCACAGACCGCATGCCTTGCATCGGCTGTCATTTACTTCCACAAGCTTTTCTTCCGGCAGAAATTTAAATACATTGGGTTCCGGACAACTTGTAATGCAAAGTCTGCATCCAATACACTTTTCTTTATCAACTCTGGCTGATAAATACATAAATCAGTCCTCCTTTTCTTCTGCTGGGCAAAACTCAGTCAAAGCCGCGCCTGCTGCTTCAATCAGCTCCATATTTTTCTCAATCATCTGACTTACCTTTGCAAATTTTCCCTTTACTGCATCATCAAGAGCTGCTGTACTTCCCGAAGCTACAAACTTTCCTCCGCCAAAACGCTCCATCATGGATTCTTTAAGAGATTTAATCGAGGTAAGTTTTTTTATACCGTAAAGTCCTCCAAGCATTGCTATGTTTGTAGAAAGCTCTGATCCTGCAACTTCGGTTGCAATTTTTGTTGCAGGCACGTAGTAGATTTTTGCTTTCAGATCTGCAAGAAGTCTGAGATCCTCATCACGAAGAGAAAGCGGTTCATCAGAATTTATAAGCAGAACTCCGCCTTCCTGAAGACCGTCAAAAAAAGGCATGGTGTAGCACTTGCCCATGGTGATGACATGGGGATGAAAAATCATTATTGTATTGGGATAAAGCACCTCTCCCTTTTCATAAACCTTTTGTGAAGATATGCGCACATAACTTTCCGCAGGAGCAAGACGCTTTTCAGCACCGAAAAAGGGATTGACAGTACTTTCCAGTCCGTCTTTATTGGCTGCGCTTCCAAGTATATGTGCCGCTGTCACTGCACCCTGGCCTCCAAGGCCGGACATACGTATAAAGTTTTTTTCTATTGATTTCATTTTTTCTCCTCAACAGTATTGAGAAATGCCTGTGCTTCCTCTGATACAAACTCTTTTGTCTGATAAAGGCCGTCTTTTTCCCTCTGTCTGATTACAGAAACGGTTTCTTTGGGGTTTAACTTGTAATTTGTCGGACACGGGCTGAATATCTGTACATAGGTGGGTCCGATTTTACGGGCCACAAGAATTGCACGCCTGACAGCCTTTGCAAGCTGTTTTGGCTTTGCAGGTGAAACTGCTGCTACATAGTCACAGCCTGAAGTATGTGCAATTTCAGGAAGGGAAAGCTTGGGAAATTTTTTACCGGTTGGCGCCATATTAAGAACGGTTCCAGGCATGGACATTCCGCTTTCCTGACCGCCTGTGTTTGCATAGGCCTCATTATCAAGCATTATTGTGGTGATGTTCTCCCTTCTCAGCCAGGACTGCATAACCATATCAAGACCTATGTCTGCCGTGGCTCCGTCTCCTGCAATAACAACCACATCTTTTTCCTTGTCCGGGAAACGAAGCTTTAAGGCACGCTTCACTCCGGTAGCAACAGCATTCTGGTTACCAAACAGAGAATGAATATTGTGAAGGGCCACCTGTGGAAAGGCAAGGGCACTGCATCCTGTTGAACCTACAATCACGGTTTCTTCAGGCATGGGAAGTGAAGCAAGTGTAAGTCTTAAGGAAAGGGCAAGGCCGCAGCCTGCACAAAGGGGATGTTCTTCAAGAAGCTCCTTGAAAGATCCAAGATCACCTATGCCGTAGTTTTTACCGTAGGGACCGTTGTCCACAAGTTCCCGGTATTCCTCAGGCATGATATCCTCAAATCCCGGAGATATTTTAAGCATTCCGGTTTTCATTATCTGATCCTCCTTATTTCATCGAGTATAAGCTCCGGCGGCATTGTCATTCCTCCGAAAACTCTTGGTGCACCGACAACCTTGCGGGGTTCGTCTATAACATTGCGGATTTCCTTTGCAAGCCAGCCTGCCCTGTTGAATTCGGGTACAATTATTTTCTTTGCCTTTGATGCAAGAGCGCGAATTTCTTCTCCCGGGAAAGGGCGTATTGTTTTTATCTTCACAAGACCCGCATCAAGTCCCTGTTCACGGGCTGTAATTATGGCTTCACGACTCTGGCTCACTGCTGTACCAGAAGTTATGACAAGGATGTCTGAGTCCTCATTTTCAACATCTATAAGAGAGCCAAGATACTGTCTCAGGTATTTACGTGAGCGTTCTGCTGCCGCATCTATCTCCTGCTGCCAGGAAGCATGACAGGCATAGCTCATGAAGTTACTCTTCATTACAAAGGGATCGCGCATCTGTCTTACAGGAACATTTTCCATATCCATGACAGGAACCGGGGCTGTATAAGGATCATATCCCGGAAGCTTTACGTCCTCAGGAAGAATATCAACCCTGTCCCTTGTATGGGTTACAAAAAAACCGTCTGCAAACACTCCCACAGGAATATGCACGTCTGTTTTTTCAGCCACCATAAAGGCCATTAAAAGCATATCATGCAGATCCTGTGCATTTTCAGCATGGAGCATTAAAATACCTGTCTCAAGGAGATATGCCATTTCAATGGTGTCAGGCTGAATTGTAAGAGGAGAGTTGATTCCCCGGGTCATGAAGGCACATACAACAGGAAGCCTTGCTCCTGCCCAGGTTGGAAATACTTCAAAGGCCCTCATGGTTCCCGGACCTCCTGTTGCCGTGAAAACCCTCACTCCTGCCATTGATGCACCTGCAACAGCCGACATTACTGCAAACTCGTTTTCACCTCTCAAATATTCCTTTACATAGCCTTCTGCATAAATGTCTCCAACCAGATGCATGCTTTCAGACTGGGGAGTGATTGGATAGGCTATGGCCATATCCACATTGGCTCTTTTTATAGCTTCTCTCACAGCCTCACTTCCGGTAATGTACTGACTTGTTCTTTGCGCCTCAAAAAAAAGGTAATCCGGATCGACAATTTTCTGTTCTATCATCTGCTCATCCCGCCTTTCAGTTCAATTACAAGTTCACGCAAACGCTGAAGTTCACAGATACCTGCGTCACGCAGTGATATCATGGCTTCCTCATGACCTGCCTCGGCACAAACCGCAATTGTATAGCAGTCTGTTCCTCCCCTGATTATCTTCAATGCAATGTTTGCGTAATGACAGTGAACACCAATAAACAGGCATACATCTATCTTGTTATGGACTATTGTCAGGTTCGGATGATTCGGATTGACTTCAATAGCAGGATTAATCATCGGATATTTTGGCCGATAATCTGGCATAGGTATCATCTTCGCACCCACTGCTTCGGCAAGAGCTTTAAGTGCCGCCGCCTTTTCCGCTACACCGGGTTTCCAGTCCCATAAAATAAGCGGGCCCGGGAAAAAAACCGGATTTTCAGCAGAAACAAGCTTGCTGGCTATTGCCTTCATGGCAGTATCCTGATCAACACACTCACCTTCCATAATAGCCTGTCCCGGGTCGGGAAGCTCAACACCCATTACAGCGGCAGCAGGCGGTAAGTAACCTTCCGGTCCTGCAGCTACCTTGTAAGTTGAATCTCTCATCCATCTCCTCCTTTTTAAAATTCTGATTATGACCAATTCAGGAAAAAACAATCACTTCATCAGTTCCTGCCGGATTAAAAATTCCGGCACAAGCTTACCAAGATCCCTCATGTTGTCTGCACATACAGTGATATGGCCCACTTTCCTACCTGGTCTTGGGGCCTTGCCGTAATCATGCAGATAAATATTGCTGTTTCCAGGTATCTGTGCTCTATCCGGAACAGAACCAATAAGGTTTACAGTGGCTGCAACACTCTTCAGAGCTGTTGAGCCAAGGCGCATCCCTGATATGGCCCTTAAATGATTTTCAAACTGACTTGTCTTTGCTCCTTCTATGGTCCAGTGTCCTGAATTATGAACCCTTGGAGCGTATTCATTTGCAATCAGACTGTCTCCAGTCTGAAAAAATTCAAGAGCCAGCACTCCTGCATAATTGAGCTTCTCCAGCAGAAGTCCGGCATAGAATTCAGCCCTTGACTGAACAGGATCACAAGGATGACTCATGGCAAGACGAAGAATTCCATTATGATGAATGTTTTCTGATATAGTGTAGAAAGCTGTTTCCCCGGATATGCTCCGGGCAGCAACAACTGAAATCTCTCTGTCAAAATCAATAAGCTTTTCAAGAATTCCCGGCTGACCGCCAAGAAGATTAAAGGCTGATTCAGATTCTTCAATATGACGTAAAACAATCTGACCTTTTCCGTCATATCCATGGGTGCGGCATTTTAATACTGCAGGAAGTCCAATTATATCAGCAGCCTTATAAAGATCTTTTAGAGAGTTTACCGGATAAAAAGGTACACAGGGTATTCCAAGACCGGAAAAAAATTCTTTTTCATGGAGTCTGTCCTGGGCCGTCTTGAGTGCTTTTAGCCCAGGGCGTACAATAGTATACCGCTCAAGATAATTTATTGACTCAGCCGGAATATTTTCAAACTCAAAGGTTATCAGATCAGACCAGTCCGCCAGATCATGCAGAGCCTTTTTATCACTGTAATCTGACCGCAGCAGTTTTCCATACTGTGCTGCGCAGGACTCGCTGTCCGGTGCAAGTACTGTAAAATCAAACCCAAGGGGTATTCCTGCCATGACAAGCATTCCTGCAAGCTGGCCTCCGCCAAGTATACCTGTTTTCATCAGTAATCCCTTCCAGGATCACTTTGTGCCAGTACTTCCTCGGTTTGATTTTTCCTGTAATCAATAAGAGACTGACGAATTTCCGGATAAAATCTTCCAAGCATGCCTGCAGCAAGAAGAGCTGCATTCACAGCTCCGGCTCTTCCTATTGCAAGAGTTCCAACTGGAATTCCGGCCGGCATCTGCACTATGGACAAAAGGGAATCCATCCCATTCAAAGCCTTTGACTGAACGGGCACTCCAAGTACAGGAAGAATGCATTTTGATGCAGCCATACCCGGCAGATGGGCTGCACCGCCTGCACCTGCAATAATGATATCCATTCCTCTTTCTTCCGCAGATTCCACATAGGAAAAAAGTCTGTCAGGAGTCCGGTGTGCTGAAACAATTTCCACTTCATGGGAAATACCGAGCTTTTCAAGTGTTTTGGCAGCGTGGATCATTGTTTCCCAGTCTGATCTGGAACCCATGATTATTCCAACCAGTGGGGTCTTTGTATTTGAGTTTTTCATGCAGGCCGGCATTTCCTGTTCCGGGGATGGTTTCATATCCTTTTTTTCGGTTCCGGAAGAGCCGCACCCGCATGAAAAGCTTTCAGACTTTGATATGCCGCTTAAAACGGCAGAAAGACAGAGATTTGAACTTAAAAATAAAGCTGCTGATCCATAAATTAAAACTATGACAATTAACTCCATCTCAATCCTTTCATTGTACTGATAATAAGTTTCATGTCTTTTCGATATTTTTCGACATTCAGCTTTTAAAATGCTGTATACCTTGTTTATTAGCATTCTTAGGTTTTGAGAAAATTTTTATACACCTTGCCAATATAAAATAAAAGTCGTATTATTTTGATATATTGTTCGATATAAACTGATAATTACTAACGGGTTCACAAAATGTTAAACTACAAACAGCTTTATTATTTCTGGAATGTCGTTAAATCAGGGGGAGTAATCCGCGCTTCCGAACGGCTCAATATAACTCCCCAGACTATCAGTCACCAGGTTGGTGAACTGGAAAAATCACTGGATACCCATCTTTTCAGAAGGGTAGGGAAAAGGCTTGAACTTACACAGGCGGGCGAAGTTGTTTTATCCCGTGCCGATGACATCTTTCAGATAGGCAATGAAATAGAAGTTCTTGTAAGGGACGGTGCTGTAAGTGAAGGTTTTTTTTTCAGAGTCGGAGTTGTGGATACTGTTCCAAAATCCATGGCATATCAGCTGCTGAGTGCAGCAGTTAATCTTTCAGAGCCAATCCGGCTTATCTGCCATAATGACAAGCCTGACCGGCTTTTCGGCGAGCTTGCAATTCATCATCTTGACCTTGTAATTGCAGATCAGACTCTGCCCAGGGAACTTGGAGTAAAGGCTTACAATCATGAGCTGGGGCAGTCAGGTGTGAGTTTTTGCGCTAGTCCTTCTCTTTACAAAGCTTTAAAGGAAAATTTTCCGCAATCACTTCAAAACGCACCTTTCCTTATGCCCTCAGAAGGAACATCTTTAAGAGCTGTTGTAAACCAGTGGCTTTCAAAAAATCAGCTCAGACCCAAAATTGTTGCAGAATTTGAAGACACTTCTCTTCTTAAGGCTTTTGGACATTCAGGGCTTGGGGTTTTTCCGGTTCCGTCTGTAATTGCAGAGGAAGTTGTCAGACAGTACGGGGTTATGGTCTTAGGAAGCTCAAGGGTTGAAACCATAAAATTTTTCGCTGTCTCGCATGAGCGGCGTCTTAAGCACCCTGCTGTTCTTGCGGTCAGAAATCTTGCAAGAACAAATCTTTTTCAGGAATAAGGCATTAATTGCTAACCACAGGCAAAGTAAATAAGGCTTCTGATTTTTTCAGAAGCCTTATTTCTTTATGGAGAAGATTTACTTAAAAATCCTGATCTTTCATTCTGTATGCATCTTTAAGGCTGTATACTTCATCCCAGATTTTATTGAATCTTTCCGGGTTTGGAACAGGTGATCTCAAGATTGCTTTTGCAAGCTCTCTCTGATCATCACTGTTGCTTGGCTTCATCATAAGATCTGTAGCATATTTTGAAAAATCTCTTATCATGAAATCAAAAATCTGATCGAGCATCTCATCTGTTACTCCCATATGATCCTTGTTTTCAAGGATAAGCTGACCATAAGGAATAAGGCAGAAAATATCTCCGAGATTAAGAAGATAATCAATATCTTTTGCCTGATTTTTATCAGGAGTTGCCTTGATAAGGAAATTTCTGAATGCCTTTATCTGCTCTTTGAAAACTGCAAGGTTTGGAGTATCAGCTGAATCAT
This sequence comes from Desulfobacteraceae bacterium, assembly GCA_050253255.1. Taxonomy (GTDB): domain Bacteria; phylum Desulfobacterota; class Desulfobacteria; order Desulfobacterales; family JACKCP01; genus JACKCP01. The sequence goes on along the minus strand of JBFWJK010000001.1, from coordinate 53,285 downwards.
AAGCCTTGCTGTAATCATGGAACTGAATTGAACCAAGACCTTTTGTTGGTCCCTGATTGAAAAGAAAATCGTCATTTACAGTATCGTGTCTTTTTCCGATTTCAGGGAACTCACCAGGATTAAAGAGGTAGTTGTTCATAAATTTTACGATAAGAGCCATATTCACATGAACAGTACCTTCAAGTTTTGGAAGCATTGGGGTTTCATGGGCCGCAATTTCAAAGAAAGGCTCTGCCTCAAATCCCTTGGCTGCAATAACATCCCACAGAGCCTGAACAACCCCTTCACCTTCTCTTGTAACCTTCATCTTAACCATTGGGTTGAAAAGAAGATATCTTCTGTCTTTTTCGCTTCCTGATCTCATGTAGTCTATTGCTCTTTCAGAAAATACTTTCATTGCAATAAGACGGCTGTAGGAATCCACAAAAATTCTTTTTACATGTGGAAAGTCTGTTACATATTTGCCGTAAAGATTTCTTCCCGCAGCATGGGAGATGGCTTCATAGAATGCATGGGTTGCAAGTCCAAGAGAACCCCATCCAAGGTTGAATTTACATACGTTGATGGTGTTGAGCATGTTATCCCAGGCTTTAGGGCCTTTTTCCATTATGTCTGCTTCTGTGATCGGATAATCGTGAAGAACATACTCAGCAACATAATTTTGCTCATTAACTGTATTTTTAACGCACTCATATTTTTCATGCTTGCTGTTTGCAGCAAAAAATACATATTCACCGCTGTCTGCAATTTTACCAAATGTTGAAGCAATGGCTGCTTCGTTTCCGTTTCCAATGTAGTACTTATCCCCGTTTGCCTTGTATGTTCCGTCTTCCTGAGGATAAAGCATCATATCAGATGAATAGATGTCAGCTCCGTGCTCTTTTTCTGAAAGTCCGAAAGCAAATACTTCACCGTCCTGAAGAAGTTTTGCTGTCTTGTTTTTTACTTCTTCGTTCGATCCCATCCAGATTGGTCCAAGTCCAAGCATTGAAACCTGGAATGTATACCAGTATGTGATCCCGTAAAATGCGGAAACTTCAGCAAACATGGAGTTCCTGAAAGTATCCCATCTTGAATCTTCAGCTCCGTATCCTGAAGGAGTCATAAGAGTTGCCATGACCTGGTTTTCTTTCATGAATTTTACAAAATCATGGTTCCAGACCTTTTCATGCCAGTCTTTTTTAATTGACTTGAGACCCTTGTCTTCAAAATAGTCAATTACCTTCTGCATCATGTCTCGTGTTTTTTCATCACTGTATTTTATGTTGTGCTCTTTGGGATTGAAAAGAATCATTTTTATCTCCCCTTTTATATATTGGTTTAAAAAATTATCTTCCATACAATTAACTTGTATACAAGATAAATTAATATAAAATCAATATTAGAAATTGATTTTTTTGTTTTTTTTTAAAAACCTGATTGATTAAATCTGCTGAGTACTGATTCTATACAAGACCTGAATGCTTCTCCAAAAGTCTTTTCAAAATATTTCTTAAAAAACTTTCTTCTTCATCTGTAAGTGAGGATAAAAAATCTTTATGAGCCTGTTCGAAAAGCCTGTCAAGGACAGCTCCTTTTTTTCTGCCGTCTTCTTTCAGGTAAATAAGAGTGGAACGTCTGTCTGTCGGACTTGGTCTTCTTTCAACAAGTTCAAGGGCTGCCAGTCTGTCCACTATTCCTGAAACCGTTGCACTGTCCAGCCTGACCAGAGAGCTCATTTCACGTGAAGTTATTCCGTCCTGCCTGTTAAGAAGAATAAGAAACATTGCCTGAACTGTTGTCACATTATATTCGGAAATATAATCAGCCCAGAATTTGTAGCCGGCCTGAGAGTTTTTTGCCAGAAGAAAAACTATGCAATCCTGTAAATCCATTTAATGCTCCGCAATGTTTTTTTTACCTTGATAAGGCAGAAATTAAGTTGAAAAAGTGCAGGAAAAATCACCATTGACAACTTGGTTTGATAAATTTCCTGCACAGAATAATAAATTATCTATCAAGACCTGCCTGAACAAAAGAAAGAATATCTCTTACATCTTTTTCAAAAAAGCAGGTCATTCCCTCCTGCCAGTTTTCTTCCTTGAGTCTTTTCTGAATTTTTTCCGCAAATTCTTTTTTAAGAACTTCTTTCATTCTTATGAAAGGACGGTTTGGAGTATCAATCCATAAGGAGACAATAGCCTTGGCTCTGTTGAGAAGCTCATCTGCAGCAACAACCTCATCAACAAGACCCATTTCCTTTGATTTTTCAGGTCCGTACATTTCACCAAAATACATTATATCTCTGAATTTTTTATCTGTATCAAGACCAAACCTCATTATCTGCGACTGTGCAAGAGTAAGAGGAAGTCCGATTTTTATTTCACTCATTCCAAGCTTGATTTTTGGATGATCTGAAACAATTCTGTAATCTGAAGCCATGGCAAAGATCATGCCTGCAGCAGCAGAATGTCCGTTCATTGCACATACAACAGGTTTTTTGCACATGAAATAGTTGACAAGCATTTCTTCTTCCTGATTGAAAAAATCAACTGCTTCATCCACATCCTTGAATCCAAGAAACATTGGAAGATTAAATCCGCTTGAAAAAAACTTTCCTTCCCCTGTCAGAACAAGACCTTTTATATTGTCATCATTATTGACTTTTTCAACGCAGGCATCGATCTGCTTTAAAGTTTCAAAATCAATTGAGTTAGTTTTACCGTCTGTTAAAACAGCTATAAGAATATTGTCTTCAATTCTTTCTTTAATCATTTAAAATCCTCCAGACTTATTTATTTTTATGTTTATATTTAAAACTTACCAATCAGACTCCACATAACTCCGGCTGCTATGGCCGAGCCAATTACACCGGAAATATTTGGTGCCATTGCATGCATTAAAATATAGTTTCCCGGATTTTCCTTTGATGCAACCATCTGAGCAACCCTTGCAGAGTCAGGTACTGCTGAGACCCCTGCAGCACCGATCAATGGATTTATCTTTTCTTTTAAAAACATATTCATCAATTTTGCAAACAAAATTCCGCACATTGTTGCAATTGCAAAGGAAATAACTCCCAATATAAATATTACAACAGATTTTTTTGTGAGAAAAACATCTGCCTGAGTGCTTGCCCCTACGCTTATTCCAAGAAGAATGGTTACTATATCGATTAACGGACCTTTTGCTGCTTCAGCAAGTCTGTTTGTCACTTCCGCTTCTTTTAACAGGTTTCCAAGAAAGAGCATTCCAAGCAGAGGAAGAGCACCCGGAGCTATAAGACAGCAAAGAACGAGAGCTGCAACCGGAAAAATAACTTTTTCCTTTTTTGAAATTTCCCTGAAATCAGACCTCATTGTAATCATTCTCTCTTTTTTACTGGTGAGAAGCTTCATTACCGGAGGCTGAATTACCGGGACAAGAGCCATATACGAATAAGCTGCAACAGCTATAGGACCTATAAGTTCGGGAGCAAGCTTTGAAGTAAGAAAAATTGCTGTCGGCCCGTCCGCTCCTCCGATTATCCCTATTGCAGCAGATTCCTGGGGAGAAAAGCCAAGAAAATATGCCCCTAAAAAAGTAATGAAAATTCCAGCCTGTGCAGCCGCTCCAAGCAAAATAAGTACCGGCCTTGAAAGTATATAGGAAAAATCTGCCATTGCGCCTATGCCGATAAATATCAGAGGAGGATATACTCCCTGAGATACTCCCTGATAAAGATAATAAAGAACGCTTCCTTCATTATATACCCCAAGCGACATTGATGCAGGAGCCGGAAGATTCCCTATTATCATTCCAAAGGATATGGGCACCAGAAGCAGTGGTTCATATTTTCTGAAAATGCCCAGATAAAGAAAAAAAAACGCTATCAAAAGCATTATAAAATGCTTGTATGTCAGATAATACAATCCTGTGTTTTCTATAAACGAGAATAAAATATTTTCCAATTTTCTTCACTTTTTAAAAATTTGTTTCCAGCAAGATGATTTATCGTTCCAGAAAAACTTTCCTGTCTCATCAGCGCATATTAGATTTTTTTTGATCAGAAAATCTATGATTATCCATGGATTTTCCTGGCCGTTCATCAAGGCTTTTTCTATCAGATCAGGAAGATAAAACGAATCTTTTTTATCCCCTGAAAGATAAAATAATTTTTTTGTTTCCGTAGTGATGTTTTTAGTAAGAGCAGGTGCCTTTATTTTTTTTTCCTTAATCTTTTTCAAACTTATATTTTCAAAAAAAAATAAAATTTTATGAATCTTTGAAACCGCAAAGGATAAAAATGTCAGCCCCGAAAAAACGATAAACAATCCTGAAGCTGCAAATAAAAAAGGGTTTATTTCCATTTTATCTCTTAAAATATTTGGTTTTGGATAAAAATTCGTTTTTCAATCGTATGAGTTTCGAATTTATCGATGCATATCTTTTTTCCACATTAACAAGTGTCTTTCCTGTAAGAACTCCGCAGACTCCTTTTTTCGAAAGACATGTGCATGTGGTCACATAAAAACTTTTATCAAGAAAAGGTTCTGTTCCTATAATGTCACCCGGATTCATAAGAGTAAATGCTCTTTTATCGGGAAGATGAACCAGAAAATGGCCGTCTATCAGAATATATATATTTGAAGCCTTTTCATCTGCACTGAAAAGCTTTTCGCCGGAAACATAAACCTCTTTTTCCATTTCACCTGCGAGCTGCCACAGTTCATTGTTGTTAAAGTCTTTGAATATGTCGTTGTTTCTGAAGGCTGAAATTATTTCTTTCATTTTTACTTTGAATTTTTGAATAGTTATTGTTAAGAAAAATCAATGATTATAATTTTACATAAATCATTAATTTTTTATTGGAACATAATATAATAATCATCTGAAAACCAGAAATTTATTCTTCTTTTTTATGAACTCAGTCCTGAATTTCAGTTTATTTATGATTCCGTATTTGCAATAAATTTCTTTGCTGAAACAAAACTGATAAAGTAAAATTTATCAAATTTATTTTTATATTTGCTGGAATTTAAAAATTTAATAAGGAGTTTATTCAATGAAACAATGGGAATGTTCGGTCTGCGGTTATGTCCACACCGGAGAAGAGCCTCCGGAAACCTGTCCTGTATGCGGTGCTGACAAATCTGCTTTTACTTTGATCAAAAATGATAATGAAGAAAAAGTATCTTCTGAACCAGAACAAAGCGTTAATCAGGAAAGTTCTGAAGAAAACAGAGCTTCCGGTTTTAGAGCAATAATAGATCAGGCCATACTGGATCACCATCTCCACCCAATTTCTGTTCATATTCCAAATGGTGTAATACCTGTAGCTGTTTTTCTTCTTTTTGCAGGTTCTCTTTTTGGAAATGAATCGCTTGTCACAGCTGCATATTACAACATCAGTCTTGTTTTCATTTTTATGCCGGTTGTTCTTTACACAGGTTATGTTGAGTGGATAAACAGATACAGAAAGGCCTTTACTGGAATTTTCAAGGCTAAAATAGCTTCTGCTGCCTTTGTTGCTGGCTTAAGCTGTATTCTCACTTTATGGAAGAGTTTTTCTCCTGATGCTGGCGGTGGATTTTATCTTGTTCTTCATCTGATAATGCTTGGAGCTGCTGGTATTGCAGGTCATATTGGGGGAAAATTTGTGTTTAAGGACTAATATTTTTTTCTGATCAGACTTATAATAGAATTATATTGTTATTCATAAGAACTGACAGATTACAAATATCTGTCAGTTCTTTATAAAATCTTTTATTCTTCCGCTTTTTTTTCCGGTTCTTCTATTCCAAGATATCTGTCATCAAAATCTGTCATAATAGCCATAGAAACAGGCATCAGCATATCTCCCATGCGGGTGAACTTTGTATTCATATTTTTCACCATTTCACTGGAGATCTTATAGAGGTATTCATAAAGCCTGTCCATCTTTATTGTCGGGTATTTCTCACCCTGAACAAAACCTGTTCTTCCGCATATATGGCTTGCTCCGCTTGTTTCTGTAGGAACACCATAGACTCTGCAGTTAAGCGGTCTGTATTCATAAAGATCGCACTCATTATTTTTATTCAGTAATGGGCATCTTACCCTTTCCATAGCCATCTTGCCTATTATTTCAATATCTGATGCTCCGTTTTTCTGGTCATCAAAAGCTTTTTTCTTCAGCCTGTAAATTTCCCTGTCAGCTGCGGCCGCTCTGTCAATAATTTGATGCCTTTTAATATCATCAGTATATGTTTCCCTGAACTTTTTGCTGATATATATTGCTTCTATCAGAGTCAGATCAAACAAGGCATGACAGCAGTCAGAACACCCTGGTCTGCAGTTCACTTCCTTTGGGAAATCATTTGCTATCTGTTTGAATGCCTTATTGACTGAACCGGCCAGCTCTTCATAGGCTGTAAAATATTTTGTAAAATCCAAATTAAACTCCTTAAAATTTTATAAATAAAAACACAACTGCCATTTAAATAAATTTTTATATTTATTGCAACAGCTTAGTTCTTGTATTTAAAGATTCTCTGTTTTCTAAACACTGCTTGTTACAGTTATTCTATTTTAGTCAACATTCCTTTTTCCGCTAAAACCTCCACTTGAGTTTTTATCAGACAGACTGTCTTTATTCAAGTTTCTATTGTTTCACGTGAAACAAAATTTATTATTTATTTATAGTAATGAAACCTGATTTTTGATAGGCTCTTCATATATCCAAAAATATATTTTTAAGAGGAGAAATATGAATTCTCTAATTTTAGAAATATTTACCTATATTTTTTTTCTCGTAATATTTATCTGGCTTATCTCCAATCTGATTGAAGGGATAAAAAAATTTTTATCCCTCCAAAGCCCCGAAAATGAAAAGGACGAAGAAATCGAAAACAACTCAGGACAATCGATTAACAAAAGACTTTACGACAGAAAAATGAAAAATCTGACTGTTGAAATAAAAAGAAACAATGGATCAGAGGAAATATTCAAAGGTCGGACAAAAGACATAAGCTTTATGGGTGCGTTTATTATATGCAGAAAAAGAATTGAAGTTAATGAAAAAGTACAGATAAATTTTTTCATAAAAAACAAAAACAATATTTCACTTGATGCAAAAGTTGTTTGGTCAAATACTGGTATGCCCGAAAAAAAAATTATCATTCCCGGATTCGGTGTAAAATTCATTGATATGGGTAATGAAAAAAGAAACCAGCTGTCCTTCCTTTTTCAAAACACATAACTTTGTTGAATTAAAAAACTACTTACCAATACAAAAATCGCCAAAAACCTTATCAAGTACATCAGGAGATACTGTTTCTCCAAGAATTTCTGAACAAAGATCAATATTTGATTTTATGTCATAGGAAATCAATTCAATATCACAGTCATTATTAAGAGATGATTTTACAGAATCCAGGTTTATCTTTATTTTTTTTAAAATATTATACTGTCTTTGATTTGGAACCAGGTAAGATTCCGAAGACTTAAAATTTGTTTTAAAAAAATCTATTATCCTTTTTTTAAGATTATCTATTCCTTTGTTTTTGGATGCAGAAATAAACACCGGTTCAATTTTTTTTAATTTTAATGTTTCACGTGAAACATCAAACTCTAAAAGATCAATTTTATTTATAACAAGAATAAAAGGGTAGTTACTTATTTCAGCAAATAATAGATCCTCTTCTGAATTAAAAGACTTTGTAGCGTCTACAACAAAAATAATCAAATCGGATTTTTCTAAAAGTTCCCTGGATTTTAAAACCCCTATTTTTTCAATTTCATTGTCTGTATCTCTTATACCGGCAGTATCTGATAAAACAAAAGGAAAACCGTCAAGATTAAGGGACTCTTCAATAACATCTCTGGTCGTGCCGGGAATTGATGTAACAATAGCCCTGTCCTTAGAAATAAGTCTGTTTAGCAAACTCGATTTACCTGCATTTGGCGGACCCGCAATTGTGATTTTATACCCGTCTCTTACCTGATGGGAATTATTATAATTTAAAATTAATGAATCTATATCTTCACTTATTTTATTAACAGCTTCGGAAAAGTAAGAAAGATCAAAATTATCATCCATATCATCAGGAAAGTCCACAAAAGCAGTAATATGCGATTCCATATCAATCAAAGCATTTCTTGTGCTGATAATTTTTTCCTTTAAATTACCGGATGCAAGGCTTGAAGCAATTCTATGGGATGCCTCACTGGAAGATTTTATAATATCCATAACAGATTCTGCCTCAGTAAGATCGATTCTTCCATTAAGAAACGCTCTTTTCGTAAATTCTCCGGGAGAAGCAATTTCTGCACCCAGATTTAAAACTAGAGACAAAATCTTATCAAGGACAAATCTGCCTGAGTGAGACTGAATTTCAACAACATCTTCCGCAGTATATGAAAAAGGAGATTTCATAAAAACAATCATAACTTCATCAACTACAAGACCAGTTTCTGGTTCTGTAATAAATCCATAGTAAAGATACCTGTAATTGATATTATCTCTGGAAAGAGGAAAAAAGCTTCCTTTTGATTTTTTTCTTTTAAAAAGAGACAATCCAATGTCAAAGGATGCTGATCCGGAAATTCTAATTATCCCTATTCCTCCGTTTCCGGGAGGAGTAGATATAGCGGCAATTGTATGATTATTTGAAAAGGAATTTATCATTTAATAAACTTTTAAACCGGAATTTTCCTGAGCAAAAAATTCCGGTTCAGTTTTCTATCTGTTTTTTGGAATGCGGCGTTTACCCTTAGGCCTTCTTGAAGGGAAAACAACAAGTTTTCTATAGTAACCCTCACCCATACTCTGGGTTCGTACACGCCTGTCATCACGAAGTGCTATATGAATGAATCTTCTTTCATATGCTGACAACTGACCTATTGTTGCAGGTTTTCCTGATTTTTTTACTTTGTCTGCATATCTTAAAGCGATAGAATGAAGATTCTGTTTTCTTCTTTCAAGGTAATCTTCTATATCAATCAGAACCCTTACCCGGCCCTCAGACAGCTTATTGACAATCTTATCTATCAGAAACTGCATTGCTTCAAGATTCTGTCCTTTTTTTCCTATTACCACTCCGGGATTTTCTGCTTTTAAATTATATAAAACTTCATTCTGACGTATTTCAGGAGAAATTTCAAAGCTCTCTGTGAGAAGAGGAAGTATTTTTTCCAAAGCTTCTCTACCTTTTTCTACAGCTTCTTCGGATACTTCTACAGCTAAAGATTCATTCTCATCTTCATCTTCATAAGAATCAAAGAATTCCTCTTCAGGCTCCTCATCATATTTTTTTACAATTTTTTCCTTTGGTTCTTCAGGTTCAGGAGCCTGTTTTTTTTCTATCTGTTCTTTTTTAACTTCCGGCTTTTTCTTTTTATCAGGTTTAGAAAAATAAGATTTTTTCTTTTCTTTGGTCTCTCCTGATGAAAAGGCCTCATCCACAAGAGAAGTAACATTACCGTCTGACGAATCATCGCCCGAAGAGACTTTAACTCTGATTTTAGCCTTTTTTACTCCAATAAAACCGAATAAACCGCTATTTCCGTATTCAATTACTTCATAATCCAGTTTATCTGCCGGGATACCCAGACTTTTTGAAGCAGCTTCAATTGCTGATTCGACATTTTTGCCTTCATATTCTTTATAAACAGCCATAAAAACCTCCATCATTTAGAAAGGGAACGGGATACATAATACTGCTGCCCCATTGAGAAAATATTGTTAACAAGCATGTAAAGAACAAGTCCTGCAGGAAGATTGACAAAAATCACTGTTATAAAAACAGGCATAAAAAGCATTATTTTAGCCTGTGTGGGATCTCCTCCAGAAGGAGTCATTTTCTGCTGTAAGAACATTGACGCACCCATTATTATTGTAAGAAGAGGAAGACCATAAGGTTCCTTCATAAACGGTATGGCAAAATTCAGATCAAAAAGTCTGTCAGGTGCCGACAGATCCTGAATCCAGAGCATAAAAGGGGCGTGTCTCAACTCAATGGCACTGAAAAGCATTCTGTAAAGCCCGAAAAATATAGGTATCTGAACGAGAATAGGTAAACATCCGCTCAGGGGATTTACTTTATAAACTTTGTATAAATTCATCACTTCCTGGTTCATCTTTTGTTTATCATTTTTATACTTTTCTCTTATCTCCTTCATAAGAGGCTGTATTTTTTTCATTTGCTCCATGGATTTTGCACTTTTAGTTCCAAGCGGCCAGAAAATAATTTTAACCAGAAGGGTGAGAATAATAATTGAAACACCATAATTTGGAAGAACTTTATAGATATAATTCAGAACCCATAAACACGGCTTTGAAATGGAATCAAAAAACCCAAAGTCAACTGATTTTTCAAGATTAAAACCTGCTGCTTTTAAAGTATCCATACTTTTGGGGCCAACATAGAAATGATAATTAAATATCTTTTTTTCACCGTTTTGAAGATTAAACGGATTTGAAATAAAATCGGCTTTTATATATTCTTTTTTTGAACCGGAATATCTGTCTTTTAAAACAGAAAAATCACAGACAATGCTTTCATCAAATGATGGAACAACAGCTGTTATAAAGTAAACAGACTCCAAAGCCCCCCATTCTATCTTTGAATTGAAATTCCCTTCTTCATCAAGATTTTTAATTTTAATCTGATCAAGCTGGTTGTTTCTGTACACTGTGGGTCCTACAAAACCTATCTGCATAGCTTCAGGTTTTTCAGAGTTTATTGAAACGCTGAGCTGATTTGAAAAAGGATTTCCGGTATTGTTTATTAATGCAATATCGCAGTCAAAAAGGTAAGAGTCTTTATAGAAAACATATTTTTTCCTTATCTTGAATCCTGACTCTGTCTGATATTCAAAAACAAGATCATATTTATCTTCAGAAACAATAGTATTACCTGAATTCTGTTTTGAATAAAAATTTGCATTAACAAGATCTATGCCGGATCCAGTTTTTAATTCAGAAAAAAAACTTCCCGACAAAAAATCTTCATCAATCATTTCTTTCAGAGGTGAATTATCTTTGTTTCTTTCTTTGTAATTTTTAAGCCTGAAGCTTGTAAGCTTTGCACCGACACTGGAAATTTCAGCAATATAATTATCTGTTTCTATTATATATTTTTTTTCATCAACAGGAAGACTTCTAATAATATTTTTTTCTTCTTCAGAACTTAAGCTGCTTACAACACCAGTATTTGGCTTGGTCTCATTTAATTTTTTTCCATTATTGGTGTCACCTTTGACAATATTTTCAACATAAGCCCCATTTTCTGACGGAACCTGATTTTTCGAATAAAAATAATTCCATCCGAAAAAAACAATAAAAGACAAAACTACAGCGAGTAAAAGACGAAGCTGTTCCATATTTCCTCATCAAAATTTTTAAAGTTTTAATAAAACAATCCTTATAAAAGAGGATCATATCCTCCAGGGTGAAAAGGATTGCATTTCAGTATTCGTTTTACAGATAAAAACAAACCCTTGATTATCCCGTATTTTTCTATGGCCTGATATGAGTATGCAGAACAGGTTGGGTAAAATCTGCAGTTATTTCCAAGATAAGGGGATATTGCCAGCTGATAGAAACGTATCAGCAAAAGAAAAAATTTCTTAGCCATTTTTACTTTCACCTATTTTTTTGAAAAGAATAAAAAGAGATTTGAAAATTTCTCTGGAATCCTTGGAAGAGGCATTTTTTTTGGCAATTATATTTATATCCGGAATAGATTCCAATGCGTGCTGATTAAGCCTCCAGTATTCCCTGACAAGACGTTTTATTCTGTTTCTTTCAACAGAATTCCCCACTTTTTTTGACACAGTAATACCTATCCTGCCCAAATCGGAGGTTTTGTCCTTTTTTCCGTAAACACCAATAAAGTATTTGGAATGACTGACATTTCCGAAATCTGCAAGTTTTAGAAAATCATGTCTCTTTAAAAGACGCCGGGATTTATCAAATTTGTATTCTGCCAAAGTATATCTTAAATATTTAAATTTTTATCTTCAGATATAAGAAAACTGGTATCTGTTTTACAAAAATACCAGTTTTTCAAATTTTGCTTTATTAAGCTGAGAGTCTTTTGCGGCCTTTAGCTCTTCTTCTTCTTATAATGGCCCTTCCCCCAACTGTAGACATTCTGTGTCTGAATCCGTGTCTTCTTGCTCTTTTAATTTTGCTGGGCTGAAATGTGCGTTTCATAATTAACTTTCCTTGTAATTTCTAATATTTGTTACATTTAAATCATTTATCATCAACATTAACCTGAACAAATAACCATAATATATTGGATTTGTCAATTTTTTCCATCAGATAAAATAAAATAGATTATAAATCTACCAGGATTCCGGTTTTCTCAAATTTTCTATAATATCGAATTGTTCTCTGAAATAGGTTGAAACAGGATAAACAACAACAGGTTTATCAGTGAACTCTTCAATAATCTGAAGTATTTTTGCTTCCTCTCCATGAAGAAGGGCAGCAATTTCAGGATTGCATCTTATTGTAAATGATTCTCCCTGCATATCAACAGCTTTTCTTTTCACATCTCTTACAATATTATAACATATTGTTTTTCCTGAGTTTAAAAACCCTCTTCCTTCACAATAAGGGCAGGACTGACAAAGAGTCGAATTAAGAGACCTTCTTTCCCTTTTTCTTGTCATCTGAATAAGACCAAGCTCTGTCATTGGAAGGACATAGGTTTTTGTCTTATCCTTCTTGAGAGCTTCCTTCAGGGCTCTGAAAACCCTTTCCTGATTTTCAGTCTCTTCCATATCAATAAAATCAATAATAATTATTCCGCATAAGTTTCTAAGTCTGATCTGATATGAAATTTCCTTAACAGCTTCAAGATTTGTCTTTAAAATAGTTTCTTCAAAATTCTGCTTTCCTACATATCTTCCGGTATTGACATCTATTGCAACAAGAGCTTCAGTATGTTCAATTATCAGATATCCGCCCGATTTCAGCCATACTTTCTTTTTTAATGCTCTTTGAATATCACCTTCAATATTGTAGGCATCAAAAATAGGTTCCTTACCCTGAAAAAGCTCGACTTTGACAGGAAAATCAACCATATGCTTTTTTAAGAAATTCTTTACAGCCTTGTATCCGTCCTTTATGTCAATAACAACCTTGTTTACTTCGTGTGTAAGAAGGTCTCTTACTGCTCTTAAAGTGACTGAAAGATCTCTGTGAAGACATACAGGAGGAGACTTTATCTTATTTTTTTCCACAATCGATTTCCAGAGTTTTTCAAGAAATCTCATTTCTCTTATAACTGCTTCTTCCTCTATGCCTTCAGCTGCTGTTCTTAAAATAAACCCGTAATTGTTCATTCTTTCAGTTTCAAGAACTTTTCTTAATCTTTCCCTTTCCGAGGAATCTCCTATTCTTCTTGAAACACCTATGTGGTTTATTGTGGGCATAAGGACAAGATAACGTCCCGGTATGGAAATATGAGTTGTTACCCTTGCACCTTTGGTTCCCATAGGACCTTTGGATACCTGGACAACTATTTCCTGCCCTTCCTTTAACACAGACTGAATTTTAAAATTTTCCTCTTCCGGATCTGATACTGCGAAACCGTCTGAATCATAGTTTTCATCGGCTGTATCACCGCTGAATTTTTCTAAGAATTCTTCGCTTTCAAGGTTTAGATTATCTGTCTGAATAACATCGTCTACATAAAGAAAAGCCGCTTTTTCAAGTCCTATTTCAACAAAAGCTGCCTGCATTCCGGGAAGTACTCTTTGTATTTTCCCCTTGTAAATGCTTCCGACAATGTTTTCGTCAATTCCCCTTTCAATAAAAAGTTCCGATAAAATACCGTTTTCCAGAAGAGCTACTCTTGTTTCATGCAAAGATGCATTAATAATCAGCTCTTTTTCCATTAAACTTTGTCCATTTCTTGAATTTTATATATTTTTAATTTTCTTGTATCTTCTTTATTCAAACTTAAAACATGGGTAAGAAAAACTTCTGGTCTTAATGTTTTACCATTTTCAGATAAAATTTTCATTTTTATTTTATCTGTGTCTGTTATTTCAACTTTATCAAACCAGGATTTAAGGTCATATACCCGTGGTTTTTTCTTTTTTAAAAGAGTTATTTCAAATTTATTTAACAAATTGAATTCACTTATCTTATTTACATAATTTTCTATATTATTCAAGTTAACTTCATATATAGATATATAATCGGGATAAAATTTGAATTTTTTATCTCTTTTTTCGATATCTTTTACATATAAACCCTCAGGAAGGGTTTTATTGAGATTAAAAAGAAGTTTTTCAATATCAGTATCGTAACAGTCAACAGTCATTACCTCACAAAAGCTTTCCATTCCAAGGGGGAGAGCATCTTTGAAATTCATTTTAGGTTTTGGATGAAAACCTTTGGTAAAATCAAATTTCAATCTGCATCTGTCAAAAGCTCTCTGAAATATACCTATTAACTCAAGATGCCCGAAATATGCCGCATTTCCTCTTTTTTCAAATAAAATTTTAAGTCTGTAAATATTTTTTTCTATTTCATCCGATAACCGTTCTGTTTCATTAATTTCTTCAATAACACCTGATTTATCAAAAATTTTCGGATATATTTTTTTAAAGTCACATACACCGCATCCGCTGCAGTCAGAAATTCGGCAGTCTTTTGTAACAACAGCTTTTTTTGAATTTTCAAGTTCTCTCAATAAATATTTTTTTGTAACTCCAATATCTATTTTATCCCAGGGTAGGGTTGATTTGGTATCTCTTTTATCTATAAATCTGTCTATATCAATTCCAAGACTTTCAACACACTCTATCCATTTTTCATAATTAAAATGCTCTGTCCATCCGTCAAGATGACATCCTGATTCATAAGCCTTCACTATAAGAGGAGCAAGAGATCTGTCGCCTCTTGAAAAAAGACCTTCAAGTCTTGTATGTTCAGGATCCTGCCACTTTACACTCACTCCCTTTATTTTAAGGTTGTTTTTAAGATAAAGAAAGTTTTCCATCGACTCTTCACGGCTTAACAGTCTTTCCCATTGAAAAGGAGTATGGGGTTTTGGTATAAAAGTTGTGAGACTTACATTAATCTGACATCTTCTCGCTTCAGGAAGAAACTTGAGTTTTTTTACCAGCATAATCAGTTCATCAAGATCTTCCCTTGTCTCAGTTGGAAGACCTGTCATGAAATAAAGCTTTATTATCTGCCACCCCATGTCAAAGGCACTTTTTACAGTATTTACAATTTCTTCCTCACTGAGGTCCTTGTTAATGACGTCTCTCAGTCTTTGTGAGCCAGCTTCGGGTGCAATAGTAAAACCGGTTTTTCTGACCTTCTGAATTTCTTCCATCAGCTCTTTTGTAAGCCTTCCGGCTCTTATAGAAGGAAGAGAAACAGACCTTGCCTCTTTCATGTATCTTTTCATGAGAAAAAACAATAATTCAGGAAAACATGTGTAGTCTCCCGTACTCAGAGATAACAGAGATAAATCCTCATACCCGGTGTTTTCAATCGATTTTTCTGCAATTTCCAGAAGCTTTTTAACGCTTCTTTCCCTTACTGGCCTGTAAATCATTCCAGCCTGGCAAAATCTGCAGCCTCTTGTGCATCCCCTTGAAATTTCCAGTCTTAATCTGTCATGAACAGGCCTTCCGTATGGTATTACAGGTGCTACAGGAAAAGGCGCATCTTCCAGATCTGTTATTTTTCTTTTTTCAACCTTTGAATATTCGTCATATTTATAATCAATAAACAGATTTTTATTTTTTTTATCTTCAAAAAACAAAGGAACATAAACACCTTTTATATCTTTTACCGAATACAACAGATCGTATTTTTTTCTGCTGGTGTTTTTTTTCCATTCAATTATTTTTTCTGATATTTCAAGTATTGCCTCTTCTCCGTCACCTACGAGCACGAAATCAAAAAAATCTGCAACAGGCTCAGGATTCACCATGCAAGGTCCACCTGCAATTACAAGGGGAAAACTTTCATCCCTTTGTGAGGAATAAAAAGGTATATTTCCAAGATCCAGAATTTCGAGAACTCCTGTATAGTTTAGTTCATATAAAAGAGAAAAACCTATAATATCAAATTCTTTTAATGGTTTCTTGGTTTCAAGTCCTCCGATTGAAATATTATTTTCTATCAGCTGATCTCTCATGTCGGGTGACGGAACAAAAACCCTTTGAGCATAAATATCCTTGTGACTGTTTAAAATATCGTAAAGAATCTGAATTCCGAAGTGTGATGATCCGATCTCGTAGAGGTCTGGAAATGCAAGAGCAAAATTTAAAAGAACTTCTTCATCATTTTTTTTTACAGCATTTACTTCATTTCCAAGATAAGTTCCCGGGTTGTTAATATTTAAATACAAATTTTTATATCTCATTTATTTTTTCCGATTATTAAATTTCTTTTTTATAAAAACAGAATCAAACAAAATTTTTAAACATTACCAAATTATTGACATCCGAAAACCGACAAAAAAGACCGTTTTGGTTCAGCCAAAAGATATTATTCAAAAAGATCCTCTGATTGCAATCCATCCATTATCATTGTATATTTTTTCAGGCTTTATATTAAATTCTTCCATTTTTTTTATTACCATATCCTTTTTATCTTCAATTATTCCTGAAAAAATAAATTTTGTATTTTCCTTTGAAACAAATAAAAGATCGGGAATGAGTTCAACTATTACCTCAGCAAGAATATTGGCAGTGACTACATCAAACTTCCCTTTTACAGAACTTAAAAGGTTGGAGCTGAATACAACATATTTTGAAGGATCTGTATTGTTCAGTTTCATATTTTCTTTTGAAATTTCCACAGCTGTTACATCATTGTCAATTCCTGTAACAAAAGAGGCTCCGCATTTTTCTGCGGCAATCATCAAAATTCCGGATCCGCATCCAATATCAAGAACCTTATCATTTTTTTTAACTGTTTCCTCAATCATTTTTACACAAAGACTTGTAGTTGCGTGCGATCCGCTGCCAAAAGCCATCCCAGGATCAATATTTATAACTATTTTATAATCCTTTTCCAGTTCCCTCCAGGTCGGCTTTATTACAATATTTTCAGAAATTTCAACTGGATAGAAAAACTCTTTCCATGAACTGGACCAGTCTTCCTCTAAAATATCTTTTATTTGAAAATCTGTATTAACATTAAAATCTCTTAAAATGTCTGAAACATCTTTTCTAATTAATTCAATTTTTTCAGATTCCAGGGAGCTTATATAACCTGAAACTGAAAAATTATCACTCACAACCGGGTCTTCTCCCCATTCATCAGTAAGTTCTACAGGAGTTTCTATTACAACTCCGGTTATATTGTTTCTGTAAAAACAGTCTGCAATCAGCTCAGATATCATTTCCGGATCATTTTCAGATTCAAAGACAATTTTTAACTCTTTAAGTTTATTCATATTTAAACATCCTTTTCATCACAATATAAACAGCTAAATTCATTATCATTTTTTTATATAAAATTGTTATTTAAATTTTAAAATTTATTCATATACCAGTTCATCAGTACTGATCATAGCTTTTTCTTCTGGTAAATATTACATACCAGAATTTTAATACGTTTAATTTTTTTTATACGGAGGTACTAATGGCAAAAAACCAGGTCCTTAATGGTCCAAATCACTTCATTATTCTTATTTGATTTATGCATTAAATAAAGATTGGTAAAGATATTACTTTAGATGAAAAGCCTGGAAATAATTTATAAAGATCCTTATATTAAAACAAAAAAATAATGGAGGGAAAAATTCTGACATTATTAAAATTGTTTCAGGATGGAAAGAATCTGTTAATCAGTTCTGGCTTAACATAAAGGATAAATTATAATGATTTATGAAATTTCATTAAAAATAAAAGAATACAAAAACCCTCTATTCAAAGTTTTATATTACCTTTATCAGCCTTATAATTTCAAAAACAAAATCTGCTATAGAACAAAAATATTAAAACCTGAATTTTCCAACTGCCTGCTGAAGCTTTACTGCAAATTTACCGAGGACTTCTGCGCTGTCTGACAGTCTGTTTGTTCTGTTTGTTATCATATCTGCAAAACCGTCTACTTCAGAAATATCATTTGCTATTGATCTGGCAAAATCAGAGCTCTGCTTTATATTTTCATTTACCTTATCAAGACCTCTGGAAGCTTTGGAAATATTGTTTGCAATTTCGCTGGTTGATACAGACTGTTCTTCTACAGCTGATGCTATTGTGGAAACAATTTCGTCAATACCGGATATGATTGAGCCAATATCATTTATACCCTTAACCGTAATATCTGTATTTGTCTGAATTCCGGAAATTTTAGATTTTATCTCTTCTGTAGCCTTTACAGTCTGTGATGCAAGCTCTTTTATTTCAGAAGCTACAACAGCAAACCCTCTCCCTGCTTCGCCGGCTCTGGAAGCCTCTATTGTGGCATTTAAAGCCAAAAGATTGGTCTGTTCAGATATATCGGTTATAACCTCTATTACTCTGTCAATTTCTTCAGCAGCCTCTTTGAGCTGAACAACCTGATAACCTGTTTTTTCACTGCATTCAACCGCCTCTTTGCTTATATCTCTTGCCTTTGATGTGTTAAGGGCTATTTCATTGATAGTGGAGCTCATTTCTTCGGCAGCTACAGAAACCATATTTACATTTGATGAAGTATTGTCCATTGTCTCTGTCAGGTTTAACATATTGTCTCTCATTTTACCCGCAGCTGAAGTGACAGATTTAGATTTTTCAACAAGACTTGCAACTGTTTCTTTAGCTGAATCAGATATTTTATTAAGTTCATCTGAAGATTCGAATAATGAATTTGCTGTGCCAGATATTTCAGACATCATCTGTCCAAGATCTTTCTTTGTCCTGTCAAATGATATCATAAGCTTTCCAATCTCATCTTTTCTGTCTAGATTTAAACTTGCAGTAAAATCTCCTTTAGCCATTTTTTCTGAAAAGGAAAGACTTTCATAAACCGGTTTTGTAATGGCTCTGGTCAGAAAAAAACCAAAACCTATACTTATAAGCAAGGTTAAAATAAACCCCATAATAATTCTTTTTGAAGCAAGATTTATTTTTAAAGCAGTATTTTCAACTGTCTTTATTGTGTTATTTATATCTTTTTTTACTGATGAAGCTGCAGTTTCAAGAATTTTTTCAGCCGAATCGTTTAGCCTTGATTCAAAAACATCAAGAGATTCAAAACTAGAAATCAGAATATTTGCAGATTCCTTGAATGCAACCGCCCCTTTTTTTATACCTTTTATTTTTTCAAGAGATTCATTGTCAGAACTTGAAAGTTCAAGCATATCCACATCATTTAAAATCAGGTCAAATATATTTACCGATTCTTTTAAAAGTGAAATATTTCTCTCAGCAAAAGCCTTTTCAGCTTTTTTTTCAAGAAGGGTGCCAAAGGAAACAATGTCATTGATTAAAGAAATCTTGTCAAAATATTCTGATATTTTATCTATATCAGGATTATTTCCTGATATTTCATCAGCATACATTTTTTTAGCTGACTCAAGAAATTCAAGACAATTGGATCTGTATACCTCTGATGCAGAGTTAAGTTTATTTTTGTGTATTTCTATATTTTCAATTTTTTCAGATGAGTTATTAATTATTTCTTCAAAAGCTTTCATCTGCTGATCAAGAACTCTTACAGAATCTTTAACCCCCGGTATATTAACCGCTTTTTCAGATAATTTTACAGCCTCTTTTATATATTCTTTTACAGCGGAAAAGTTATTTTCAACTTCATTAAAAAATTTTTTATCCCTGGTGTAAATATAACCTCTCATTGAATAAACAGTATTATTAAGGCTTCTTTCAATATTTGTATAAACTGAGACATCAGGCATAAACTCATTTTGAAGAATTAATGACTCAGTCTGTATTGACTTCATTTTAATTATTGTTACGCCAAAAAGAACAGCGACAATAAAAAGAACAGTTCCAAGGCTCAAGCCTATTTTTAAAGAAAGCTTCAAGTTTTTCATTTACGACCTCAGCAGACTAAAAGTCCAGGGTAGACACTTCCAA
Source organism: Desulfobacteraceae bacterium (assembly GCA_050253255.1). Taxonomy (GTDB): domain Bacteria; phylum Desulfobacterota; class Desulfobacteria; order Desulfobacterales; family JACKCP01; genus JACKCP01. The sequence goes on along the minus strand of JBFWJK010000001.1, from coordinate 33,272 downwards.
AGCATGTGTTTTAATAAAATTTCTTCTGGGTTCGACTTCATCACCCATAAGAAGAGAAAAAATTTCATCAGCAGCCTCCGCATCTTCTATTCTTACCTGCAGAAGCTGTCTTGTAGAAGGATCCATTGTAGTTTCCCACAGCTGATCAGGGTTCATTTCACCAAGACCCTTGTATCTCTGAATTGATACTCCTTTTTTGGCTTCTTCCATTGCCTTGTTGTAAAATTCCCTTAAAGTCTCACATTTTACAACAGAAGTTCCCTCCTTTGTTCCTATATAAAAAGGGAGATGATAATATTTTTCAATTATGCTCCAGTCTGACAGGATACTCTGATATTCCTTTGAAAAAACAAGTCTTCTTGAAATTCTTACCGGTTTTTTTTCTCTTACTCTTGAAGACTCTTCTGATTCATGATCTTCTTCAACTTCAGGCGGTGTAAGAGTCAGTTCAAAAATATCCTTTTCTTCATTCCAGATAAATTCATCAATAACAAAATTGTTTTCCTCAAACTTATCCCTTAAAAGACTCATTTTCTCTTCATCTTTCAGATAGTCTTTGTCAGAAACCTTTTCATCAAGAAGAATTTTAACAATTCTTTTTTCAAATCCCATGTTATCGAGAGATAAAAGGTTTTCGTAAAGGCTTATAAGTTTTAGAAGAAATTCAAAGACTTCACTGTCTTCAAGTTTTTTGTTTTCTTCTCCTGATTCAACATATTTGAATTCACAGAATCTTGATACAAGATATTCGTTGAATCCTGATTCATTCTTGAGATAGATTCCCTTTTTCCCTTTGCCTATTCTGTAGAGAGGAGGCTGAGCTATATACAGATATCCATTTTCAATTATTTCAGGCATATGTCTGTAAAAAAAGGTTAAAAGAAGAGTTCTTATATGAGCACCGTCAACATCGGCGTCAGTCATTATGAAAATTTTATGATATCTTATTTTTTCAATTTCATAATCGTCTCTTCCTATGCCGGCTCCAAGGGCTGTAATCATGTTTTTTATTTCATCTGATTTTAAAAGCTTGTCAAACCTGGCTTTTTCAACATTCAATATTTTTCCTTTAAGGGGAAGGATAGCCTGAAATCTTCTGTCTCTTGCCTGCTTTGCAGAACCTCCGGCAGAATCACCCTCAACAAGATAAAGTTCTTTTTCTTCAGGTTTGTTGGACTGACAATCAGCAAGCTTTCCAGGAAGAGTCGTGTCTCCTATATTTGACTTGCTTCTTGCAAGGTCTCTTGCTCTTTTTGCAGCATCCCTTGCTCTTGCAGCCTCAACAGCCTTTGCAATAATTTTTCTTGCATTTGAAGGATTTTCTTCAAGATAGATTGCAAGTTTTTCATTTACAAGAGATTCTACAATACCCTTTACTTCACTGTTTCCAAGTTTTGTTTTTGTCTGGCCTTCAAATTTCGGCTCTTTGAGTTTTACACTTATTACTGCAGAAAGTCCTTCCCTTACATCATCCCCTGATATTTTGGTTCTCTGATTTTTTGGAAGACTGTCGCTGTTTGCATAATTATTCAAGGTTCTTGTAAGAGCACCTTTAAATCCGCTTAAATGATATCCTCCTTCAGAAGTATTGATATTGTTTGCAAAAGTATAGATTTTTTCGTTGAAAGTATCATTATACTGAATTGCCACCTCTACAAAAACATCTTCATCAGTTCCTTCTATAATTATCGGATCATGAATGGCAGAGCAGTGTTTATTCAAAAACTCGACATAGGTCTTAATTCCGCCTTCGTACATGAAACTGTTTTTTTCATCTGATCTTTCATCTTCAATGGAAATTTTTATTCCCTTGTTAAGAAAGGCTAATTCCCTCATTCTTCTTGACAGAACTTCATAGTTGAAATTATTGGTGGACATTATGGTTATGTCCGGAGAAAAATGAATTTTTGTACCGTTTTGATCAGTTGAACCAATAATTTCAAGCTCAGTGATTTTTTTACCTTTGGAAAATTTCTGATTATATATGTTTCCGTTTTTCCAGATAGTCATGTCAAGGTTTTCAGAAAGAGCATTAACAACTGAAATACCCACCCCGTGAAGACCTCCTGACACCTTGTATGTGTCATTATCAAATTTTCCTCCGGCGTGAAGTTTTGTAAGAACAACTTCTGCAGCAGGAACACCTTCCTTTTCATGAAGATCAACAGGAATTCCTCTTCCGTTGTCTGTTACTGTGACACTGTTGTCTGTGTGAATTTTAATATCTATATCAGTGCAGTATCCTGCCATTGCCTCATCTATACTGTTGTCCACAACTTCATATACCAGATGATGAAGACCTGGCTCATCTGTATTACCAATATACATTGAAGGCCTCTTCCTTACAGCTTCAAGACCTTCAAGTATTTTTATACTTCCTGCGTTATATTCTCTTTTTGACTCGGACATTTTATTTCCTTAAATATTTAAATTTTTATGGGCATTATGGCCGCTGCATAATCTGTATTTTCCAAGCCCTTAATAATACAATGAGTATCTTTATTTTTCAAATAAAGTATTATGGAATCATCCTGAATATCCTTCAGTATATCCAGAATATATCTTGCATTGAAAGCTGTTTCAAAACCTTCTCTTTCGAAAACTATTCCGGTTGATTCTTTTGCTTCGCCAAGTTCGGGGTTGCTGGAGGCTATTGTAAGAGTATTGTCTGAAAATTTAAAAAAAACGATAGGGGTCTTATCATCAGCAACTATAGATACCCTCTGAAGAATATCGTTTAAAATATATTTATCTATTTCTATTCCATACTGTTCATCGGGAACTATAAGACCGCTGCAGTCAGGAAAATCTCCTTCAAGAAGATTGACAGAATAAAATTCTCTATCCTGATTAACAGTTAATAATTCAGGTGTAAAACTTATTTTTACCTTTTCTTCGTCAATAAATTTTATCAAATCAGGAATAACTTTTTTAGGAAGAAGAACTGATTTTGAATTAAGTTCATCAGGGATTAAAGATTCACTTCTAATTTCTGTTTTTACAATTCTTTTTGTATCTGTGGAAAACATCTTAAGAGAGGAGGAGTTATCCATGTTTAAAAAAGAAATATTTATACCCAAAATAAATGATCTCAGCTCATTTGCCTCAGGATGTATTGAATTTCCTGCTCCAATCATTTTTTTAAATGAAACTGAATCTGTTTCAAAAAAATCAGAATCAAATTTCAAAGATATGCCTGGAAAATCTTCAGGTGATGCTCCAACCAGATGAAAAAAAACATCTTCTGTTCCAATTTTAATCCATTGAAAATCAATTTCTTCAACAGGAATAAAATCTTCGGGAAAATATTTGACAATATCAAAAAATTTTTTTGAGTTAACTGCAATTACACCTTTAGTTTCAACTTCAGCTTCCATAGTACAGAAATATTCAGATGTAAGATCAGTTGCTTTAACAGAAATTTCCTTATCAGAGACAGTTTCTATAATTACATTTTTTGTTATCTGAAGAGAAGTTTTCTGACTTGTCATTCCCTGTATTTTTTCAAGTACCTTTTTTATTCTGTTCTTTTCTATTTTTATTTTCATATTTTAAAACCTTTTATTTATATGGTTTGTCAACTTGTCTATTAGTCTTTTAAATCTTTGTTTTTATTTGCTATTTTATTTACAATAAATTTATTAAAATTTGAACTTTTTTTATAACCAATTTTTTTATGTCAATAACTACCGGTTCTTTTTTCAATCCACTGACTTATTTTTGACAATTCACCATTTTTCCATTCGTCTGAAATTCTTAGTAAAATGAATTTCTGGAAAAGTTTATCAACAAGGTTTGTCAATAACTCTAAAAAGTATACCTTTTCAATCACAGATCCTTCAATTTCCTCAGGTGCAGTTGAAAATTTGTATTTTAAAACATTGAATCCTGAAATATCGAGACTTTCACCTTTTATAAGAGATTTTACCTCAATATCATCTCCTGTCTTAAAAATAATTTTAAGCTCTGTAACAAGAGCTCCTTTCTTGATTGCAAGGATTCCTTCATCAAGGTTGGCCTTGTCACCGTTTATAGTTATTTTTTCTGTTGAATCCTCTTTGAAATTTTCAATTACAATTTTATCATTTATAGAGAAATCTTTAATTTCAGGTGAAATATCTTCAATTATTCCAGGTTTTGTTTCAGTTACAAACCAGAGCCATGTCAAAAATTCAAAACCTGCAAATTTGTATTTGTTGTATGCAACAGCAATATCTATCATTTAAGACTCCTGAATATTTATATGTGATGAAGAGTAAAATAAATCTTTTTTAACATCAGAAATACCGTCATCGAAATAAACCCTTGTGTATGGGAAAAGACGAACAATTGAAGTTTTGAATGTAAGTCTGAAAAGTGTTTCAAAAATTTCATTAACGCTCTTCTGGGTGGTAAAAAAAATAACCTCCTTTTTTTCAGGCATCCATAAAACATCATAAACGTCCGGAACAGAAGGCATCTGAAGGCTCAGTCTTAAAAGAATATCTTCTTTTAATTTTCTTTTTTCATTTTTTGAAAGATAATCCTTGTTTGTTTCCTGCATTATTTTTTTTGATTCAAGGACCATGTGTTTGTCAATTATTTTTTTAGGAACTGATTTTTTATCTATTCTTAAACAGAAAACTATATAATTCCCATATTTTATATGGTCTGATTCAAAGTCTGGATCAAAATGATTTTCATAGCTTGTCCATCCTGAAACAGGTTCTGATATTTCTGAATCTGCAATTTCTGGAAACTGGTTTTCTTTAAGACAGAGTCTTATTTTTTCCAAAGAAAGTTCTTGTGATTCATCATCAATCTTATATCTTAAAAAGGAAGATGTTGAGGTTAGAAGACCCATGGTTAACTCCTTTTACAGGTGAGTACGATTATTAGACACAGCCTGAACTGAGTGATTTTTAAATATAAAGACCTTGAATAATTGAAAAAATTTCTATTTAAAAATATGAAACACCCAATTTAGGTACAAACATTAAGAATATATAATAACAGGCTTATAAGGCAATAATAATATGAAATTTCTGGCAGATCTTCACATACATTCAAAATATTCAATGGCGACAGCAAAAAATTCCGATCTTGAAACAAATTATATTTATGCTTCAAAAAAAGGGATAAACGTTGTCGGAACAGGTGATTTTACACATCCTGCATGGTTTGAGGAGCTCGAATCAAAACTTTTGGAGGATAAATCTTCAGGTCTTTTTGTATTAAAAAAAGATATTGAAAAAAATTTAAAGGATGAAGTTAACAAATCTTTTAACCATACAATAAGATTTATGCTTCAGGCTGAAATAAGCTCTATTTACAAAAAAAACGGAAAAGTAAGAAAAATTCACAACCTCGTATATTTTCCGTCACTTGAATCAGTGAAAAAATTCAATTCAAAACTGGATGCAATAGGAAACATAAAATCAGACGGAAGGCCTATACTTGGCCTTGATTCAAGGGATCTTCTTGAAATAGTACTTGAAACAGATGAAAGGGGTTTTCTTGTTCCTGCACATATATGGACTCCATGGTTTTCGCTGTTCGGATCAAAATCGGGCTTTGATAAAATAGAAGAATGCTACGAAGATCTTAGCTCAGAAATTTTTGCTCTCGAAACAGGACTTTCTTCTGACCCGGACATGAATTTTTTTATTTCTGATCTCGATAAATACAGTCTTATTTCAAATTCCGATGCACATTCACCCGGAAAACTTGGAAGAGAAGCAAATATTTTTGACTGTGAAATGTCTTTTTTTGAAATGAAAAATGCTCTTAAAAACAAGGATAAAAGCAGGTTTAAGGGAACCTATGAGTTTTTTCCTGAAGAGGGAAAATATCATTTTGACGGCCACAGAAAATGCAATATATGCCTTTCTCCGATGGAAACATTAAAAAATAAGGGAATTTGTCCTGTATGCGGTAAAAATCTAACTCTTGGTGTTTATTACAGGATAATTGAACTTTCAGACAGAAAGGATATTGAACAGATAAAAATTGACTCGCCTTCATTTAAGAGCATTGTCCCTCTTACAGATATATTGTCAGAAATATCAAAAACAGGTCCCAATACAAAAAAGGTTCAGTCTCTTTATGAAAAGGTTATAAAAGAAGCAGGCTCAGAATTTGATGCTCTGTGGAACTGTGAAAAGGAAATTCTGGACAGGACAGATATTCCTCTTTTATCTGAAGCAATATCAAGAATGAGAAATAAAAATTTAAATATCAGCCCGGGATATGACGGAGAATTTGGAAAGGTAAAAATTTTCGATGAAAAGGAGCTGGATTCATTTCTTTCAAAAGGACAGAAAAGCTTTTTCAAAAAAATAAATAAAGATTCAAAAGTTTTTGAATATAAAAAAAATGAAGATCATTTTTCAAAAGCAAAAAATCTTTTCAATGAAAAAAAAGATGAAAAAAAAGAAATTACTGAAAATAAAGAACTTAACACCCAGCAGTTAAAGGCTGTTACTTCAAAATCAAAAAATATTGTCGTAACCGCAGGTCCTGGAACCGGAAAAACAACATGTCTTACAAACAGATTTTTTCATCTTTGTGAAAAAGAAAAATTCAATCCCGAAAATATTGCTGCAATAACATTTACAGTAAAGGCAGCCAATGAAATGAAGGAAAGAATAGCAAAGAGGAAATACGATAAAAAACCTTTTACAGGAACTTTTCACAGTTTTGCATTAAGTTTTGAAGAAGATAATGATTTCAATATTATAGACGATACTTCCAAAAAATATATTCTTAAAAATCTTTGTAAAAAATACTCTGAAACAACAAAATACACTGAAGTGGAAGCCTTTCTTTCAAAAATAAAACAGTCATCTGATTTTTTTATACAAAAAGATTACGATTTTTATGAAATAATCAGTAAATATGAACAAATAAAAAGAATAAATAATTTAATAGATTATGATGATATTTTGATAAATTTTCTCAAAAAAAATGAAAATGAAGAATTTAGAAATTTGGTAAAGAAAAAATACAATTGCTTTTTAATAGATGAATATCAGGATCTCAATGAAATTCAGTACGAAATAATAAAAAAATTAACAGACAATTCTTCTTCTGTATTCGCTATAGGAGATCCTGATCAGTCTGTATATGGATTCAGAGGTGCTTTGACTGACTTTATAACAAGGTTTTCAAAAGATTTTGAAGATGTTGAAAAAATTAATCTTGTAAAAAACTACAGATCAAGTGAGACAATCATTGATGCCTCTTTTCAGGTAATAGAAAAAATTGATTCTGAAAATAAAAGAAATAAGGTCTATTCCGGCATCAAAGGTGAAAAATTTATAAATATTATTGTGTCAGATTCTGAAAAACTCCAGGCTAAATTTATAGCAGATGAAATTCAAAATCTTGTGGGAGGAACTGACTCTTTAATTACCTACAAAAAAAACTTCAAGGATATAAGCAGTTTTTCATTTTCTGATATTGCAGTTTTATGCAGAACAAAAAAGGAAATGTCTGTAATTTCATCTGTTCTGGAAGAAAATTCCATTCCTTTTTCCAGTATTAATGAAAAAAATTTAAGTGAAGAAACAGGTCTTAAAAAACTTTTTTCATACTTGAAAATGATTGTTAGGGAGCCTGATATTTCAGATCTTGTTTTAAGACCTTTTAACATAAAAAATGAGATTATGAATATTGAGGAAAATATTAGAGTAAATGAAAAAATTTATAATAAATTAAATAAAATAAGAGTTGATGCAGAGAACAAAAAAATTAATGAAATAATTTATTATCTTATGGAAAATACTGATCTTGAGAAATTTAAAAAAGATTATTCGTTTATGGATAAAATTGATTATATTGTTAAATTTTCTAATGAATTTAGTGGTATAAGTGATTTTTTGACAAAAATTAAACTTATGAAAATATCAGATATTGGAATCAAAGGTGAAAAGGTGAGGCTTATGACTCTTCATGCTTCAAAAGGACTTGAATTTGAAGCTGTTTTTATTCCGAACTGTTTTAACGGAAATATTCCTTTTATAAAAAATGGTGAGTCAGAAAAATCAGATGAAGAAAGAAGACTTTTTTATGTAGGTCTTACCAGAGCAAAACAAAGACTTTATGTTTTAAGACCCGGTCAGATTAAATTTTTCGGTAAAACTGAAAAAACTTCTCCTTCGGTTTTTTTAAATGATCTAGAAGATAATCTGAAAAATAAAAAAACTGTTAAAAATATTATTAAAAATAGTGTAAAAAGGGATAATCAGCTAAAGTTTTTCTGATTATTTGGAGAGGTTGTTTATAAAATGGTTAAGTGTTTGTATTTTATTGTTTTTTTTATGTTGATAATTTATTCACAGGCATATTCGGATATTTATGTTTATGTGGATGAAAACGGAATTCTGTCTTTTACAAATACTCCGACATCACCTGATTATAAATTTTACATGAAGGAGTCGGATTCAAAAGATGGATACGGATTTTTTGTTACGGATACTCATCTTAACAATATTTTGAAATACGTTTCTGTAGTGACTTCTGTTGAAAAGGAACTTATAAAGGCTGTTATTAAAGCTGAATCAAGTTTTATAAAAAATGCTGTTTCAAAAAAAGGAGCAAAGGGTCTGATGCAGCTGATGCCTTCGGTGATAAAAAAATACAAGGTAAAAAACCCTTTTGACCCTTCAGAAAACATAATGGCCGGTTCAAAATACCTGAAAAAACTTTTGGATATATATAAAGGCGACGTAAATCTTGCTCTTGCAGCATATAATGCAGGACCTGGAAACGTCAGCAGATATAACGGAATTCCGCCGTTTTCAGAAACCAGAAATTATATAAAAAAAGTGAATTCATACTATTTCAGGTATAAAAAAGAGCAGCATCTGAATTGAGTTATCTTCTCAATTCAGATTATATTATTCGTTTTGCGGAAGTTTTATTTTACGGTTTTTTTCGTCGCTGCTTTTTCTGTATAAAATAAGAGTATGACCTATAAGAGATACATAATAAGCCTTTGTTTCCTTAACTATTGATTCGCATATTTTAGTTTTAAATTCTTTTTCTTTGTAATCAATGAATTTTATTTTTATAAGTTCGTGTTTTTCAAGAGCCTGGTTTACAGATTCGAGAAAATTAAGTGTAACGCCGTTCTGGCCTAAAAAAACGACGGGTTTTAGATTGTGTGCCAGCCCTTTTAGATACTTTTTCTGAAAATTTTTAAGTTCTTTCATAACCTTCTCTTTTTGTTAAATTAAAAGCAGTACACAATATAGGTTAATATTATAAAATACAATATTTATTTTAATTTCAAACTATAAAGAAGAAAATAGATGATAAAAAGAAAAAATCGCTTAGTTAAATTACTTATAATTATTTTTCAGACAGAAAGAATAAAAAATATCTATCATGTATATGAAGGAATAATTACAAATCCCATACTTATAACAGGTTTTGTTTTTGTTTTTGCGCTTTTTTTTGTAACAGGACTGACTTTTTATTATGATTTTTATAATGTAGGTTTTTTAAGGGATCTGATGGTAGAAGCCCATGGTGTTGTGTTTGATATTTTCATGCTTGGTGTTGTTATTTTCTGGCTTCAGCAGAAAGGGAAAAACAAGGTTGAAAAAAGAAGATACCAGGATGAAATAGATGATTTCAGGGGATGGAACAGCGAAGAAGCTTCGAGAAGAATAAGGGGAAATTTAAGAAGACTCAACAGTTTCGGAGTAAGTTCAATAGATATAAGCAATTGTTTTTTGAGAAATATGGATTTGAGAAACAGTAATCTTTCAGGATGCTATGCATGGGGGGCTGATTTAAGCTGGGCCGATCTGAGGTTTTCAAATCTTTCAAAGGGAAATTTTGAAGATGCAAATCTTTCATTTTCAAATCTTTCAGGAGCTGACGTAAAAGATGCATATTTCTGGAAGGCTGATCTTTCAAACTGTAATATAAGAAACTCAAATATGATGAATTGTGTTATGATAGAAACTGATCTTTCGGAAACAGATTTTACAGATTCAAAAATGAACAATTCGTCTTTTGTAAATTCGAGTTTAAAAAATTCTGTTTTTTCCGGGGCAGATCTTGAAAGAGCCGATTTTGATATGGCAGATCTGGAAAATACGGATTTTCAGAACTCAAATTTAAAAGATGCCATAGGTTTTGATGAAGACCAGATAAAAAATGTATTTTCATTTTACAACTCAAGAATTTCAGATGATCTTCTTAAGAAAATAAAAAAAATAAAACCTTCTCTGCTTGATCCTCCTGACATGAAGGAAACACCTGACTTTTAAAAATAAAAGATAAAAATCCGGTAAAGTTAAAAATTAATTGCAGTAATAAAACTATTCTAATAAAGCACAAGAATAGTTTTTATTTATTTGATTTAAGGATGATATAAATGAAGTATAAAGCTTGCGCTGTTGTGGCCAATGAAAAAGGAGAAATTTTCGAACTTGAAGGATATTCTGCTGTTGGAATGGCAGGAAATGATCTTTATGTTTTAAATGAAAAAAATTCAATTAAAATTCCTGATTACAGTGAACTTATGTTTCTGCCTGACAGGGCTCCTGTTTTATTCAACAACAGAACGAAAAGCTATGAAATAGTTGAGTTTAACCCTTATGAAGAAAATGAAAAAATTTTTCCTGTGGCGGCATTCAATTCTCCTGGATATGTTATTACTCTGAATTGCGCTTATGATGAAAATGAAGATGCAAAACCTCTTCCGCTTTTTTCTTATGGTGCAGTTGGAGGTCTTGATGATGATTTTGTAAGTGCTGTTTATCAGGTAGATAAAGAAGACAGACAAAATCTTTCCTTGATGCCTGTAGAAAAAGTTGAAGAAGGGTTAAACGAAAAAATTAAAATATTTCCCAAAAACAGACTTGTTTACCACTTAAAAAAATGTGCTCTTGAATGGGGATGTCCTGCTGCTAAAAATTTTTTTCTTAAAAGATATGAAGCCCCTCTTCCTACTTCAAGGGTCTGTAATGCAAACTGTCTCGGATGTATTTCGCTTCAAAAGGATGAATTTATTTCAAGCTGTCAGAACAGAATAGATTTTACTCCTTCTCCTGAAGAAATTGCTGAAATTGCTTTAAGTCATATAGAAAATGTAGAAAACTGCGTCTTGAGTTTCGGCCAGGGATGTGAAGGCGATCCGCTTCTTGCCTGGGAGGTCATTCTGCCTGCAGTAAAAATAATAAGATCAAAAACTGATAAAGGCACACTTAACATGAATACGAACGGAAGCCTTCCAGATATTATGGAAAAGCTTTTTGATGCAGGGCTTGACAGTATAAGAGTAAGTATGAACTCATTTCAGAAAAAGTATTACATGAAATATTTCAGGCCTGGATATGATTTTGAGGATGTGCTTGAAACCATAAGAAGGGCAAAGAAAAAAAATAAATTTGTTTCTGTAAATTATCTTAATATGCCCGGATTTACCGATACTGAACCTGAAATGAAAGAGCTTTTTAAAATAATTGAAGATTTAAAAATTGATTTTATTCAGTGGAGAAATTTAAATTATGATCCAAAACTTTATTTCAGGCAGATGTTTGAAAATGATGCAGATGATTTAATACCTTTTGGAATTATAAATTTAATAAAACACCTTAAAAAAAATTATAAAAATCTTCATCACGGATATTTTAACCCGCCTAAAGGGAAATATAAGTTATAAAACGTTTTTGAAAACACCCATATAGTCCATGACTTTTACTTTGATGTCCTCAATTTCAGAGGTTCTAAGCCTGAGATGGTAACAGGATTTTGAATTTTCAATATCTGTGTAAACATGATCGTGCATTGAAAAGCCTATGGAATTAACAAGAAGATTTGCAAAATGAACAATAAAAAAGTCTGTTGAAGGATCTTTTAGTTCATCTATTGAGTCATGAAACATTGCAACTCTTATATATTCTTCAGGAAATGACCATCTTTTTAGAAGTACTGCTCCAAACCTTTCATGATAGTTCTTAAGAGTTTCTTCAAGTCCCTCAGGGCTCAGGCTTTTCGTAAACTTTCCTTTTATTTCAAGCTCTCCGACAATCTGCAGAAGAACAAGTTTTCCTATGTCGTGAATAAGACCCAGGGTAAAAGTATCATTTTCTGTTTTAATGTTTAAAATGTTTGCAACAAGCTCTGAAGCATAAGCGCAGGAAAGAGAATGAAGCCATAATTTTTCCATGAGAGCTGAATATTTTTTATTTTTTGAAGTATAAAGGCTTCTGTTTGATATAACTTCGACATATTGTCTTGTGGTGCTCAGTCCAAGTCTTGATATAGCGTTTTCAATTGTTTTGTTTTCTTCAATTCCCTTATAAAAGGTAGAATTGGATATATTTATGAGGGTTGAAGATATTGCAATATCCTTTTTTAACAAAGCTGCAAGTTCATTTATGCTTGCCCCTTTTGAAATAAGTTTTTTAAATTCGATATTTATGTGAGGAAGGGAAGGAAGGTTTATTTCCCCTTTTTTGAATCTCGATATAATTTCTTCAACCAGAGAAAGTTCTTTTTTTACAGGAGTCTCATTATTATTCTGTTCACTGTTATCAGGATAATTATTTTCTTCTCTTACATTTTTTCCTGTTTTTTCTTCCAGAAGATAAATTTTTTTCTGTAATTCATTTATTTTTTCCTTGAGCATTATTCTTTCGTTGAACTTATTCAGTGCATCCTTGATAGCAATATTCAAAATAGAAATATAACCGCCGGCCTTTACAATATAATTGAAAGCTCCCGCTCTCAAGGCTTCAACTGCGCACTGGGGGTCATTATCCGGGGTAAGGAAAAGAACAGGGACGCTTTTGTGTATGTTTATATCCATTAAAAAATCTATTGCAGAGTTTTCTGTAAAATTGTGATCGAGAAGCATAATATCAAAATCAGCGTGGTTTTTTTCCATCATATCAGGAGATGTTATTACAACAGGTTTATAATACCTTTTGAGTACACTGCTTATTTTTTCAAGATCTTTACTTTCTCGGGCGGCTATCAAGACTGATTCCATAAAATTTCCTTGAATTAGGGTCTTAAGGAAAAAATTTCCTGAACACAAAAATTGAACAAATTCCAGTTTTACCTGATAAATATCTGAATTTATAATTTCAATCTATCTCTTCTATAATACTATTCAGTTTCTGCTGCTGTTCATTTGTTTCAAATATAAACCTTACGCCAATACCGTTTGAACTGTGCCAGACCACACATCCTTTTATTTCAAAAGGATTATCAATATTATTGAAGCTGAGCTTTAAAAAAAGTTCCTGGCCAGTGAAAAAATTATTTTCTGTTTCTATAAATACTCCGCCGGGGCTTATATCAAGAACAAAATCTTTGTATTCATTGTTTTTGGTATTGTAGCTGACTTCGATCATATATGGTTTTCTGAGGAATCTTCTCTGATCACCTATAAAAAAAAGAAATTCTTTTTTTTGGTCTTCACTCATATTCTCGAGAACTTTGATTATTCTGAGAGTAAGTTCTGAAAATTTTTTATCTTCAAAAATATCCATGTTTTTCCTTTATAATTTGTGGGAATTAATGCTGAAGATATTTAAAAAAACAGTTTATATAATATTAAACATGGTTTTTTATGTCAATTATATTGGAAATTATTGTTAACCAGTTTCATGAGCCGGTTAACTTCATTTATTATTTATTTTAAAAGAAATCATAAAAAAAACTTAAAAAATAATTTTATAATACCCTGTCTATTTATGTACTATAAATTATTTCAATATATTATAATCTTATCTGTGTTTAAGAGAGTGTAAAAAATAAAAAAACACAGCAATGTATGGTTAAAGATGGATCATAAGTTCTGTTAGCAGAAAACTGCACTTTCAGCTGCCGGAAGACAGAGAATTTCAGGTATTCTTATAATTATTTTTCCAGCAATTATACTGCCGAAGTTTTAATTAAGGCCGTCCGGCTAATATTTTATAAAAAAAGATAAGTCCGGATATTTAAGCGGCGGAATCTAAAAACTGGATTATAACAGGAATAATCTGTAATTTCCAAGTTATAGATCCACAGAAATACTTAACCATACAGAAAGCATTTATTTTAATATTTAAGGTTATCCTGATTCGGTTGAAGAACTTTAAGTTCTCTGCAGGTACAAAATCATTTTATTAAAAAATTTTTTTAAAAAGAAATTATAAGTGGGGTGGCGGAAGATGAAAAGTAACAGCTACAGAGTAAATTATCCTGATTTCATGGTTTCTGAGTTAAAAGAAAACTGTCTCTGGATTAAATTTTCAGGAAATTTTTTTCATAACTTCATAAGTTTTGACAACAGAGATTTTCTTCATGATTATTTTACTGAAATTTCAAAAGATAAAGAAATTAAAACAGTTGTTATTGAGTCTTCATACAGCGAATCAGGAAGTGATGAATATCTCCGTTTTTTTTTAATGGAATGTCCAAAAATGGGTCTTGGACATTTTGGATTTACAAATACAATGGACAGGTACGAACTTCACCGTTTCTGCAATATTATTGACCAGACAATACTTGACATAGTTAACATGGATGCATTAGTTATTCATGTCTGCAGCGGAGATGTCTTGTCAGTATTCATGAATATCTCCCTTGCATGTGATTACAGAATAATTTCTTCTGATACTGTTTTTTATAATATTTATCAGGAAATAGGAATGCTTTCCAAGGGAGGGGCGCCTTTTTTTCTCAGTAAAGCAATAGGTTGGAGTAAAACTAAAGAGCTTTTACTTTTAAAGTCTGTGATTGATGCAAAAGAAGCATTAGAAAATAAAATTGCGGATTTGGTGGTTCCTGCAGAAAAACTTGAGATTTCTGCTCTTGCAGTTTCTCAGAGGCTTGGTATGCTTGATAAAAAAACCTTGTCAGGTACAAAAAGACTGACAAATTACTCTTTAGATGAGCTTAAATCTTACCTCAAGTTTGAAACAGAGGAAATTATTAAAATCGGTCAGCAGGACGAGTTTGCAGATCAGTAACTTTTTTATAAATTAATTTGTCAGGTTTCAGTTTTTTGAAAGAAATTAAATGATTTATCTTAATTCAGACAGTTTTATTGGTAAAGGAGCTTATAAGAAATGCTATGTACATCCTTCAAATGAGTTATTGTGCATCAAGATTTCCCGCAGATATGCAGAAAAAATTGTTGAAAAGGAAATAAAATATTACAGATATCTTCAAAAAAAAGGGATTGATTCACCAATAATTTCAAATTATCATGGATCAGTAGAAACAAACTATGGAAAGGGCTATGTTTTTGACCTTGTCCGTGATTTTGACGGCAGTATTTCAAAATCTGTTGATTTTTATGTAAATAATAAAAAAATTCATCCCTGTTTAATTAAAGCATTTCAAAAATTTGAAAGAAATATGGAAAAGGATCTTCTGATAACAAGAAAGCTAAAGGAAAGAAATCTTTTATACAAAAAACTGAATGAAAAATCAGGTGAAATTGTACTTATCGATGATATCGGCCCGAGTGAATTAATACCTGTGGGACTTTACAGCTCGTTTTTTGCAAAAAAGAAAATCAGAAGAAAATTGAAGAATTCAAAACCATGATAAAGAAAAATTTTTTTAATCTCAATCCTGCGGGTTTGATAATTTTAAATATAGCGGATCTGATTTTTTTTTAATAAAACATCCCGGCATATCCCCGAACATACTAAAAGCTGAATTTATGATTTATTTTTGAAATAAATCATAATTCAGCAAAAAAATTTCTTCCAATTTTTCACTTTATATTTAAGTCTTAAAAATAAAAATTCGATTATAATGTTAATTGATAATGAAATCATAAAGTTATATAATATAGTATATTTAAGGGGATAAAAATGGAAATCAAGGTTGGAAGACCTCTTGACTTGAGGTTTATGGAGCATGGAGATAAAAGAAGAGGTTCTCCTAAATCTGGAGAACTCAAAGCAAAAGTTATCGGCCTTAGAAACTCCAGAAAAAATGCTGTTGTTCTTGACACAGGATTGAGAGACAGAAGAACAAAAAGAATGTTCAGAGATCCTTCAAATTCAAAGGTGGTTACTCTTTTGATTGAAAACGGAGATATGATTCCTGATGACATTGAAACCGGAAATTATAAAATAAGTATTAAGTTTACCAAAGAATAATCTTTGGAAAGCAGATATCTTTTTTTTAGTAAACACTGAAAAATGTCAGGAGGCTGAATTTTAATAAATAAAAAAGGCCTTTGAGATAAAGGCCTGATAATTTCAGATAGTTAAGAAGTTTAATTATTTCTGAGCTATTTAATCAGGAGATAATTTTTTCAAGTTTTTCTGAAATAGATTCAGCTGTAAAAGGTTTTACAACATAGTTTGAAACACCTGCCTGAACTGCTTCAATAACATTCTGCTTCTGTGCTTCAGCAGTAACCATAAGAAAAGGAATATCTTTATATGTGTCATCTGCTCTTACTTTTTTAAGAAGCTCAATGCCGCTCATTTTGGGCATATTCCAGTCACAGATAATAAGATCAAAGGAGTTTTTCTGTAACTCTTCCCATGCTGTACTTCCGTCGTCTGCTTCGGAAATATTGGTAAATCCGATCTGTTTTAATATGTTTTTCAATATCCTACGCATTGTTGAAAAATCATCTACAATAAGAACCTTTTTGGAAACATCCATTTTAGGTGACCTCCTGAGTTATTCTAAACGGCATTTTGTTTTTTATATCACAAAAAAATTATATCTAAAAATAAAAAATTACTTAATCATTTATTGGCAAAAACTCGGTTTCATTATCCAGCAGCTGACTAAAATTCTATTGATCCGGGTGTCCTTGGAAAAGGTATGACGTCTCTGATATTTGAAACTCCTGTAACAAGCATCATTATTCTGTCAAACCCCATTCCGAAACCGCTGTGGTAAACACTTCCGTATTTTCTGGAATCAAGGTACCACCAGTATTCCTCCCTGTTTATAGAACATTCTTCCATTCTTTTAAGGAGAACATCATACCTTTCTTCTCTCTGGCTTCCTCCAATAAGCTCTCCGATTTTAGGCACAAGGAGATCCATAGCCGCAACTGTTTCATTATCGCTGTTTAGCCTCATGTAAAAAGGCTTTATTGTTTTTGGGTAATTGTATACAAAAACAGGTTTTTTAAATTCTGTCTCAGTTATGAATCTTTCATGCTCTGTCTGAAGGTCGGCACCGTAAACAGGGTCATACTCGAATTTTTTACCTGATTTTTTTAAAATTTCCACAGCCTCTTTGTAAGTGATCCTTACAAATCCGTTTTCCAGTATGTTTTCAAGAGTTTCAAATAGAGTTTTATCCACAAATCTGTTAAATAATTCAAGATCTTCACTGCAATTCTTCCTTGTTCTGGTAATGATATTTTTTATAAAATCTTCTGCAACGTCCATGTTCTGATCAAGATCGCAAAAAGCCATTTCCGGTTCAATCATCCAGAATTCCGCTGCATGTCTTGATGTATTTGAGTTTTCTGCACGAAAAGTCGGTCCGAAGGTATAGACATCTCCAAGTGAAAGAGCCATCATTTCAGCTTCGAGCTGACCAGAAACTGTCAGGTTTGCTGGTTTTGAGAAGAAAAAACCGTTTTTTACGGCATCAGATGAAACCGAAAACATTTCACCCGCACCTTCACAGTCGGAAGCTGTCAGAACAGGAGTATGGATATATTTAAAACCCTTTTCGTAAAAGTAGGAGTGTACTGCATGGGAAAGCTCGGCTCTGATTCTGAAAACGGAACCGAATTTATTGGTTCTTGGTCTTAAATGGGCTATTGTTCTAAGGAATTCGTCTGAATGTCTCTTTTTCTGCAGAGGGAAATCTTCCGGGGCATTGTTGTGAATTTCAATGTTTTCTGCCTGAATTTCCCATTTCTGACCTTTTCCGGGTGATTCGACTATTTTACCAAAAACCGAAATACATGATCCGGTTGTGAGTTTTGTTATGTTTTCATAGTCATCAAGGGATGAATCTGCAATTATCTGAATATTTGAAAGGCAGGATCCGTCATTGAGTTCGATGAATGAAAAAGTCTTTGAATCCCTTCTTGTCCTTACCCAGCCCCCGATAAGGGCTTTTTCAGGAGGATTGTCGTTTGAATTTATTTCTTTAATTTTAAGTCTTTTCATTTTTTATCTGCTTTAATAAATCAGTTAAATATATAAGTTTAAAAAATTCTTATACGACGTTTCTGACCAGAAAAAAGTGGTCAGATTTTCGGCCAGATAACTATATAACACTATTGGATCTGTTTCACAACAGATGAGGCTTTTACAAATACAAACTCTTTTTTCATTTCGGAAATATTTTTTTTAAGAGCTTTTATTGTTGAATTGTATGGATGTCCTATTCCAACTGCATAGCCTCTGTGAACAGCAATTTTCTTGAGTTTTTGAATCTGTCCTTCAATATATTCAACATTTTGAATGTTATCGAGAAAGACATCTCTCTTGGCAAAATCGACTTTAAACATTCTTGCTGCACCCATGCATTTGCTTTCAGGGTTTGTAAGAGAGTCAACAAAAAACAGATCTCTTTTTTTTATTATTGTAAAGACCTGATTCATTATATCGGAATTTGCAGTAAGTTTTGAACCCATATGATTATTGACTCCTTTTATAAAAGGCAGATAATCGAGATCTCTTTTAAGATTTTTGATAATTTCATCAGGGTTCATTGTAGATAAAAGAGCTCCAGGCCCAGGGTCAATTTCAGGATATTCTACAGGTTCCATTGGAATATGAACCATGAATTCAGTATCTGAATTGGATGCTTTTTTTATGATTTCCTTTGCAAACGGAGTAAATGGAAGAACTGAAAGCGTAATGTTTATTCCCATATTTGACAGTTCGTATGCATTTTTTTTGTCAAAGCCGATATCATCAATAATTATGCAGATTCTGGGAAGACCCTGATAATCTGTTTTCTGGTCAGGAATCGATTTTTCCTCAGCCTTGTCATAAATTTCATACAAAAAACCATTGTCTGTTTTAAGAACTTTTTTATCAATACTGTTTTTTAAAGGTTTTTTTACGCTGATTTTCTTTGAAGTTTTTTTTGCTGAATAATTATCTTTAAGATCTTTTTTTTCAGGAGGAAAGAAAAGATACAAACTTATAAAAGAAAATATGCAAAAAAAAGTCAGTACAAAAATGGAAATAAAAAATTTTTTTAAATTTCCGCCGCTTTTATTGGCTGTTTTTTTTTTGGTCATATAACATCATTCTTTTTAATTAAGGGTATATCTAAAAACTGAACACCTTCTTTTTCAAGTATTTTTTTCTCTTCTTCTGTTGCACTTCCTCTTATGTTTTTAGGTTCTTCGACGCCGTAATGAATTTTTAAAGCAGTTTTTGCAAAGTCATGCCCTACATTTTCAAAGTTTTTTTCCACATATGAAGAAATTTTTTGCAAAGATTCTTCTATTAATTTAAGGTTTTCATCTGCCTCAGATTTTTTTTGAGAAAGAGAAGAACTTGTTTTTTTTAAATATCCTACAGGTGTTAACTGTTTGGAAATACATATGTTACCGCATAATGGACATATAAGAAGACCTGCTTCAAGCTGTGAGTCGAAATCACTGCCTGTTTCAAACCAGCCTTCAAAAGAATGTCCGTTTTCACAAATCAAATCATAAGTTATCATCTGTATTACCTTGATAAATTTTTTGATTTCTGGTTTTAAAGCGATAATATCATATTGACAATTAAAATTTTTTCAAGAAATTCTATATTTTTAATAAAAACTTAAAAGAAAAATAATTTAAAATAAAAAGGAAAAGAACATGAAAAAAATTATTTTGTTTTTAATATTTTTTTCGTTGACGTCGGAAGTTATTGCAGCATCTCTTTATGTTACAGATAATTTTGAAATAACATTGCGGACAGGGATGGGAACAGAACATAAAATTGTCGGAATGATACCTTCAGGAGAAAGACTTGAGGTCCTTGAATACGGAGATCAGTGGACAAAGGTTAAAAGAAGAAACGGAGTGGAAGGCTATGTTCTTACAAGGTTTTTAAAAGATGAGCAGCCAAATTTTCAGAAGCTTTCCTCACTTACATCTAAATTTGAAACTCTTTCCAGGGAAAATGAAAAGAACAAAGAGGAGCTCAATAGCCTGAGAGAGGAAAATTCCGAATTAAAAAGAGAGCTCAATTCTGTCAGAAAAGAATTTGAAGATCTTAACGTCAAATATACAAGCCTCAAGGAAGAGTCTGCAAACTATCTTGAACTCAAAAATGAATATGAGGAAAAGTCAAAGCTTCTCGAAGAAAAAAATAATGCAGCCTCGGAACTTAAGTCAAAACTGATGGAAAGAAACATAAAAATATTTCTTGCAGGAGCCGGTGTACTTCTTCTTGGTTTTATAATCGGAATGAGTACAAGAAAGAAAAAAAGAAATCTTTACTACTAAATATTAGATGAAAGAATTGTGATGGAGATAAAAACAGATTTTCTTGTTATAGGAAGCGGAGTTGCCGGTCTTATGTTCGCTCTCAAGGTAGCTGACAGCGGAAAGGTTAGTATTGTAACAAAGAAAGATATTTTTGAAACAAACACTTCAAAGGCACAGGGAGGTGTGGCCTCTGTTTTTGATGACAAGGACTCCTTTGAGCTTCATGTCAAGGATACCCTTGAGGCAGGCGACGGTCTCTGCAGCAGGGAAGTTACTGAAATGGTTGTTTCCGAGGGTCCTCATATGATTCAGGAACTCATAGAAATGGGTGTAAGATTTGACCGGGTTGAAACAGATGAGACAAAGCTGGATCTCGGCAGAGAAGGGGGGCATTCTGCGGAAAGGATAGTCCACTCAGTTGACATGACAGGCAGGGAAATTCAGAATGTGCTTGTTGAAAAGGTAAAAAAACACCCGAATATAGATGTTTATGAAAACCATATAGCAATAGATCTGATTACAAAATCAACAGTAATAAACAGGGGCGTAATTGTAACCACCTGCGAAAGGGAATGCAGCGGTGCATATATTCTAGACAAGAACACAAATGAGGTTAAAAGCTTCAGTGCGAGAAAAACTGTTCTTGCCTGCGGAGGAAGCGGAAAGGTTTATCTTTATACAAGCAATCCAGATGTAGCCACAGGTGACGGAATTGCAATGGCATACAGAGCCGGAGCAAGTGTTGCGAATCTGGAGTTTGTACAGTTTCACCCGACCTGTCTTTTTCATCCGAAGGCAAAGAACTTTCTCATATCGGAGGCTGTGCGGGGAGAAGGTGCTGTTTTAAGGGACGCAAGAGGAAAGAGATTCATGAAGGAATACAGCCCTCTCGAAGATCTTGCGTGCAGAGATGTTGTGGCAAGAGCAATAGACCATGAAATGAAAAAATCGGGAGATGATTCTGTTTTTCTTGATATTACTCATAAAGATCCTGACTTTGTGAAAAAAAGATTTCCAAATCTCTATGAGAAATGCCTTGAATACAATATTGACATGACAAAGGATTATATTCCTGTTGTTCCGGCGGCACATTACATGTGCGGAGGAGTTGCAACCGACCTTAACGGGCACTCGGACATAAAAAATCTCTATGCGGTAGGTGAAACTGCATGTACCGGACTTCACGGAGCAAACAGGCTTGCAAGCAACTCTCTTCTCGAAGCTCTTGTCTATGCCGACAGGTCTTCGAAAGATGCACTTGGTTCGACTGATTTCAGTATTCCCATTGAGGATGTTCCTGTATGGGATGAATCAGGAACAACAGACAGTGACGAAGCAATAATGGTTTCCCATAACTGGGATGAAATCAGGCTCTTCATGTGGAATTATGTCGGAATAGTGAGGTCTGACAAAAGACTTGAAAGGGCAAAAAGAAGAATAAAGGCGATTCAGGAGGAGATTAACGAATATTACTGGGATTTCAAGGTGACTCCTGACCTTATAGAGCTGAGAAATATTGCCCTTGTTGCAGAGCTTATAATAAAGTGTGCAAGAAAAAGAAAAGAGAGCAGAGGGCTTCATTATTCAATAGATTATCCTTTTAAGAACGACAAAAATGTTGAAAATACAATCATAAAGATGAAAAACTGATAAATCTGCTGCCCGGAAAAAACGGTTTCCGGGCAGTTTTGTTATTTTTCGCCGGTAAAAAGAGTACAGATTCCGAATGTAAAATTCTTATATTCCACATTTTTAAAACCTGCTTTTTCCATAATTTTTAAAAATTCACCTGAAGACGGGAAATTTATGACAGATTCAGGCAGATACGAGTATGCATGGTAGTTTTTTGAAAAAAGGCCTCCGATAAAAGGAAGTATTTTTAAAAAATACAAAAGGTAAAGAGTCTTCAAGAATCTGTTTTCAGGAGTTGTCAGCTCCAGAACTGCAATTTTTCCCCCTTTTTTTAGTGATAAATAGAAATTTTCAAGGGCTTTTTGTCTGTTCACAATATTTCTTATTCCGAATGCTATTGTGATTCCGTCAAAAATTTCATTTTTAAAAGGAGAAAAAAGAGCGTTTGAAGATATCAGGGAAAAATTTTCTGATTTATTTTTAAGACGTATTTTTTTCTTTGAAAACTTAAGCATTTCCCATGAAAAATCCGCACCTGTTATATGTGCACTGTTGTTCTGTCTTAAAATTTCAAGCCCTATATCACAGGTTCCGCAGGCCATATCAAGTATTTTCGGGTTTTTATGGTCAAGTTCTAGAGACTTTACAGCCTTTCTTCTCCATGACACATCCTGTCTGAGGCTTAAGAATCTGTTGAGGAAATCATACCAGGGTGCAATTTTGTCGAACATGCTTTTTATAAATGGTCGTTCATTCTTATTCATTGACAATACCGTTTAATGTATTAATTATTATATGAAATTTTGGCTTCCGGAAAATTAAGGTCGGAAGCCAATTTTAATTGAGAACGGCAAAATCTTTAGCACAAACTTAAACTTTAAACAACAAACATAAAGCTCAGGTTTTTCATAATGACAACAAAAAAAGACTATTACGAGATTTTAGGGGTTGAAAAGGATGTTGATTCCGACACCTTGAAAAAAAGATACAGAAAAGTTGCAATGAAGTATCATCCGGACAGAAATCCCGGAGACAGTGAGGCAGAGGAAAAATTCAAGGAAGCATCCGAAGCGTATGCTGTTTTATCCGATGTGGAAAAAAGAAAAATTTACGACCAGTACGGCCATGAAGGTCTGAACGGTGCAGGTTTTTCAGGAGCAGGAGATTTTAATGATATTTTTTCAGATTTCGGGGATATTTTTCAGGAATTTTTCGGTTTTGGAAGAGGAAGAAGAAGGCGGTCAGGTGCAGCCAGAGGTTCTGATTTAAGGTATGATCTTGAAATAGAATTTGAAGAAGCTGTGTTTGGTGCAGACAAGGAGCTTGAGCTTCTCAAGAATGAGAAATGTGAAAGATGTTCCGGAACAGGAAGCGAACCCGGAACTTCTCCTGAAGTATGTCCGGGCTGCGGAGGCTCAGGGCAGTATACAGAATCACAGGGCTTTTTCACAGTAAGGTCAGCATGTCCATATTGCAAGGGTAAAGGCTCCATAATCAAGGACCCGTGCAGGGAATGCAGAGGAAGGGGAATTGTTCAGAAAAAGAGAAAGGTTTCATTAAAAATCCCAAAAGGGGTTGATAACGGTTCAAAACTGAGGCTTTCAGGTGAAGGTGAAGCAGGAACAGGTGGTGGACCAAACGGAGATCTTTATATCTTTATAAGGGTAAAGTCTCACAAACATTTTGAAAGAAGAGGCTCTGACCTGATCTGTTATGTTGATATTACATTTATTCAGGCAGCTCTGGGAGACAAGATTACAATTCCAACCATAAGCGGCGAGCTTGAAATTGAAATACCCAGAGGTACCCAGTTCGGCGATAAAATAAGACTTAGAAATGAAGGTGTTCCTTCACTCCGGACAGGACAAAGGGGTGATCAGATTGTAATTTTCCATATAAAGACACCCACCGGCATAAACAAGAAACAGGAAAAGCTTTTAAAGGAATTTAACAAGCTTGATGAAAACAAGATTTCAAATAAATTAAAGAATCTTTTAAAGGGATTTTAATATGTACGAACTTAAAGTTACAGGAAGTTTTGCAGCGGCGCACCGTCTTTCAAACGTTACTGAAAAATGTGAAAATCTTCACGGCCATAACTGGAGAACAGAGCTTTATATAAAGTCTGACAAACTCAATGAATTCGGAGTTGTTATAGATTTCGGGATAATAAAAAAATATTTAAGGGAAATTCTTGGTTATCTTGACCACAAGTATCTGAACGAGCTGGAACCTTTTAAAAATGTCAATGCTTCTTCAGAAATTCTTGCAAAATATATTGCAGATGAAATTGAAAAGAAAATTGACAATAATGATATAAGTGTTTCAAGGGTTACAGTCTGGGAGTCTGACAATGCAGCTGCAACTTACTACCCTGATAAGTAAAACTCTGCTTATCTGTCTTGTATGAATTTTTATAGACTGATTTTTGCAGGAATTAAAAACCCTTCAGGGATAAACCTGAAGGGTTTTTGTTTTATTCAGATTTTTTTGTTATTCCTGTACCGTAAAGTTTGTCTTTTTCAAATACTGAAGCATTACCAAAGGCCTCGTAAACTTTAAGTCCGTCGCAGACAGGAACAAAAACTTCATCTAGAAATATGTTCCCTTTTTCTGTCATGTGAGGGGCTTTGAAGGCTGCAAATCTGAGAAGAGATTCTCCTGAAGATTTAAGATTATCAAGAAATTTTACTGTGTTTAAAAATGAAACCATGTTGAATTCATCTGGAAGATGTTTTTTGACAAACTGAAAATTTTTATTGTTTTCTATTGAGTTTTCGGAGTCTGCCGCATCGATGATTTCCTGAAAAATCAAAGTATTCATTGAAACTATGAAATAATCGTTAAAATACCCCCATGAAGGCTCTATTGCCTTGCCAAGAGGAAGAGGAACCGATTTGATTTGAATATTGTTTAATGTTTTATCCTGAACTGGAATGGAATTGTTTTTTTCTCTCTGTATTGAATCAAGGCACATTTCAAAGACAGGGCCTGCTTTTTTATCAAAGACAAAAGCTATATAAGGCACCGGAAACATTCCCTGGGTATCTGTATCTGTGAAAATAAGTCCCAGATCACCTTTGAATCCGCTGTAAACAGCCTGCGGGTCAATTTGAGCTTCAGTTAAAAGTCTTTGTTCAAAACTGTCTATTTTTTCCTGGTCGTTTAAAAAGTCCTTTATGATTTTTTCTAAATCAAAATTGTTCTGCCATGAAAATGTAACAGGATTTTGAGGAACCATTGATAAAAATCTTTTTGCATTTTCTCCAGGGACAGTATTTTCATAACTGAGCTCAACATCAGAAATTGATTCATAGTATGAGTCCGATCTGTTAAAACCGCATAAAACAACAGACTTGAGATCTTTATTCAGTCTTTTTCTGACATTTACCAGAAATTCGAACTCCTCTTTTTGTGCGGCTTCTTCTATTTTTGAGTATACTTTTTGTGTATCAGCATAGAAAAAGAAATCTCTTTCATCAGAATTTATTTTATTTTTTATGTCAGCAAACCTTTTTGTTGAGGCAAGAGAGTTTTCATCTTTTTTTACATCAGCAATTTTTTGAGCTGTTTCAAGGTTGAAAGTAAGTATTATATATTCATTTTTTACAAAATGGTAAAAGTCGAATGAATCTTTATATGATGCGCCGGTAATCGTAGTACCGTTGTATTCATAGTCCTGTTTTGTCTTTATTTCAGGTATTGTCTCGGATATCATCTGAGAAAATTTTGCATTTGTTCTCGGTTCTATCAGCAGTGCTGCCTTAGCATCCTGGGGGCGGAAGTCTTTACCTGAAGGGGATTCAAAATCAATCGAAACAAGAGCAATGGAAAAATTTTTGCCGAAAAAATTATAAAATATTTTCTGATTTACCTTTGAGTCAAGAGCGGATTTGAGCTTTTCAAGTTGTTCTATGGTTTCCTGAGGAAGTTCCATTTTTTGAGCTGTTGAAATAAAATCAATTTTTTCGATATTTTTCCCAAGATTATTGTTACGGATTTTTTCAATATTTTTTTCCAGATTTTTTATCTGCACAAAAAATGTTGTATCATTTGGGAGCATCTGTTCGGGGGTTGAAGATAAAAGTATCGGAGCTTTTGCCAAATAAAAGTAAGCCCCTGCTCCTGCTGCAAGTGCAATAATAAAAAACGAAATAATAATTTTTTTCATGGTTAGCCTTTCATTGTGTATTTTTTTAAAAAAAAGTTTACAGAGCTATATGTTTCGAGCATATTATTTAGTTGGAGATCAAAAACAGTGTTTTTAGTTAGTTTCAGTCAAAAAATTTAATATTTTTAATTTAATTTTTTGATATTCTGAAACTTGATAAAAAAGAACTGTTTTTTCCCGAAGGTTAATTGCTTATGATAATAGATTTGACATTAATGTAAACCAAATTAAAAAGGGGAGAGGTTTATGGACGCTTTTCTGAAATCTCTGGAAAATTTTATGGGTATGCTCAGCGGATGGATCTGGGGTGCACCGCTTCTTGTACTGCTTGTTGGAACAGGTCTATGGCTTACCGTAAGATTAAAAGGACTTCAGTTTACAACTCTTGGAGAATCACTTTACCTGGCTTTTATCAAGAGAAAAGAAGATGATGATGACGAAGAAGGAGATATTTCTCATTTTCAGGCTCTGATGACAGCCATGTCTGCTACAGTCGGTACAGGTAACATCGCAGGTGTTGCTACAGCAATCGCTCTTGGCGGACCGGGAGCCCTGTTCTGGATGTGGATTACAGGACTTGTCGGTATGGCGACCAAATACGGCGAGGCTGTTCTTGCTGTTGTGTACAGGGAAAA
This sequence comes from Desulfobacteraceae bacterium, assembly GCA_050253255.1. Taxonomy (GTDB): domain Bacteria; phylum Desulfobacterota; class Desulfobacteria; order Desulfobacterales; family JACKCP01; genus JACKCP01. The sequence continues at coordinate 6,460 of JBFWJK010000001.1, read as the reverse complement.
GGATGACAACGGAAACATGTGCGGCGGTCCTATGTATTATATTACAAACGGACTCGGCTGGAAGTGGATGGGCGTTCTTTTTGCAATATTTGCAGCTGTTGCAGCCTTTGGTATTGGAAATATGGTTCAGTCCAACTCCATGGCCGATGCCCTTAATGCAAACTTCAATGTACCTTTCTGGGTTACAGGTCTTGTAACAATGGTTTTTGTCGGACTTGTTGTTATTGGAGGTATCAAGAGTATAGGAAGGGTTACCGGTTTTATAGTTCCCTTTATGGTTCTTTTCTATGTAATAAGCTGTCTGATTGTTCTTATAGTTAACTTTTCTGATATTCCTGCAGCATTTGGAATAATCTTTCACCATGCATTCAACCCTACAGCTGCTACAGGCGGTTTTGCAGGTTCTGCTGTAATGCTTACAATCAGAATGGGTGTTGCAAGAGGGGTTTTCTCTAACGAATCAGGTCTTGGTAGTGCTCCTATTGCTGCTGCAGCTGCAAAGACAAAACATCCTGTAACACAGGCTCTTGTTTCAATGACCCAGACTTTTATTGATACAATTATTGTATGTACTATGACCGGTCTTGTTATTGTTCTCAAAGGCGCATGGACAACAGGCAAAAACGGTGCCGACCTTACAACATACTCCTTCCAGCTTTCAGCTGTTCCCGGGGGCGAGTACATTGTAACAATAGGTCTTGTTCTTTTTGCTTTTTCAACAATTCTTGGATGGTGCTACTACGGAGAGAAATCGATTGAATATCTTTTCGGAGAAAAGGCCATAATGCCTTACAGAGCCGTATTTGTACTTTTTGCAGGAATTGGTGCAATGCTTAAACTTAACCTTGTCTGGACAATTGCAGACGTTTTCAATGGTCTTATGGCATTTCCAAACCTCATAGCTCTTATTGCTCTTACACCTGTTATTGTTAAAACCACAAAAGATTATTTCAACAACAAGTAACAGTATTTAATTACTTGCATATAACAAAAAAAGCCGCAGAATCTGCGGCTTTTTCATTTTTATGTATTTGATATGCCTGAAAAGCCCGGAGCTTTAAATTTTATTTTTTTAATCTTTCTTCAGCCTTGTCATTGTCAACCTGGAAAAGACCTGAAGGATCTATCTGAAAAAACATTGCCTTCAGCCATGCAAATCCGAACTGAAGAAGTTCTATATCATCATTGAATTTTTCAAGAAGAGTTTCATCGAGGTTGTACATGTCCTTGAATCCGCTTTCAAATACAAATCTTCTGAATGCATCAATATTGTAACAGACCATGAAAAAGAGCTTTTTACTTTTTTCAGTAAACTTCATTGTAGTGGTTGTTGTCTGTTTTCTGACAACAAGATCCATCCATCCTGAATTAATTCTGTCTCTTTCTTCAATTCCCTGATCCTGACGCCATTCTTTTACTGTCATTTCATTTTTTTCAAGGTGGCCTTTACACATCGGCTCCCTGATGAGAAAAAAGAAATCCTTGTCTTCATTTTCCTGCATTTTGTGGCTTAAGGCACCAAATCCCACAGGATAATATCTGCAGATTGTCGGTCTCTCCTCATAAATGATGCAGCCTTCACCGTCTCTTACAAAAGGACATGATTTTTTTTCATCATCAAGCATTCTCATTGTAATTACAGGAAGGTCAGTTTTTTCAAGAAGGTTTGGTTCAGTATAAACTGCAAGAAACTCTGAAGAATCTATTTCCATTTTATTTTTCAGTTTGATTATGTCGTAGGGGGTAAGCATTATATTAATATTTCTGCAGCAGTTTGTAAAACAGCTCACTCCCGGATGGCATCTGAACTGAAATGTGCTGTTTTCATTCAGTTCTACAGGTTTAATTTCGGCTTTTATATCTTCTGTCATTTTTGTATCTCCGTTAATTCATTATAAATATTTCAATATTAAAAATATGAAACGCTCAGTTCAAGTGAAAATACCATTAATTCGCTAAAAGTCAAATCAGCTCTTGAAATTTTTTTTAAAAAATACTTATATTGTTTTAATAAAATTTAAGTCAAATCCCAATTAACGGAGCAGCGGCCATGGATTTAAAAATCACCAAATCTAATCAACTAAAGGAAAAACCTGCTGAGGACCAGCTTGGTTTCGGAAAAATCTTCACTGATCACATGTTTATTATGGATTATGAAACAGGACTTGGGTGGCATGATCCAAGAATTGTCCCTTTCGGCCCTTTTACAGTCTCTCCGGCAACATCTGTCTTTCACTATGCCCAGGCAATTTTTGAAGGGCTCAAAGCTTATAAAAATCCCGAAGGCGAAATAGTTCTTTTCAGAGCAGATGAAAATTTCAGGAGAATGAACAGATCTGCAAAAAGAATGTGTATTCCTGAATTTGACGGTGAGTTTGTTTTAAATTCGTTAAAAGAGCTCATAAATATTGATAAGGACTGGGTTCCATCAAAGGAAGGAACTTCTCTGTATATAAGACCTGCAATTATTGCAACAGATGAATATGTGGGAATAAAAGCATCTGATCATTACAGATTTTTTATAATAATGTGCCCGGTAGGCGCCTATTATTCAGCAGGTTTTGATCCCGTTAAAATATGGGTTACAAAGGATTATGTAAGAGCCGTTCCTGGTGGGGTGGGAGAAGCAAAAACTGCCGGAAACTATGCAGCAAGTCTTTATGCTTCCGAAGAAGCGGCAAAAAAAGGATATAACCAGGTTTTATGGCTTGACGGCATAGAAAAAAAATATATTGAAGAAGTCGGCTCAATGAATATTTTCTTTGTCATTGACGGAGAAATTGTGACTCCAAAGCTCACAGGAAGCATACTTCCGGGAATAACAAGGGACTCTGTAATCGCGATGGCAAAAAAAGAAGGATACAAGGTCCGTGAGGAAAGAATTGCAATAGATGATGTAATTAAGGCTCATAAGAGCGGAAAGCTCGATGAGGTTTTCGGAAGCGGAACAGCTGCTGTTATATCTCCGGTTGGAGAAATTGCATACGGTGATGAAAAAATAGTTGTGGGTGACGGAAAAACAGGAGAAATATCAGCAAAGTTTTTTGATCTTCTCACTGATGTTCAATACGGAAGAAAGCCAGATCCTTTTAACTGGATGATAAAAGTCTGCTGAAAAAACAGCTGAAAAACAATTGATACAGCTTAAGAAAAACAGGGTGGCTCTTTTTAAGAAAGCACCCTGTTTTTTTTGTATTTTAATTTCTTTAAATCACTTTATATAATCTTTAATGAACTCAAGAAGTTCATCTTTGATTTCAGGCTGATCCATGCAGAATGCAAAATTTGCCTTTTGAAAGCCTGCCTTGCTTCCGCAGTCAAATCTTCTCCCTTTAAATCTGTATCCGTAAACAGGCTGATATTCCATAAGTTTTGACATTGCATCAGTAAGCTGAATTTCTCCTCCTGCACCTTTTTCAGTATTTTGGAGAATTTCAAAAATTTTAGGTGTAAGAATATATCTTCCAATAATGGCAAGATTTGAAGGAGCCTCTTCAGGTTTTGGTTTTTCAACCATTTTTTTTACCTGAACAAGACGGTTTCCAATTTCATCGGCATCCACTATTCCGTATTTGTCAGTATGTTTTGGATCAACTTCCTCAACTGCTGCAATTGATGCCCTTACCCTGTCAAACTCATTTATCATCTGTTTTAAAACAGGTTTTTCAGATTTTATAAGGTCGTCTGCAAGTAAAACTGCAAAAGGCTCATCACCCACAATATCCCTTGCGCACCAGATTGCGTGTCCAAGCCCTTTTGCTTCATTTTGTCTTGTGTAAATAATTGTCCCTGATTCAGGAACAAGATTTATTACACTTTCAAGAAGCTTGTCCTTTCCCTTGGTAAGAAGGGTATTCTGGAGTCTGTATGAATAGTCGAAATGATCTTCAAGCGCGCTTTTACCGCGTCCTGTGACAAAAATAATCTGTTCTATTCCGGCTTGAAGGGCTTCTTCAACTGCATACTGAATAAGCGGCTTGTCGACTACAGGAAGCATTTCCTTTGGCATGGCCTTTGTTGCAGGAAGAAATCTTGTTCCAAGACCTGCAACCGGAAAAACAGCTTTTTTAATTTTCATGGTTATTAAAATCTCCGGTTGGTTTATTTAGCCTGCTGGTATGCTTCTTCAATTCTTTTTTTAATATATGATGTAGTTTCATCTGTTCCTTCATCAAGGTCAAAGCAGTGTCCGTCTTCACCAAGAAGACCTCCGGGAACAAAGTCACCCTGCTCATCAGGATCATTTATTGTATCTCCGTAAAAACATACTGAAAGCCATCTTTCAGAAGGGTCATCATCTATTACATCAAGAAGTACAAACAAAGGCCTTGACTGCCCTTTTTTCTTTCCCCTCAAGGAATAACTTATTCCAGGTCTTGCATTGAGCTTGAGTTCAACATCTCCCTTTGATTCAAGAAGGTCTTTGAAAACAATAAAACTTTCCTTTGTTTTTGCTCCGGAGTCTTTCCATTCTTCAATAAATTTTTTTAATTCGTCCATGATTTCTCCTTATTTCAAGATCTTATGTGATGTACAATATGTTCTACTTCAGGGAAAATAAGAGCCTTGCAGGCAAGTCTGCAGGCATTGAGACTTCCGGGAATGCAGAAAACAACAGTTTCTCCTACAATTCCGGCCTTTGCTCTTGATAAAATAGCTGCAGAATCGATCTGTTCCATGCTTATATAAGTAAAGGCAGCCGAAAAACCTGTAAGCTCTTTTGAAAAAAGGGGTGATAATGTTTCTATTGTGATATCGTCTTTTGAAAGCCCTGTTCCACCGGTTGTGATTATGCAGTGGGGATTATCATAAAAAATCAGATCAGTTACAGCTGAACTTATTTCTGTAAAATTATCTTTTACAACAATTCTTTTTGATAGAAGATGGCCTTCCTTTTTTATTCTTTTTTCAATCCATTCACCGCTTTTATCAGTTTTTGCATTTCTTGATGAGGAAACAGTCACAACAGCTATATTTAGTTTTTTCAATGCTTTTTTTTTATGTTCCTTTAGTCCCATTAATTTTCTCCGGTTATAAATACCATATCTTCACCGTCAGCTTCTTTTACAAAAACATTGACTCTCTCATTTTTTTCAGTCTCAATAAATTTACCTGTGACATCCGGCTGGATGGGAAGTTCTCTGTGATCTCTGTCAATGAGTGCGGCAAACATTATCCTGCTCGGTCTTCCAAAATCAAGAAGCGCATCTATTGCAGCTCTTGTTGTTCTTCCGGTAAAAATAACATCGTCTACAAGAATAATTTCCTTGTCATCAACGGAAAAATAAATTTTTGATTCCTTAACTTCAGGCTGTGCTGATATTCTTGTCCAGTCGTCCCTGTAAAGGTTTATGTCGATTTCTCCAATTGGAAAATCAAAGCCTGCTATTTCATCCATTATTTTTTTAAGTCTTTTTGCAAGAAAAGCTCCTCTTGTGTAAATTCCTACTACTGCAAGATTTTTTTGAGCAGAAACCTTTTCAAGAATTTCATAGGCCATTCTTGTAAGCATTCTTGATATTTCATTTTCATTTAGAATTACACGTTTTTCTTTCATTTTATGACTCCGGTGATATAAAAGTTATCACAGATAATAGGACGTTTGACAAATACCTTCAACAATGAAATTTAAATATGAATGATTACGGTCTTGTTCTTATTCACAATAAAGAACAAAATATTTCAAAAATCAAACAAGACATTGATGCTGCAGCCGGATTTTTTAAAAAAACGGTTATTGTATCTCAAAGTCCTGAAGTTTTTGATGCGCTTTCATATTCTGTAATTGTTCCATTTATGGAAAATTCCTTTTTTTCATTTATTTATTCAGGTCTTTTTTTTATGGAAAATAAAGATGTCATTGTATTTGATTTAAATTCAGTTGAGCCTGATTTTAGATTAACAGAAAAATTAATGAAAAATCTTCATAACAGCGTTGATGCTGCACTTTTTTATGAAGATGATAAATATAAGTTGGTTCCGGGTGCATATTCATCAAAAATTTTAAACAAGTTTAAAACAAATGCATTTGATAATTATGATGAGCTTTTTTTAAAACGGCTTAAAATAAATAAAATTTTTTGCGGAGAAATATGAAAAAATTTATTCTATTCCTGGTTTTTGTTCTTTGCTTCTTCTCATGTGCTTCAAAACAGAATTTAAAAAAGGATTTTTTTAAGGAAGTAAAAAAGAGAAATTATCCGGAGTTCAATGATGACATGGGTTATGACGGACTTTTAAGGGCAATAGACATGTCTTTGTCATATTACGGGGCTTTTGATGAAGACAAGGAGTTCTGTTTCGGAGATAAAAATATTAAAAAGACAGAGCTTGAAGAGTCATTAAAAAATTTTAAAATATTCATTGGAACAGATCCCTCTTTAAAAGAACTTGAAACCTACATTTCAGGAAATTTTACTCTTTATTCTCCATATTCGAAAGAAAAGGAGAAGTCGTTTCT